>CAZUUK010000030.1:0-35732 GCA_964622675.1 uncultured Planctomycetota bacterium | reverse complement strand
ATCCCCCGTACGCGCTGCCAGTCGAGGCGGGTGCGTATCCATAGACACCCATGCCGGATGTCGAATTAGTCGAGAAAAATCCCCCGGTTGCGGGTCCGCTTGTACTGGTGGCGTAGCCCGACACTCCGAAGCCGCTTTCACTGTCTGTCCTGAAAAACCCACCCATTGCAGGACCGCTCGCCGCAGTCCCGTAGCCGTAAACGGCGGCTCCCCCTATGCTGGCGGTCTCAAAATGCCCCCCGACGGCAAAGCCGGTGGAGGAGCTTGCGCTCCCGTACATCGCCTTGCCGGAGGTGTGACTTGTGGAAATCTCGAGGCCCGCTTCCTCGGAGCCGCTCCATGAGTCGCCGAAATGATCGTGGGAGGTGGGAGCAAAGGCTGAAGCATGTTGGCCGTCCACCGTATCGGCATCAAGGCCGCTGCCGGGGCCATCATCTATCTTGTTGGGTGAGATGGCCGCGGTGGCAGAGATGTCGGAGTCAACAATCGAACCGTCACTGATCTTGGCGGATGTGACTGCGTTGGCGGCTATCTTAATGGCGGTGACAGCCTGGTTGACGATGTTGGATGTGGTGACGCTCAGGTCTGAGACGGCGGCTGCTTCGTCGGCTCGAAAAGCGTACGCAACCTTCTTGAAGGGGAAACGGGGGGTCATGGCCGGGTCGTCTTCGACTTTGACCTGGAGCCAGTAGGCCTGGTCGAAGGGAAGAGTAATCGGGTTTTTGCGGCCTAGGTAGGCGGTGTAGTAGCCGTCGGGGCCGACCTGGACTTGCTGGTTTTCGGACCAGAGGGCCGTGCCGCCTGTCTCGACGTCGAAGATCTGGAAGTACATGCTCTTACTGCCCTCGGGGATGGGAACGCCCGAGTCGTCAAGGAGCCTCCCCTGGAAGGCGATCTCGTCGGGGACCCCGGCGGCGATGCCGCTTCGGGGGAGGAATGAGAGCCAAACCAAGCACACGATGACAATGAAGTGTACGAAAATCTGTCGTTTCATGATTGCAGCCTCCTTCTGCTGTGAAATTCTCGCTCTATTGTCCTGGCGGCCTCACGCGAGGCGACAGGCGGGAAAGGGCGGGGGATGTTATTGGCGGAATGTCGACGGGGTGAGGTGAAACTGCTTCGAGGGAGGTCTGCGTCCGGGAAGGGTTCCGGCTGGGACGGCGATCTGTGCTGTTGACTGGCACTGTGTGAAAAAGCAAGAGTCATCCCGTCTACGAGATGCCCCCCGCATTTGCGGACCCCGGATGAATAATCTACGGCTCGGCGGGGAGTTGTCAAGGGAAAATGCAGACAAGCGGGGCTCTTCACGGCGGGCAGGCAGTCGGGGTGGAAGGTGCTGCGGGCGGTCCAAGTTGGGCCATGGCTGCACGGCGTGGGAGCTATGTCGTGGAAGCGGACTCGCTTCGTTTGGAGCATTCGGGTATCCTACTTGCGAATCCGTCGAAGTGAAATGACGAACGCAGGGGGCAGAGATGAGAGATTTCACGATGGTCGTACCATCATACTGGGGCCGGGGCGGAGGTGCCTATCGGAACGCGGAGCAAGTAGTCTTCGATCATCCGACGCCGCTTGACAGTGAAGGAACTCTGGGGAGGCTGCTGGGGAGCCTGGATGTTTTGGATGAAGTGGCGGGGAGGATTGTGGTCGTCGCGGTCCCGAACGAACGCGGAATCGCGGCGGAAGTGGAGGATAAGGGTGAGGAAAACATTGCTCCGTATCGCGAGCGGTACGACATCTGCAGCTTGGGGGTTGAGGCTCTTGAGGAGATAAGGGGACGGCTGGCGCGTAGAGGCGTTTCGGAGGAGGCGCTGGAGATGGTGAACATGGATAACTACGCGGGAGTGCGGAACGTCTGCGCGCTGGCGGGGATGCTGGAGGGGAGCGCGTGTACGATATTCATTGACGATGATGAGGTGTTTACCGACAGGGATTTCCTGAAGAAGATCGAGGAGAATATCGGGCGAGAGTGCGGGGAAGGTACGATTGAGGCGCTGGCGGGCTACTATCTTCAGCCGGATACGTATCGCTTGGACGAAGGAAAGGTGCCGGAATGGAGGAGGGCTTACTGGAGCACGGCGGCGGCGATGAATGAGGCTTTTGATCGGTTTATAGGGGAAGGCGAACGGCTGAAGCCGACGCCTTTCGTTTTCGGCGGGAATATGGCGGTGAGTCTGGACGCTCTGAAAAGTGTACCGTTTGATCCGAAGATAACGCGGGGCGAGGATATAGACTTCCTGCTGAACCTGCGGGTGAACGGGATAAGGTTCTACCTGAACCGGGAGCTGGCGATAAAGCACCTGCCGCCGGGATCGAGTCAGGCGGACTGGAAAAAACTGCGGGAGGATGCGGTGCGGTTTCTGTACGACCGGAAAAAGGTGAGGGACCACGGGGAGCTGTCACTTCAGGATCTTCAGCCGTACCCGGGGAGGTTCTTGGGCGATGACCTTGAGGAGAGAATTGTGAAGACGTGTGAGCTCCTAAAGCGCGAGTATGAATCGAAGGGGGACGAGGACGGGGCGAGGGAGTGCGAAAGCATTGTCGCGATGGTGGAGGAGAATCCCTATGCGGATTTCGACACGAGGTCGTGGCTGAAGGAGATAACGGGGCGGTGGCGAGAGGTTACGGAAGCGGCTGCAGGCATGGGATTTGCTCAGGGGTAGCAGGGAGCGGCGAGTTTTCGCCGAACCGTGGAAGGATTTGGTGGGTCTTATGTTTCGTGTAGAATGCCGTCTCGTGAGTCGTCGTGCTGGAAGTAGATTGCGCTGTTCTATTGCGCGGTTGCGACTGGAGGATAGGAACGTGAAGAAGGTGGTTTGGGTTGTTTTGACAGCTGCTGCGTTTGGGTGTTTGCCAGTGATGGTGCTGGCTGCTGATTCAGCGGTTTATGACGTGCCGAGGCTGGAGGGTGTCGCGGTTGATGGAAGCGCGGAGGATTGGGAGGACCGAGGGTTTGGGGTTGAGATGATGTACGACGAGCGGTCGGATACGCCGGCTTCGGACTTCGAGCCGGTGTTTCGTCTTGGATGGGACGAGAATGGGCTGCTTTTCATGGCGAGGGTCCGGGATGATGTTCTGAGTCTTGAGGCACCGCCCTCTCTCGGCGATTCGGCGGCGATAACGCTGGCTGCGCAGCCGGGAGCGCCAGGATACTACCGGGCGGTTGCAAGGGTGGGCGTGGTTCCCGACGGCATCGAACTGAGGGTCGACCTGGGCGGCAATCGCGTGGGTGCGGACGAAATGGAGGAGTTGGCGGCGGAGTTTGCCGGGCTGCGGACGGAGGATGGGTATGCGATCGAAGGTCGGCTGCCGTGGAAAAACCTGGCGATCAAGCCGGAGGTTGGAGGGAGGCTGGCCTTTATCGTCTGGTTCAACGATGTAGATGAGGAGGGCGGGCGGAAGACGAGGTTTGCGTGGCCGCAGAAAGCGGGCCGCGATACGTCGGTGATGAACTGGCTGCGGCTGGCGGAGGAGGCCGGGCCGCCGGTGGTTCTGAGCGCGGCCGGCGGCTACAAGAAGTTCAAGCATGCGGAAGTAGATGTTTATGGTGCGGCGAGGCTGGTTGGTAAGGAAGTCGCTCTGAAGCGAGGCGATGAGAGGGTTGCAGGCGCAAGATTGGCGGAAAAGGATGGGAGGGCGGCCGCGGAGCTGCGTGTGACTCTGCCTCCGGGGGAAGGGCTGGGGATGGTTAATGCGGTTGTGGAGGGCTATAGGGCAGCGGCGGTTCACCTGCCCGATTTCGATGTGGAACGCGGCCGGTGGCTTTTGGAGGCTCCGATAGTGTTCGAGCCTTACTGCTTTGCCGGGGACAAGTTGCCGGACTGCGATTTCGAGCAGCCGGGTCTGGCCGAGCAGGTGATCGGTCCATACAGGATCAAGACGGCTTATTACGACGCGAATTTCGACGAGGTGGCCGAGGCGGTCGAGCCGGGAAGATACGGCGCGGTTGTGGAAATCACGCCGGAGAAAGGCGGCCGAACGATCCGGCGGCTCCGAACGCTGTACCGTTTCCCGGAGGAGATCGAATGGTGGACGCTGGAGAGTAAGGCGTCCCTGGGCTGGCCGGAGGAGGTTTACGAGAAGATGGGGTTGGAGCCGGCGATCGTGGCGCAGGAGTCGGAGGCGATTAAGGGTTTTGTGAATTGGCGGATGGTCGAAGGGCTTTCACGCAAGCACGAGGGGGCGGAGCTGCTGGCAGGCATGAGCCAGCTCAAGCCAAGGCCCACGCCGAAACCCACCGGTACCACCGGAGCGAAGAACAGGCAGTGGTGGGTTACGTTCAAGCGGAAGTACTACGGGAGCGAGAAGCGGTATCCAGGCCGGTTCTTTTGTCCGAGGCCGATAGAGGGGGAGAGTGCGCCGGCGATCCGCGAGGGGACGCTGGAAGAGGCGGGGATGAAGGCCGACGCTGCGGAGAAGATAGATGCGGCGCTTCAGGAATGGGCCGAGGGGAGCGACGAGGCTTTCGCGGTCTGCATAGTGCGGCATGGGGTGATCGTGCTTCATAAGGCTTATGGGATGCGGGACGGGAAGCCGATGGGGCTTACGACGCGGAGTTGGATGGCCTCGCTCACCAAGCTTATGTCGGGTACGCTGATGATGATGCTTGTGGATCAGGGGCTGGTTGACCTGGATGAGAGAGTGGACAAGTACCTACCGGCGCTCAGGGGGATCGAGGTGGAGACGCCGCTCACTGTCAGGCATCTTTACACTCATACGAACGGGTTCTGGGGGCATTGGGGAGACGGAGATCACGACCTGGAGGAGTTGATCGCGGGATTCTATCCGCACCTGGAGGTCGGGAAGCGGTACGAGTACAACGGGGTCGGCTTTGCGCTGGGCGGGAAGATCATCGAGACGGTGAGCGGTGAAGCGATACCCATGTTCTATGTGCACCATTTGCTCGATCCGCTCGGGTGCAAGAACACGCGGGTCTTTGGGACGTCGGGGGATGCGGCGAGCGTGCCGCTGGATATGGCGAAGATCGGTCAGATGCTGCTGAATAAAGGGGCTTACGGGGAGATGCGCTTTTTCAGTGAGGAGACGTTCAGGAAGATGCTGCCGGAGAGGCTGACGAAGGTTCTGGGGCCGGGGGCCACGAACGTATACGGTATCGGGACGACGTGGTTCGAGCAGGGGTTCGGGGATGGGACTTTCGGGCACGGGGCGGCGTCGAATGCGATTCTGCGGATTGACCCGACGAACGACATGGTCGTCGTCATGACGCGGGATGACGCGGGGAAGGATTTCGGCAAGTATGTAGAGAGGTTTTTCCAGGCCGTAATTGAGGGGCTTGGCGACTAGAGAGCGGGCGCCGCTCTCGATCGCTCTAGATCTGTTCGAGTACGCGACAGAAAGGCCGCTTGCGAGAGCGGCCTTTCTTTTTTCCTTCAGAAAATCTCCTGCTGGGGCGCGTATCAGGTATTGGAGGGGAGGTGCGTTCTGAGCGGAGTTTGCTGCGGTAGCGGGATGCGGAAAGGAGGAGCGTTGTGAAGAAGGCCATCATAGCGGCAGTGATGTTGGGAGCGATGTGTGCTGTCGGAGTGGCGGTTGGTGATGAGACGTTTGAGGAGCTGATTGAAGCGGCCAAGGAGAAGGTGAAGATCACCAGGTCGTATGAGGTAGGAAAGACGGTTGAGGTGGCCCTCGGGCCGGACGAGGCTGCGCTGCTCGAATTCGAGGAGAACCCGGCGGAGATCGAGGAGTTCCTGTTCCGGTACGACGGAGAGAAGGTGCATATCTTCTGCTCGCGCGCGGGGCAAGACGGGGGGGAGCATACGTACATGACCTTGAAACGAAGGTGGGACTATCAGATTGAGGGAACGCGCGATCTGTCATGGGTGGCCGAATGTAACTCCAGTTGGGAGCCCCGGGATGGGAAAGCGGCGGTGAGCTTTTGTGCGAAAGAGGCGGAAGACCCGGAGAGGGCTATCACTGATGTTGTATCGAATATTGCCCGGAGGGTGAAGGAACTTGTGAAGGTCAGGCGATCCTACGAGGTGGGGACAACGGCAAGCTTGGTTCTTGGACCTGACGAGGCGGCTCTGCTGGAGTTCCGGGAGAATCCCGGTGCGCTCAAGGATTTCCTCTTCTGGTACGCGGCCGAAGAGCTGCATTTCACCTACAGCCTATCCGGGGAGGGGTACGACAACCACATTAGCCTGGCGCGGGGCCGGCGAATGCGGGATCAGAGGACAGTCACGGCGAGGGGGGCATCGGGATTGATGGAGTGCACCACCGAGTGGGAAGCGCGGGATGGCAAGGCGGCCGTTACTTTTTCCGGGAAGGAAATCTCGCGACAGCAGCTTAAGAACAGGCTGGACATGATGAGGGAGAGTCAGTGGAAGAAGGCGGGGCGAGTGCTTGAATGGGATTATGAGCAGGAGGCCGCGCCGGTCGAGCTGCGTATGGATGATCCTGATGATCCGAATATGGTGAAGCTGCGAACGGAGTACGGTCTGGAACAGGTGGTTTCGAAAGCATCGGACGACTACGAGAAGCTGAGGTTGCTCACCGCGTGGGTGCATGATCGGTGGAAACACAGCGGGGACAGCAAACCTTCGAAGTCGGATCCGCTTACGATTTTGAAGGAGGCGTCGGAAGGAAAGAGGTTCAGATGTGTGGAGTACGCGATCGCTGTGGCGGGGTGCGCACGATCGCTGGGGATGCCTTCGCGGGTGCTTGCGCTGAAGAGACAGGACGTGGAAAGAGCGAAGTCGGGCGCCGGGCACGTGGTGGCGGAAGTGTGGCTGGACCAGTTCAAGAAGTGGGTGTTTGTTGATGGTCAGATGGGTGCCATTCCCGAGGAGGATGGCGTTCCGCTCAATGCGGTGGAGTTTCAGGACGCGGTTGCGCGAAAGGCCAAGGATCGAGATGGGGCGGGTCTGAAGATACGTTTCGCTTCAGAAAAGAAGGGGAGGGGCTCCGGGGAGGAGAGTTACATACTCTGGGTGGCGCCGTACCTCTACTATTTCGACTTCAATCTTAACCAACGGTTCTTTGGGGAGAAGTACGAGGAGCGGAGGTATGACCCGGTAAAGGGGAAGGTCATGCTGGTGCCGAAAGGGGCGAAGGAACCGAAGGTGTTTCAAAGAAAGACACCGATAAAGAATTGCACGTACATATACAATCCGAAAGCCTTCTATCCGGTGGTGGGAAGGGAAGAGGCGGTCGGGGCTGGATGAAGGGGTCTGTCCACAAAGGGTAGCCGCGGCAGTTCGCGGGCGAGCGGACGGAAGGCTCGGCTGAGCAGCTCTGCAGCGGGCTGACCTTGAGGGGTGTCTGTGCGGGCGCTATCTCCCCAGGATGGGCGGAAGACGGTTCGTGCCGCGTTGATTTTTTCCGCGAAGCCGGGCCGTTTGAGCGGGGGTAGATGGTGTGAGTGGGTCAGGGCGGTTTGATTCTGCTCGGTTCCGAGATGCTGAGCGGGAGGAGCGCGTGAAGCTGACGGGACGTGAAAGAGGGGTTTGTTATGCGAACGAGGTTTCGGATAAAATGAGTGTTAGGGAGGGAAGGGTGCCGCGGGATGAGCGCGTTTGGTCTGGGTGAGGGTTGGACGGGGGGCTCGAAGGAGAATACGCTTGCGAATCCAACGGGTCATGAAGTGGGTCGGACTATCTAAAGAGGAAGCTGGGAAGGTAAGCTCAGCGGATGAGGCCCAACGGAGGTAAACGTGTCTAGAAACGTTCTGAAACGCATACTCCCGGTCCTGATCGTCTTGACGGTGTTCCTGGTTGTGGCTGTACTCGCGGCGATCTTGATAGTGAGGATGCGGAGAGGGGGCGAAGAGCTTCGGCCGAGGCAGGTGCCGGCTGTGAACGTTGAAGTGATGGTGATAAGCCCTGAGGCGGAGGTGGTTGACAGCATTAACCTGCCTGCAGTGGTGGAGCCGAATCGTGTCGTGAGGGTCGCGGCGGAGGTAGCAGGGAGGGTTGAGAAGCTTGCGGTGGAGGAAGGAACAGTGTGCGAGGCGGGGACGCCGATCGTTTACTTGAACAGTGAATTGCTGCAGGCGGATTTCGACAGGGCGGAGGCGCAGGCGAAGTTCGATAAGGGCGAATATGAGCGAACTTCGCTGTATCACGAGGAGGGAGGGGCGACCGATAGCGAGCTGGCTCAAGCGGTGGCAAGGATGGCGTTGAGCAAGGCGGCGATGGATGCGGCGCGCGTAAGACTGGAACGTGCAAAGATAGTGACGTCGGTGAGGGGGGTTGTAAATGAACTGATGGTGGAGAAGGGGGAGTATGTGCAAGCTGGGAGCGCAGTTGCGGAGGTCGTGGACATGGAGACCGCTAAGGTGACAGTGCAGGTGCCTGAGAAGGACATTCAGTTCCTGGAAGTGGGGGAAGAGGCGAAGGTCTCGGCGAACGCGAGGGGGAACAGTGAGAAGTTCACCGGCAAGATAAGCTACATAAGCGAGCTGGCCCACGAGCAGACGCGTTCAACGCGGACGGAGATAACGGTGGATAACCGGGAGGGACAGCTTCGAAGCGGCCAGATCGTGCGGGCGCGCCTGACGCGGAGGGTGATCAAGGATGTGATAATGATCCCGCTTCTTGCGGTTATCCCGCTGGAGGAAGGCAAGGCGGTGTACGTGGTGGAAGAGGGGAAGGCGGTAAGGCGCGAAGTTGAGCTGGGGCTCATTAGAGGGAGAGAGGTCCAGGTTCTAAGCGGGCTTGAGAGTGGCGACGTTTTGATAATTGCGGGGCACCGCTACGTTGCGCCGGGCCAGCCGGTGTATGTCGTTTCGGGAGACGAGGTCGAGCAGTGATCATATCGGATGCGGCAATCAGGAACCGGACGACAGTCTTCGTGCTGGTTTTGCTGATCGTTTTCATCGGCACTTACAGCTACATCAGGCTGCCGCGAGAGGCCGCGCCGGATGTGAAGATTCCGTACGTGGTAGTGACGACGACGGCCGAGGGGGTTTCGCCGGAGGATATGGAGAGTTCGGTGACGATGAAGCTGGAGACGGAACTGACGGGGCTGGACGGGTTGAAGGAGATGACGTCGCAGAGCATGGAAGGTGTCTCGTCAATATTCCTGGAGTTCTTCCCGGAGGTGAAGATAGAGGATGCGCTTCAAGATGTGAGGGACGGGGTTGATTTGGCCAAGGCGGACCTGCCGAGCGACGCGGAGGAGCCGTTCATAAGAGAGATCAGCATAGCTGAATGGCCGATCATGATGATAGGCATTACCGGCGAGGTTTCGCCGGTGAAGTTGAAAGCTATCGCGGATGAACTCTCAGACGCTATAGAGGCGATTGCCGGGGTCTTGAAAGCCGAGGTGAGCGGGGAGCTGGAGCGGGAGATCAGGGTTGATATCGACCCTGATCGGGTGGCTGCATACGATCTGACGATTCCTGAGCTGATCGCGCTTATCCCATCGGAGAACGTGAACATTTCCGCCGGGAGCCTGGAGACGGAGGGGGTGAAGTTCAACGTGCGGGTTCCGGGGGAGTTTGGCGGGTCGGAGGAAATAGACCATCTGCTGCTGGCGGTGCGCGGCGGCAAGCCTATCTACCTGGCGGATGTGGCGGAGATCAGGGATACGTTCAAGGACCGGATGAGCTACTCGCGCGTGAATGGCGTGAGCAGCATTACGGTGAGCGTGCAGAAGCGGACGGGGGCGAACATAGTTCTCATCTCCGATGCGGTCAAGGTGATTTTGGAGCAGGCGAGGAAGGAAGCACCGGAGGGGGTGGAGTTTGAGATCATCCAGGATTTCGCGCGCTATATTCGGTGGATGGTGAAGGACCTGGAGAACAGCATTCTTACGGGGCTGGTACTGGTTATGGGGGTACTGTTCCTCTTCCTTGGGTTGCGGACGAGCTTGATTGTGGCGGTGGCCATTCCGATGAGCATGCTGATGAGCTTTACGTTTATCAGCGCGCTGGGGTACACGCTGAATATGATTGTGCTGTTTAGCCTGCTTCTTGCTCTTGGGATGCTGGTGGATAATGCGATTGTGATCGTGGAGAACATATACCGTCACGTGCAGCTTGGTCATTCGAGGTTTGAGGCGGCGCTGATAGGGACGCGAGAGGTCGCGTGGCCGGTTACGACGTCTACGGCGACGACAGTGGCGGCGTTCTCGCCGCTGCTCTTCTGGAAGGGCATGATGGGCGAGTTCATGAAGTACCTGCCGATCACGCTGATGATAACTTTGATCA
Source organism: uncultured Planctomycetota bacterium (assembly GCA_964622675.1). Lineage (GTDB taxonomy): Bacteria > Planctomycetota > DG-23 > CAZBND01 > CAZBND01 > CAZUUK01. The sequence continues at coordinate 25,564 of CAZUUK010000030.1, read as the reverse complement.
GCTCGCTGTTCGTTGCGCTGGTGATAAGTCCGACAGTTTCTTCGATTTTCGTGAGCGGAGCGGGAAAGAAGCGGCGGGAAGATCATTGGTTCGTTCGGGGCTACCGGAGGCTGCTTGTTACGGGTCTGGAGCACAGATTCGCGACGCTTTCACTGGCGGCTTTGCTGCTAATAGGCCTAGCGCTGGTTTACGCGATGAGCGGGCACGGAGTAGAGCTTTTCCCTGACATAGATCCGGACGAGGCTCACGTGAACATCCGGAGTCCGCAGGGGACGAACATCGAGGAGAGCGACCGACTCGCGAGGCAGGTGGAAGAGCGGATCACGCCTTATGGGGAGCATCTGGACTACGTTGTGGCCAACGTGGGAGGAGGCGGGGGAGGGTTTTTCGGAGCGGGTGCTGGGGGCGCGCACAATTCTACGATCACACTGGTTTTTTCCGAGTACGAAGTTCGAGAGCGCCCGTCGGCGGAGGTTGTGGTGGATATCAGGCGGGATCTTTCCGACATAGCCGGGGCGGAGGTGAATCTTAAGAAGCAAGAGGAGGGGCCGCCCACGGGTGCGGCGGTGACCGTCCGTATCATCGGGAAAGATTTCAGTATGCTGGAGAGTCTGAGCGAGGAAGCGAAGCAGATGTTCGCTGACGTGCCGGGCCTGGTTAATCTGCGAAGCGATCTCGAAGTGACTAGGCCGGAGATTGCGTTTAAGGTGGACCGGCAGCGGGCGATGCTTCTGGGGGTGAACACGGAGATGATAGGGAGGTTTCTGAAGACGGCGATTTTCGGTAGGGCGGTAGGGACGTATCGGGAGTTCAACGAGGAGTACGACATCACGATCCGGCTGCCGCTGTCTCAACTGGTCAACATTGAGGATTTGCTGCGGCTGCAGATACAGAATAATGCGGGGAAGGCAGTGCCGTTGAGTTCGGTCGGGGAGTTTAGTTATCAGGGCGGATTCGGCACGATAACGAGGATCAACGAAGAACGGGTGGTGACACTGACGGGCGACGCCGAAGGCAGGCTGAGCACTGCGGTTCTGAAGGGCGTTCAGGGGCGGCTGGAGAAGCTCCAATTGCCGGCGGGATACGAGATACGCTTTGCGGGGGAGAAGGAGGAGCAGAGGAAGGCGCAGGCGTTCCTTTCGAAGGCGTTTGTCGTCGCGCTGCTGCTGATCGTTCTGATTCTGGTTACGCAGTTCAATTCGCTGACGGTGCCGCTGATAATCATGACGACGGTGGTTCTGTCGCTGGTGGGGGTGCTTGGGGGGCTGCTGATCTGCGGGTGCCCGTTCGGGGTCATAATGACGGGTGTGGGGGTGATCAGTCTTGCGGGTGTGGTGGTGAACAACGCTATAGTGCTTTTGGCGTACACGAGGCAGTTGCAGAGGGGGGGAGCGGAGCTGTTCGAGGCGGTAGTCAGTGCGGGGATGACGCGGCTGCGGCCTGTGCTTTTGACTGCGGCGACTACTATTCTGGGATTGGTTCCGATGGCAACCGGGTTCAGTTTCAACTTCCATGAATTCAAGTTGGTGACGCGGAGCGAATCGAGCCAGTGGTGGGGGGGGATGGCGATCGCGGTCATTTTCGGGCTGGCGTTTGCCACGGTGCTGACGCTGGTGGTGGTGCCGACGCTTTATTTCACGCTATACAGGACGGCGGCGAAGTTGGGGCTGGGAGGGCTGCGGAAGTTGGGGAATGCGAACGCGGAGAGGCCGCAGTCGTGAAGTCCTGACCCCCGGGTCTACTTGGTCGGAGACCGGCTGCCGGCGGCTACGCCTGCGAATATCCTGCACCGGTTCCTCATCACGCATCTCCTTATGGCTTAGGTGAACCTCTCGGGTCTGCGGTGTTGATTATGTCGCTGCCCGTTTCGGGGTAAGTCTGGCGCGTTACGATGTCCTTTATGCGAAGTTTGTGCTTCTTTAGCAACGCCTGGAAATTCGATCGCTGCATGCCGGTCTGCGCGGCGGCTTTGGTGATGTTATAGCCGTTGCGGTGCAGTGCCTCCAGTAGGAAGGCTTTTTCGATATCGTCGACAGCTTGCTCGCGGAGCTTGCTTCTGACTTCATTAAGTTCTGCGACAGTTTGGGGGACGGAGCTTCCGAGCGCGGACACGTCCAGCGACTGGTGGACGCGAGCCTGGCCGACGAGCCCTTCTCCACAGAGTATGACGAGGCGCTCGACGAGGTTGGAAAGCTCGCGCACATTTCCGGGCCAATCGTACTCCATCAGTGCTCTTAGGGCCTCGGGAGTGAAATCATCAAGGCGCTTGTGCATTTTGGCTGAGAGGCCGGCCAGGAAATATCGTGCAAGGATTGGGATATCCTCGCGGTGCTCTCGCAGGGGAGGAATGTGAATGGGGAAGACGTTGAGGCGGTAGAAGAGGTCATTTCTGAATTTGCCTTCGGAGACGAAGGCCTGGAGGTCACGGTTGGTCGCGGCGACGTAGCGGACGTTTACGTTGGCGGAGGTAGAGGAGCCGACAGCGCGGACCTCCCGGGTTTCAATTACGCGAAGCAAGGTGGCCTGGAGGTCAAGGGGGAGGTTGCTTATTTCGTCGAGGAATAATGTGCCGTGGTGTGCGGTTTCAATGAGGCCGCTGCGGTCGGCAGACGCGCCCGTGAAAGCGCCTCGGACGTGGCCGAAGAGTTCGCTGGCGATTAGAGGTGGGGCGATAGCGCCACAATCAACTGCGACGAAGCGCGCATTCCTTCGGGGACTGGAGAAGTGAATTGCACGAGCGACAAGCTCCTTTCCGGTTCCGCTCTCGCCGGTGATGAGGACTGTGCTGTCGGTCTGGGCGACCTGATCCACAAGGGCTAATACGCGTCTCATGGCGGGACTTTCGCCGATGAGATGCGAGACCCTGTAGCGGCCCGAGAGGGCTTCCTGTAGGTCTCGATAGTCCTTCAGGAGGCGGCGCTGACGAAGGGCCTTTTCCACGACGGCCTCGATCTCGTCGGGCGTGAAAGGCTTTGTAAGGTAGTCGAACGCGCCCATCTTGATAGCCTCGACTGCGCTTTTGACGGTCGAGTAGCCTGTGATGATGATGACAGAGACGTCGGGGAAGAGGTCGGCCGCTTGGCGCAGGATGTCCATACCGGGGATATCGGGGAGCTTCAGGTCGAGGAGGGCGATGTCGAAGGGTTCGGTGGTGAGGAGCGAGAGCCCGGCGCTGCCGGTGCTTGCGACTCGTACCTCGAAGTCGTCTGCGAGTATGCGCTGGAAGCTGCGCAGTACGACGGGGTCGTCGTCTATTACGAGGACATGTGCTTTCTTATTCGCCACCCTGTTCCTCCGATGTCAGGGGCAGCCTGACCGTGAACGTGGTTCCGGAGTTGACCTTGCTGGCGACGTTAATGTGTCCACCATGCTCGCTGACGATTCCGTAGGCGATGGCCAATCCCAGGCCGGTGCCTTTGCCTGTCTGCTTTGTGGTGAAGAAGGGGTCGAAGATACGTTCGAGGTCGTCTTCAGGGATGCCGCAGCCGGTGTCCGATATTTCGAGTTCAGCCCATGTGATGGCATTTTCGGCGGCAGAGCGAGTACGGACGGTGAGACGTCCGCCGTCCGGCATGGCGTCAATAGCGTTGACGATGAGGTTGACGACGACGTCCTGGATTTGGTTGGCATCAATGAGGAGCTGCGGGAGGTGCGGGTCGAATTCGGGGGCGACCTGTACGCGACTGATGCGGGCCTGGTTCTGTATGAGGTTCAATGCCTCGCGTACGAGACCATTGAGGTCGGACAAGGTTTTCTCGGGCTCGGACTGCCGTGAGAAGTTGAGGAGTCCCCTGACGATCTCCTTGCAGCGTGTCGTTGCGTCAATGATGGTTTGAATGTCCTCTTTCTCTTGGGAGTTTTCGGGTGCGTTTCTGAGGAGCATGTGGGCAAAAGTCAGCGCGCCCGTGAGCGGATTGCTGATCTCATGGGCGACGCCGGCAGCCAGGCGCCCGATGGAAGCCAGCCGCTCCGAACGGGTTAGCTGGAGGCGGGTTGCCTTTTTGAGCTCCTCATCGCGCTCCTCCAGGGACTGAGCCATGGTGTTGAAGGTCTGGGTTAGCGAGCCGATTTCGTCGGCGGACTCAACGTGGAGCACCTGGGAGAACTCTCCTCGTGAGATAGCGACTGAAGCGGAGGCAAGATTGCCTATTGGACGGGAGATGCTGTTGGCAAGCTTCCAGCCGATGACGGCCGCGGCCAGGACGCCCGCTAAAGTAACGAGTGCAAATATGGAGAATGTGCGCAGGGCGAGGTCGCTGAACTTTTGCCTGAGCACGCCAACGTAGAGCATGCCTATCGGCTTGTTGTCCAAGTCGTATATAGGCTCGTATGCCGAAATGTACCAGTCGTTGACGACCCAGGCGGGTCCCAGCCACGTTTTTCCCTGCCGGAGAACGTGGTCGTACACCTCGGCACTGACGCGTGTGCCAACGGCGCGCTTGCCGTCGTCTCGCTGAACGTTCGTGGATATACGGACGTCGTTTTGGAAGATTGTGGCGGTGCCAAGCAGCTTGCCGCGGTATAGCTCGTCTCGAAATACGGTATTCTGAACCTCATCTACCAGGGCATAGTGGCGATTGACAAGCGCCCCTGCACGGAGCACGCCCTGTAGATTTCCCTGGGGGTCGCGGACCGATGCGGCGGAGCAAAGCATCATGCCGGAGTCCAACTCCAGGACGTGTGAGGGGACGGCCTTTGGGGTAGGGAGGATTGGGATTCTGGCGCGCCGGGCGAGCGAAGAGTCTTCCTTTTCAAGGACGTCGGCGGGAACAAGTATCGTCCCGGAGGCGACTTCTTGTCCGTCGAGCACCAAGCGGATTAGACGGTCGCCTGCGATGGAGTCGCCCGTGTAGCCGGGGCTATGCGCTCTGTGTATGACGTTGCCGCTGCTATCGGTGACGCAGAGCGCATCGAGTTTGAGGTCGGCACGGACCGCGTCGAGCCGAGGGGACAAGTAGGCAATGTCCTTTGCGGCGACGGCCTGGGAAAAGCGCTCGCCAAGGGCCGTGAAGCGAAGACCGATTTCCATGGTTTGGAGGCGCTGATTGTAGAATTCGCGGGCTGCGTTGAGATCCTGCCGAACCCGGTCTTCGGCCTGCTGGTTGAGGTGCCGACGCAGGAGGTATCCTCCGATGAGGCTGGAAACGCCCCCGGAGATGGCGACTACTGAAAGTATGCTCAATATCAATCGCCGCCTGACTGTCATACGGGGGCCCTCTAAGCCAGAGAGTTACAATGCTACAGTCAAAGGGTTGGTGCTGCAAGAGCCATAGAGGCGAGGGGGATCGGGCGGAGGAAATCTGACAGCACCGCCTTGGCGGCTCCGATGTGTCGGTGTACGCGCGGCATATACAGTTGGCCTCCGATGGCATACACCTGAGCCAGGGCTGGAGAAGGCGAGAGGATGGGTCAGGAAAAATGTAGTCGCCGTATTTGGCTGTCAGGGTGCATATTGGGCAGGGGTCGGGTCGGAAGCGCTCCCAGAGTTCGTGAGTGGCATGAAGGTTGCAATGAGTGAGCTGTGCTGAGAAGGAAATAGTCCGCAGATCTGAGTTGGGAGGTCGTGGCTGCCATGCGTCCGATTGCAAGAGTGTTGGTGGTGGATGACGAGCCAGTGGTAATTAGTAGCTGCCGGCGTGTCCTGACGCAGGCGGGTTACGAAGTGGATACGAGCGACAGTGGCCGAGAAGGGATGAGGCGGGCGTTGGCGGAAGACTTCGACCTGGTACTGACGGACATAAAGATGCCGGATGTGGACGGGATGGAGTTGGCGCGCACGTTGCGGAACGAGCGGCCGGGCACAGCGGTTGTGATCATTACAGGGTACGGTAGTGTGCGTTCAGCGGTGGAGGCGACGAAATTTGGCGTCTCGGATTACATTGAAAAGCCTTTCACGCCGGAGGAGATCGCGGGGGCTGCGAGGCGGGCATTGGGACCGGTGCGACGAGAACGTGAGGTAAGGGTTGAGGCGGAGACTGTGAGGAAGGTGCTGAGAATGGCTTCTCAGGATCGGAGTTTCGGCGAATCGCTTATGAGGGAAGGAAGCCGGGTTCTTTCGGGTTACGCTCTGAGCTGGGAGGCGAAGGCTGCTATCGTTTCCGGTGACATTGCATGGATTGAGAAAGAGTGCGGCGAGCTTTCCGACGAAGAGCGCGAGTGGCTGCAGGGGCGGTTGGAGGCGGAGATCTGGTAAGGAGAAAGTGGATGCTGGAGCGGCATAGGATTCTGGTTGTGGATGACGATCCAATGGTGCGAGAGAGCTGCGAGAGGATCTTCGGGGAGCGAGGCTACGATGTGGAAACGGCTGCTTCGGGGAAAGAGGGGCTGGAGAGGGCCAGGTGCGGCTACTTCGATTGTGCGTTGCTTGACCTAAAGATGCCTGACATGGATGGGATGGAGATAGTGCGGAGCGCAACCGCAAACCGGAGTGACATGGCGGTGCTGATTGTAACAGGCTACGGTTCGGTGGAGACGGCGGCGGAGGCGGCGAGGTTGGGTGTGTCGGACTACGTGTGCAAGCCGTTCACTCCGGAAGAGATCACGCAGGCGGTGGGGCGGGCTCTGGAGAAGGTTCCACGGGCGGCACTGTCTGCAAGTATTGACCGTGTCATCGAGGAGTTTAAACAGAGCGGCCCTAAGGCGGAAGATTACGAGGATCGGAAACCGTCGGGTGTGGCGCGGCTGGTGACGCGCAGCGTGGGGGTGAAGAAGGCGACGGTGCCGGTTCTGGAGACGCTGGTTCTGGGCGCGTTGGCAGGGGTGTACATCGGCTTTGGTGCGGCGCTCGCGACGCTGGTCGGGCATGACGCGGCAGACAAGGTGGGTGTGGGCATTGCACAACTGTTGACGGGTTCGGTGTTTTCGGTTGGACTCATGTTGGTGGTGATCGCGGGAGCAGAGCTGTTTACGGGCAATAACCTTATGATAGCGAGCGTGCTGGGGAAGGAATACGGCGCGGGCCGAATGCTGAGTCGCTGGGGTCTCGTGTATGTGTCGAATTTCGTCGGGGCGCTGTTATTGGCCTTTATCATGTATCAGTCCGGGCTTTGGAAGATGGCGTCGGGTGCAGTGGGTGCCAGGGCGGTCGCGATTGCCAGGGCAAAGGTGAATCTGCCTTTCGGCGAGGCATTCTTCCGCGGAATCGGGTGTAACTGGCTGGTATGCCTTGCGGTGTGGATGGCGCTTTCGGCTAAGGACGTTGGGGGGAAGATATTGGCGATTTTCTTTCCGATTATGGCGTTCGTGGCACTGGGTTACGAGCACTGCGTCGCCAACATGTACTTCATTCCCATGGGTCTGTTGTTGAAGGGAGCTATCGGCGCGGCCGGCGGCGTCCAGTCGCTCACATGGTCGAGGATGCTGACTGCCAACCTAGTCCCGGTGACGCTTGGGAACATCGTCGGCGGCGCGATATTTGTGGGGTCCACGTATTGGTGGGTTTACTTGCGGGGAGAGGCGAAAAGGGCCGGGGCTGAGTAGAGGCCCGGGGAGCTGTCGGTAGAATCGGGGGATTGTGTGGGTGCATAGCTAGGGGAGGGTGTTGAGGATCAGGGGCGGCATCCGGGCGTGGTGCTAGGTAGAGGGGAGTTCGGTCTTGAGTCTTTGGACGGCGGTGCGGCAGATCTCAGCAAGGCCGAGGGCGGTGAGGTTTTCGGAGCCCCAGAGGACGCGGTCCGGCGGCTGGCGCTGGAGGATCTCGATGGTGTCTGTGTAAGATTGCAGGGCCTCCTGTGGCTGGCCGGCGCGGCGCTGGGCCTCGGCGAGATAGTAACTGGCAAGGGCGAAGTCCGGGTCGAGGTCGGTGGCTCTGGAAAAGGAGGTAAGGGCGTGCTCGGTCTCACCCTTGGTCCAATGGACGAGGCCGAGGACGTAGTGCGCGCGTGCGTTGCGGGGATCGAGTTTTATTGCGTCTGAGGCGCTGCGCAATGCCTGCTCGTAGTCGCCGCGGTCGGCAGAGAGGCGTGCCTGCTCGGTGAGAACCCGGGCGGCTTCCTCGGGGGAAGCGGCGGGCTGCGCGGGAGGGGGTTGCTCACGGGGTGGCGGTTTGGGCTTCGGGCTTTGCGGGGCGAGTTTGCGCGCCGCTGCGCGCTCGGCTAGCTTGTTCTTTTGCTCGGGGGTAAGCGGCTTGCGGTATATATAGGCGCCGGAGAGGAATACCATTTCGAAACCGGTGGAGAGCCGGTCAAGGGTCTCGGAGTGGCCGACTACGAGGAAGCCGCCAGGAAGGAGTACGTTGAAGAAGCGCCTTGCGATCTCGGTGACGATCTCGTCGGCGAAGTAGATGAACACGTTGCGGCAAAAGATGACGTCGACGCTGTTGGGCGCGCTGACGGGCGGGGGGAGGGCGGGCTCAAGGAGATTGTGATACGTGAAGTCAACCATTCGCCTTATGTCAGCGGTCAGAGCATACTTGCCGTCAAAGGAGGTGAAGTATCTTTCCAGGTAGGTTGGGGGGACTTGGTTTATCGAGCGCTGCTCGTATTGGGCGGCCCGCGCCAGCGTGAGGGAGTCTTCGTTGACGTCGGTGCCGAGGAACTTGAACCTGGCCTGTGGGAAAAGTGCCCGGCTTTCATCGACTAGCATGGCGAGGCCGTATGGCTCTTCGCCGGTCGAGCAGCCGGCGCTCCAGATGGTGATGGGCTTGCCGGAGAGGCTTGGTAGCAGGTTCCCTTCCCGGGCTGCGACTACTTGAGGAAGCATGTCGTCGCGAAACGCCCACATGTGATTGGGGGTGCGGAAGAAGTAGGTCTCGCCGACGGTGAGGACTTTGACGAGCTCTTTGAACTCCTGGCTAGCCATGCGGCCCTTGGTAAGTTTGTTGAAGTACTTGTCTATCGATATGTGGCCCACGGCGGCGGATCGAGCAGCGACGGCCTTGATGAGGTCGTCGAGTCTGTTTTCGCTGACCCGGAGACCGGATCGCTGGAGGACATAGAAGATTCTGGAGAGGCCGTCGCGAATGGCGCCTTCCGGGGGCCGGCGATGGCGCTCGATGGCGTAACGCAAAGCGCGTACGAGGCGGCTGCCGTCTACTTCTCCCTTGACGAGGTAATCCTGTGCGCCTTGCCGGACTGCTTTGATAGCCATGGTTTCGTCGCCCAGGCCGGTCAGAACGACGATGGGGACGCCTCGGGCCCGGGAGTGAGCTTGAGTGAAGGTGTCAAGGCCGTGACCGTCGGGAAGGGAGAGGTCCAAGAGTATGACGTCAAAGTGCTCAGTCCTCAGCCGCTGTATGGCGTCTGCCAGCCGCTCGGCATAGGCCAGCTTGAATTCTGTAGCGCCTGCTTCCGCGAGGGCCTCTCGGACCAGGCGGGCGTCTCCTGGGTTATCCTCGACCAACAGGATTGTTATCTCCTGGTTTTCCACGTCGCCGTCCAGCTATTCGGGAGATTGGCCGACAGAATCATCCTGGACGCTCTTAATGAATCGGACTAAGGCGGCAAACCTGCCTGCGTCAAGCGGCTTAATGACGTAGCCGTTCGGCTGCAGGTTCTGGGTTCGAAAGAAATCCCTTTCAGCGGCTGAACTGGTGAGGATTACGACGGGGATGGTTCTGAGGTTTTGGTCGGCCTTGATTTCCTGAAGCGCTTCGAGTCCGCTCTTCTTGGGCAGGTTCAGGTCGAGAAGTATAAGGTCGGGGCGGACCGCGTGGGGATAGTTGCCCTCGCGGCGAAGGAAGGCAAGGGCCTCTTCGCCGTCCTCTACGACGTGCAGGTTGTTGAAGATATCGCTTTCCTTGAAGGCCTCCTCGGTGAGGCGAACGTCGCCGGGGTTGTCTTCGACCAACAGGATGTGGAAAGGTTTGGAGGGGGGTTGGTCAGCCATGGCTACGCGTCCGGGTCATGGGGATTGAGAAGTGGAAAGTAGAGCCCTCATCGGGCTGAGAAGTCGCCCAGATTCGCCCACCGTGACGCTCGACGATTCTCTTGCAGACGGCGAGGCCGATGCCCGTGCCCGGGTAACGCGCCCTCGTGTGAAGGCGCTTGAAGACGAGGAAGATGCGCTCAGCGTATTTCGGATCCATACCGATGCCGTTATCCCTTACGGAAAAGACCCACTCTTTTTCGCGCTGCTGGGCTGAGACGTGGACGCGAGGGGGCGGCTCGCCGCGGAACTTGATGGCGTTTCCGATAAGGTTTTGGAACAGTTGGACTAGCTGCGTGGCGTCGGCGGTGACGGTGGGGAGGGGATCGTGGGTGACTACAGCTCCGCTTTCCTCGATGGCGGTCTGAAGATTATTCACGGCGTATTCAAACGCTTTCTCGCTCTGGGTGGGGGCGAAATCCCTGCCATAGGTGCCGACACGCGAGTATGCCAGGAGGTCGTTCAGCATAGTCTGCATGCGGGTTGCACCGTCGGATGCGAAGTTGAAGAAATCGTCGGCATCGGCGTCGAGTTTTCCTTTGGAGCGCCGCCGGAGCAGCCCCAGGTAGCTAGTTACCATGCGCAAGGGCTCCTGCAGGTCATGAGATGCGACGTAAGCGAACTGCTCGAGGTCGGCGTTGGAACGGGCCAACTCCGCCTGGGCCTGCTTTCGCTCATCTACCTCTTTGGCGAGTTCGTCTCGCGAGACGGTCGTCGCTTTCAGTCTTTCGGTCATCGCGTCGAAGGCTCTGGAGAGTTCGCCGATTTCGTCCGAGGCATTTGTCCCCACTTTGTGGTCAAGGTTCCCGGCGCCGATGATCTCCGTTCCTCTCCGCAGCCTTCCGATGCGCTTGGAAAGCGATGTAGAGACCCAGGCTCCTATGACGACGCCCAGGACGGCGACAAGGAGCGAGCCGATGGAGATTCTCTTGCCCAGGGCTGCGGCTGGGGCGAACGTTCTTTCCATGTCATGCTCAAGGAGAAGGATCCAGCCGAGGCCTTTGAAGTCCCTGTGGCCGTTGGAGCGGGCGTAGGCGCAAAGCAGGCCGCCTCTTTCTTCGTCGTAACGTATGAATGTTCCGGTTCGGGGGACCCTCGGCGCGGAGCCGTAGCCCTCGGGCAACAGGCTTGCTCCATCCTGGAAGAGCGAGAAATCGCGGGTGGAATACAGTACCCTTTTCTGAGCGTCCAGGAGGGTGTAGACCTCCGCGCGGCGTGCTTCGGCGAGATAGCGCGTTCGGGCTTCGTTTATTATGTTGATCACCTCCTTGACATCCAGAACTACCTTCACAACGCCGACGAAGTTTCCCGCTTCGTCCTCGACGCGTATGCCTATGTCGGTCGAATAGACGTCAGCGCTCTCGTCGTATTCGACGTCTTCGACAAACACGCCGTCCTTCCTGGCACCATCCCACCAGCTCTCGTCATCTTGTCTGTAGTCGGTTGTCTTTCCCGATTGTGCGATGTTGGCGCCGTACTTATTCGTGACAAAGAGTTCGCCCAGTACCGTGTAACCGTATTCCTGCCTGTAGAATTCGAGCAGATGCCTGAACTCCTCGGATAAGGCGCTGCTTATCAGCTCGTTCATGAAAGGGGTCACAGTCTCTTTGGGAACCGACGTCCACTCTTCGTCCTTGTGCTGTATAAATGCCTGGATGTCATGGAGCTTCTCAAATTCCTCATTCGAGCGTGCCGCGGCCTCTTGGAGGGACCGGCTTTTCGAGTAGGCCTGAAATTGCTCGATCCTGCTTTGGATATGCCTGTCCAACTCATCAATGATCTGCCGAGCCAACCGGCGCGAAGCTTCGCCGATGGAGTCTTTGAGCGCACGACGGGCCGCGCTGCCAGCCAGGTGTCCCACGAGCGCGATGAGCAAAGCGACGGCCAGATAGCCGAGCGTGAGCTTATAAACAATCTTCATATAGGACTTTCCGTTTCGATGGGAGCTTGCGGGCTTTGACCCGACGGTAGAGAAAGGTCGGTTGCGAAACTGACCAGGACTGCAGTTGCCGGCGGAGGGGGAGCCCCCTTTTTCTGCATGGACCCCCGTCTGCCGGCGTATGCCTTGCAATGCTGCCAGCCATCGCGCACGGCACCTTTCGGACTGGAGATTCCAAGGGTCTAAGATAAGTATCCACCCAGAGCAGGAGAACGTCAACAGGAAGGTTGAATGTGGCCGCCCGGGGGCCTGGCTTGCCGCGCGGTGGGAGAAGGCTGGTGGCTTCCAATAGGTACGATGACGGGGGTGGGACACCATTTGCAGCGCATAGGGCAGCCTTTGAGAAAAACAGTAGTGCGGATGCCGGGCCCGTCGTGCACGGCGCAGCGCTTGATGTCGGTGATGAGGGCTTTAGTTTCGGACATAGGGCGATTCATATTTCCAGTTTCGCCGCCGCGAAGGCGGGCTTCTACTGGGCAATTATAGTCTATCCCAGGCGGGTTCAGCCGCGGAAGCTTCGAAAGGAGTTGCGGCAAAAGACCGAGGCAGGCGATAGGCTCGCACGAAGTGGATTGAATTTGAGTGTCAGCGCCACAATTTCCTACGTCGCGGTCTGCCGGGAAAGCCTTCCCGCTTCCTCAGCGTACTCCCTGAAGAGCCGGAGGTAGAGCTGGTAGTCGTCATATGAAACGCCCAGAGGGGTCTGGTGGTCGCAACTGATGATGAGGCCGCCTCTGGCGGCGGTGGGGAGGAGGCGGCGGAATTCGGCGCGCATGGCGGCTTCGCCTCTGTTCATCGTCATTTTGTCAAAGGCGCCGATGAAGCGCATTTTTGGATGGATGGCGCGTACTTCGGCTACGTCCACCCCCGCCTGTCGCTCCAGCGGCAAAATGCCCTCGACGCCGACTGCGGCAAACCAGGCGAGGGGGACGGTGACGTCGCCGTCGCTGTCCACCAGGGGCATTATGGCGTTTTCCTTTAGCAGGGGTATGACCTTGCGGTAATAGGGAGCCATAAACTCGTCAAAGAGGGCCTCGGAAAGCATCGGCCCGCGGTTATAGCTCATATCTTCGGCGAAGGTCATGAAGTCGGGCTTGCAGATGCGGACGAGTTCCTTGATTACCTTCAGGTGCCATTGGGCGAGGTCGGTGTTGATGCGGTGCATGAGTTCGGGCTGGTCGTAGAAGGCGTAGAGGTGCCTTTCAATACCTAGAAGGCCGCGGGCGAACCAGAAGAACCCTTCCAGCGTGAACCAGAGGACGGCTTCGCCGCGGCTCTGCGCTTCGGCCCAGCTTTTCCACCTCGCCCAGACAGCTTCCTGATGGGGCAGAGGCCAGGGGTAGAGGTGCTGTCGGACGCTTTCGTAATCGCTCATCGAAGAGATAATGCCCGCGCCGTAATGCGGCGGCTTGGGGCAGGTTTCCGCATGCGCGGTGAACCAGTGCTGGAGGTAGAGCTCCAGGCCGAAATGGCGGCAGATGTCGTAGCGGTCGCCGCTTTCGGCGGGCAGTTTCTCCCTCTTCCAGCGTTCGATGGTTTTGTCCCACCAGACGGCCCACTCGACGAGCGGCAGCCGGTCAAAAGGCCGGAAGTTCATCACAGCCTGGAATCTCTCGCGTGTTGTCATCGAAGGCACAAGCGCCCTCCCGGAGACAGATGTCTGATGAGAACACTTTAACGCCATCGGTATTCCAGGGAAAGAGGCTGCAGCGAAGTCGAAACGCAGAACAAACAAGTGCCTATGCCGAAGCGGCGGTCGAGCGCGCCTTAGTCCCCTGACTTCCCAGGCGGAAAGGGGCTGCTTTGATCCAGGGTGACATGGGGAGGCTGGCTCGATCGGTTTGGCAAAGCATTGCTCAGTTTTGGACGGCCGCAAGTGGCGTAGCAGCTTACCCTGTGACCCTCGGGGCTTGCGGAGGTCAGAGTCTCACTGGCGAGAGGCGAGGAGGGCGGCGCCGAGGGCCCCGGTCATCTGTGGCTCGGGCGCGACCGCGACAGGGTGGCCTAGAGCGGATTGCAGTGCGGCGGCCATTCCGGGGATCAGGGCGACGCCTCCCGTGAAGATAATGGGAGGCTGAACGCTACGGCGGGCCATGGATGAGACTCGCGTGGCAATGGATGCCTGAACTCCTGCGACTATATCGTCGGGTGAGGTTCCGGCGGCGAGGAGGCCGAGGATTTCGGTTTCGGCGAAAACCACACACGTGCTGTTGATGGCTGCGGGTTTGCGGCTCCGACGGGCCATGTCGCCAAGCGCTTCCAGTTGGACGCCGAGACGACTTGCAACTACTTCAAGAAAAGATCCGGTGCCGGCGGCACAGCGGTCGTTCGTGACAAAATCCTGCACGGTACCCTCGACACTGAGTTGTATGAGCTTGCTGTCCTGGCCGCCGATATCTATGATCGTCATTGCATTCGGAACGACTTTGCGGACTCCGCGAGCGTGGCAGGTGATCTCGGTAATGGTCGTATCGGCGAAGCTGACTATGTTGCGGCCGTAGCCGGTTGCTACGATTCGGGAGACGTCACTGCGGTTAAGGCCTCTTTCGCTCAGAAGCTTTTTGAAGAGCTGCTGTGCGAGGGCGTCCTGCTTAACGCCCTGGTCCATCATTCCTGAGGCGACGGTCTCAAGAGTGGCGGAATCCAAGAGAGCGATTTTGAGGGCTCTGGATCCCACGTCTATTCCAGCGCAGATCAACGCCTTCTCCCTTCGATGGCGGTTTCTGTAAGCGCCTCGACGCGCGTGCGGAGGGCGGGCAGCACGGAGTCACAGATCGGCGGCACTTCAATCTCCAGCAAGGTAACTGACCTTCCGGTCCCGGTTGATGCGCGGGAGTGGCGCAAAAACTTGCACATATCATGCGAAACTCCGTGGCGCCCGTCAAGTTAACTAAGGCAACCGTGCGCGAGAATGTAGTTGCCAATTCTCGATGGTTTTTCTCCCCTGTTGGGCCTGAAATCAGGGGCATTGCGGGAGCGCGAGAGAAAAGTGAAGAACCGTTCGGGGTCAAGAGGAAGTGAATCTCAGGTTAGCGACGTCCCGGAGGCAGTCCCTTCTTCTTCCTCTCAAGCATGTTGTAGTAGGCTTGATTGAAGGGGGCGACTACTACGTCTTCGTTCGCCCATTTGCGCAATTCGGCCGTGAGTTGCTCGACCCGCTGGCGATGCTCCGGAGCACCGGCGACGTTCGTGATCTCGCGAGGGTCGCTTTCCAGGTCGTAGAGTTCCGAAATGACCCCTTTGCCGTTGTCGATGAACTTGTGACGGCCGTCGAAATGCATGAGCATTTTGCCTTCGAATTCGCTGCGAACGAAGTCGCGGTGTTCATCTTTCCTGGCCAACGCAACCGGATGGAAAGATTTTCCCTGGACGGACTGAGGGGTTTTGACACCGGCGAAGTCCACGAAGGTGGGAAACAGATCTATGAGCTCGACGAGCGCGTCGGAGCGGCGTCCTTGTGGAATCACTCCGGGCAGACTCATGAGGAGAGGGATGTGGACGGATTCTTCGAAGAAAGTGTACTTCTTCCACATGTGATGGGTGCCGAGCATCTCTCCATGGTCGGCGGTATGTACGACCAAGGTGTTTTCCCTGAGGCCAAGCTCGTCCAGCGCGGCGATTACTTCGCCGAAGAGAGCGTCACAGAATGCCAGGTTCCCGTAGTACCCCTGCAGGGCATCAAGGATCTGCTCGTCTGAGAGGTCGAGGAGTCTTTCGCTCTCCATGCGCTTTTTGTGCCTGGGGTTTGCGTCGTCGAGGTCGTCTTCGGGGTAGCGGGGGATGACGAGCTTCGAGCGGTCTATCATTTCCCAGTACTTCCTCGGCGGCTCGAGAGGGGGGTGGGGTTTGTAGAAGGAGCACTGGATGAACCATGGTACGGTGGGATTTTCTTTCATGAATCGGATCGTTTCTTCTTTGGTCCGCCACGCCCTGAAGTATTGCTCGCCGCGAAGGGCAGGGCGCCCCAGCGGATTCCCGCCGGCGAACGGCCCGATAGGCCTGTAGTTCTCAGGCGGCTGCCATTGGGGCCATTCCCTCTTCGGGTTTACAACGTCCCAGTCCAGATCGTCCCGGCCCTTGATGTGGAGGTGGCCGAAGCAAGCGGTCTTGTATCCGTGGCGCCGGAGGACCTGCGGGAAGGAGGTGAATTCCCTCGTCGTCTGGTGGTAGTTGCTCATGGCGCCGTGGGAATGACTATAGCGGCCGGTCATGATGCACATTCTCGAAGGGACACAAACCGGGTTCTGGCAGTACGTGCGGTCGAAAACCGTTCCGGAAGCGGCAAGCTCGTCGAGCGTCGGAGTGAGGGCGTTGGGATCGCCTTTGTGGCCCATGGTTCTGAAGTTGTGCTGGTCGGTCATGAGAAAGAGGATGTTGGGCGGGCGATTACTGGCGCCGTCCGTCGAAAGGGAGGCACAACTTGAAAGCTGCGGGCCGACGGCCGCGAGGGCCGCCGCGCCGCTGAGTGTTTTGAGGAAATCTCGCCGCGAGGAATTCATCCGCTCCTTGCTCCCTTCTTCTTATGCGACAGCGATAGACGCCAGGTACCCAAACGATTGACCGAATCAAATGTTCGATCCGCGATATTCTATACCTGGTTGCGCCACGATGCGAGTAGCTGCTTGCTGGTTGGGCGGAACACGCGTTTTGGCAGGATAAGCGGGTGCGTCCAAATGCGAGGACGAGACTGGGGGCGATTGCCGCTGATGATGTGCGATGGAGCGTCAGTCTTGGAGGGTGAGGGGTGAAAGGGCTGCCGTTTTGGGGTAAGATAGCTGCTTGGCGCCGCCCACCGCGGCGCAAGTCGGATTTGCCGGTTGGTAAGAGTTGAAGTCATGTCAAAATGAGGAGAGGGGCAATTGGTAAAAGCTTTTGCACCAGAAAAGATCGTGGTGGTGCGGGGCTCCGAGGCGGGGCGGACGGAGCGGTTCGCGGCAAGAGAGCTCGGGAAAGAGATACGAGCGGCTGCGGGCAAAGCCGCGAAGGTCGTATCCGAAACGAAGCTGGACAGGCGAAGCGCGGCCGGGAAGCTGCTTTTCATCCTGGGCACTCGCCAAAGCAGCAAGATGGCCGATGGGCTTGTCGCCGGAGGTAAGTGCAAAGGGACAAGTGCACAGCAGGGCTATACCGTGCGAACGATTCCCAATCCGCTTGCTTCCGGGGGCGCTGCGATCGTGATCGTGGGAGCGGATGAGCGCGGGGTGCTTTACGGCGTTCGCGACATGCAGCACTACTACCTGGAGCATGATAGAGGGCGAATCATCGCCAGCCGGTTGAATCTCCAAAGCGCGCCGAAGATTCTTGCCCGCGGCGCATCATCGTGGGATTTTTACGTGACGGATCCTTTCGCGTACGTCGATCAGATGAGCCGGTGGAAGCTCAACTCGTTTCTCGCGGCTCCGTGGAAGTACCTGTTCGATCACGACGGCATCATCCCCTACGCGCACGAGCGGGGCGTGGACGTGGTCTACGGGGACGGGATATACAGCTACCATTACGTATGGGGCGGGAACCATAATCAATGGGCGATACTTCCGGAGGTGGCTCCGCCGGAGATCAAGAGGTCGGCTGACGAGAGTTGTCTTTGCCCCAGCGATCCGAAAACCATCCCCTGGATGACTCAGTACGTGCTGGACGTGATTGAGAAGCTTCCCGGGCTGGATGCGGTGGGCTTTCAGACCGGCAATCTGGATCGCCACGTGTGCCGCTGCGAGAAGTGCAGCCGCATGTCGGGCGCGGAGTACTTCGTGACGGAGGTCAACCCCATAATCAAAGCGATTGCCGAGAAGCATCCAGAGTTGGGTATCGGATACGGGCTGGGCGGACGCATGGTGCGCAGCGAGGAGTACGCTAGGTGGATACCGAAGGTGGACAGGCGAGCGTCACTCACTCTGGAGAGTCGCTATCCGATGCCGGACGCGGAGGACATGGACATTCTGGATAGGCTGGTGCCGGGGAATTACGGGCTCCAGGGGAAGCTGTATGGGTCGAGGGGGCAACTGCGGGGTTGGCGGGAGCGAAGGAACGAGATGTTTGAGGATCTCTTCGGATGCGTGGCCGAGGCGGCGAGGCGCGGGGTCAAGGGGATAGGGTCGCTGGTTCAGACGCCGCTCTATCACAGGAAGCCGCTTTACATCGTGAACATGTACGCGGAGTCGCTGTGGCACGGCGGGGCTCCGCCAGCGAGGGTGAGGAAGAGGGTTCGCGAGCTGAGCGATCTCGACCAGCGCGTGAGCGACCCGCCGCAGCAGATGGCGAGGGAAAGGGACAAAGGGCTTCTGTGGT
The DNA here is from genome assembly GCA_964622675.1 of uncultured Planctomycetota bacterium. Taxonomy (GTDB): domain Bacteria; phylum Planctomycetota; class DG-23; order CAZBND01; family CAZBND01; genus CAZUUK01. Next base: position 7,476 of record CAZUUK010000030.1, on the reverse strand, counting down.
TGATAAAGTATACGGATGCTACCAGGGAAGACAGGTGGGTTCCGTGGCCGAGGGAAAACACCCAGAACATAAACGACCTGCTGTCCGGGGGGGAGTCAGCGACTTACCGCTTCAAAATGCCCCGCAACTGGGATAGGGGCCTCAGGTCTGTGGAGCTGGTGATAAAGGGGGCCAAGGACGACATCGAGGGTCTGGACTCGGAGTACCGATTCGACCTGATTGTGAATGGTCACGCCAGACGCGATGTCAAGTGCCCTTGGAACAAAGGCGGGGACGTTCGAAACGGCAGATACGACAACGCAACGGAGTGGCGCATCCCGATTCCGGTCGGTTGGCTGGACAGAAATACCGAGCTGCAGCTCCGCTTCCGAGACCCGAACGGAATGGTGATGTACGACAAGATCGCTTTCGGTCTGCAGTATGAGGGAGTTTAGGTTTCCAGAGCTGCATGCGTGTGAGTCAAGCTGCTTGACGCGCGGCGCAAGCAGAGTATAGTGGAAGAATCATGGGAGCGTTTGCAAACCTATTCAGAAGCCTGGTTGTTCGGGCGGGAAAAACGCGTGTGGAGCAGGCCGAAGCAATGGGTCTTTCCGTCTCGGCGCTCTTCAACCTCATGCGAGGCGACCAAATCCCGAAAGATGAGAACCTCGGTAAGATCTGTGACGGACTCAAACTTACCAACCCCGAACGCGAGGAGCTGATCAGACTCGCGACCATCGAGAGGGCTAAAGGGGTCACGAAAGTCTACCTAAACCGGCTCTACGCTCAGGCCGAGGAGAGAAGAAAGCCGGCGGACTCGGGCGCGGACAGACCCGCCGGGCCCGTCCCTGTATTCGATCTTGAAACGGAAGATGAGTTGGGCTTTGGGCAAGCCGGTTTCCCCTTTGGCGTCTCCGACGAGGGGATTACAATTCCCGGACTTGACGATCCCCACGCTTTCGCTTGTGTTTTTCACGGGGAGTCGATGGAACCCCGGCTCAAAGATGGCGACATTCTCGTCTTCAGTCCGTCCGAGAAGCCTCAAAGCGGAGACATTTGCTTCGTACTAGCCGAGGGGCTCACCGCAGTCAGGCAGATCTTTTTTGAAAAGGACGAGTTGCGGCTTGTCGCCGCGAACCGCGGTTACGCAGAGAGACGCATAAAGCGCGAGGAAGCGGAGCAGTTGTGGCGCCTCCGCGGGTTCTTCAGCTGGTGCCAGAAGCCGCAGGGGTAGATACTCACGTTGACCTCGCACGCTCCCCCTATTCGACGCTATGGGAGCTTCACCGCCACAGACCCCGCAACCGGACGGCTTGCCTTCACCTTTCGGGATACGCTTATAGGAGTTCCCCGGAGACAGCGTTGATACGGGGTGAAAAGAACGCGGCGGCGCACGCTTTTCACGTTGATGGGCGCCCGCTCGGAAAGCTGAGATGGCTTTCGGGAGATGAGGCAGCTACTATAATGGGCAGTTGCGAGAGTGGCGCAGGTAAGAGGGAATTCGGTGACGTGTCCGGATTGCCCGAGGAAGCACTGGGACGAGTCTCAGAGGAGCAGGCAGATAATCGGGCTTGTGAAGCAGAAAGAGGGTCCAGGACATGTAGGGTTGCGGGAGGTGCCGGAACCTTCGGCGGGTCCGGGGCAGGTGAAGATTCGTGTAGCCGTCGCTGGTGTGTGCGGCTCCGATCTCCATATCCTGCGCTACGACATTAAGCTCAATCTGCGGCCGCCTGTTGTGATGGGGCACGAATTCAGCGGGGTGGTCGAGGAGGTAGGTGAAGGTGTTGACGGTTTCAAGCGTGGTGACCGGGTCAGCTCGGAGACGACGTTCAGTTCGTGCGGGATTTGCCGCCACTGCCGTGACGGGAATTATAACCTTTGCTCCGAGAAAGAGCTGATCGGCTATGTTCACGACGGCTGTTTTGCTCCCTACTGCGTTGTGCCGGCAGAGAGGGTGCACCGGCTGCCGGAGAACGTGTCGCTCGAGGAGGGGGCTCTGTGCGAGCCGCTGGCATGCTGCACACACGCTGTGCTGGAGCGGACTTGCGCACGATCTTCGGACACGGTGGTGATAGCGGGAGCGGGAAGCATCGGGCTACTATGCGCGCAGGTCGCGAGAGCACGTGGGGCGAAAGTTCTGCTTTCGGGAACGGATGATGATGGGGAACGCCTTCGCGTTGCGGAGGGGCTCGGCGTGGAGAGAACGATCAATGTGATGAGAGAAAATACCAAGGCGATCATCGATGCGGAGACGGGCGGGGAGGGGGCGGAGGTTTTCCTGGAGTGTTCGGGGGGAGCGGCGGCTCCCGGCACGGGATTGGCTCTGCTTAGAAGGGGAGGGCATTTCTGCCAGGTTGGCCTGTTTGGGAAGCCTGTCGAACTTGACTTCGAGTTGGTTGCCTACAAAGAGCTTGCGGTCACGGGAAGCATCGGCTCAAGAAGGTCTTCGTGGGAGAAGGGGCTAGAACTCCTCGCGGCCGGGGAGGTGGACGTGAAGGCGCTTGTTAGTGAGCCGTTACAGCTCAGAGAGTGGGAGGAGGCGTTCCGGAGATTTGAAGCGAAGGAAGGGCTGAAGGTGTTTCTGCGGACGGGCTGAGAATCCGCCGAGGCCGGGAGCTGCAAGCACGCGCCGGGAGTGGCATAAGAGCTCGACGGGGCCTGAGCCTGCTCGGGCGGCTTCGCTCAAAACATGCGTAAGAGGGGGTTAGACGCCTTAATAGGCCGTGGATAGTCTGCGAGGGGCGGCAGCGAAGCTGGGGTGGTGGGGAGTTGAGCCCAGATTTAGACCTTGACAAGGTATAGGGGACGCTCTATGCTACCCCGAGAGGGGTAATATAAGAAAGGTCCTCCCATGGCCAGCGAGCTGGTCAAAAGACTCGTCGGACTGGGGCTGTCGGAGTACGAGAGCAAGTGTTACGTGGCTCTGCTCCGCGACCATCCGGCCAGACCCTATCAAGTCAGTAAGAAAGCCGGCATTCCCACCTCAAAGATCTACGAGGTGGTCGGGCGACTTCAGGCCAGGGGACTCGTCGTGCCGCTCAGGGGCGGCGAAGAGGGCTACGTGCCGAAGGACCCGGAGAGAGTGATTGAAGAATGGCGCCAAGACTACCTCGCAGGGCTTGCCGACTTGGAAGCTCAGCTCAAGAAGCTGATGATCGGGCGGCCAACGTACATGATATGGAACACTCTGCAGAACGAGGACGTTCTGAGCCAGGGTCGCAAGTGGCTGTCAGGTGCCGAGGAAAGTGTGTTCCTCAGCGGGCTCCCCTACCTTTTTGAGCGGTGGTCTGAGGAACTGCAAAACGCGGAGGCGCGCGGGGTTTCAATGCATCTGCTTTCATATGGGCCGCTTAAGTCGCACTTCGGAGATCTTGACGTAAGGCTGCTGAAGCCGCCCGCGCTGAAGCGGGCGCGAGGAACAGTTCTGGCGGTGGACCACGCTTATGTGCTGTTCGTTTCCAGCCGTGCCCCAGATTCCCCGCTTCAGGCTTCGTGGACGGATAACGCGGGGGTTGCGCTGATGGCTGAGGAATACGTCCAGGACAAGCTCTTCATTGAGCAAATAGTGGAGAATCGCTGGCTCCAATTGGTTGACGTCGAATGAGGATTGTGTGGGGCTTGCGTGGCGCCAGACACCGCGAAGAGCTCAAGAAAGAGGAGGCGCAGAGATGGCGAAGATAAGGGTGGGATTCAACGGTCTTGGGCGCATAGGTAAAAATGTAGCAAGGGTTATAGTGGAAACGCTTAACGACAGGTTCGCCATCGTTGCCGCCAACGATCTGGTTCCCGCCGCCGAAGTTGCGAGAAGTCTGCCAAGGGATTCTATCTACGGTCGGTTCCCTTGTGAGATCCGCCTTGAATCCGGCAACATCGTGCGGATGGGAGGACACCGGGTCGCGCTATACTCGGAAAAAGAGGCGCGGCAGGTTCCGTGGGGCGAGCATGGCGTGGACGTAATCTTTGAGTGTACGGACTTCTACCGTAGCAGCGAGAAGTCGCAAGCTCATCTCGACGCAGGAGCCAAGAAGGTTATCATTTCCGCTGCCTGCAAAGACGATACAAAGACCATTGTCGTGGGGGTCAATCACGACACCTTAGTCGAAGGCGACAGGATCATTTCCAACGCAAGCTGTACGACGAATTGTTATGCAGCGCTGACACTGGCCGTAGACATGTCATTTCCCATCATGAGCGGGTTAATGTGCACGACCCACGCAGCTACAGCGACGCAGAGAATAACTGATTCTTTTGGAGGCGGTAAAGGAAGAGCCACCTTGAACAACATCATCCCGACGAGCACCGGCGCTGCCAGTGCGGTCGGCAAGGTCTTGCCTCACCTGAACGGAAAACTGAGCGGAACGGCGCTGCGCGTGCCGACGGACACGGGAAGCGTGGTGGAGGCCATCTATGTGGTGGAGGGGAAACGCACGCGTGAGGAGCTTCTGGAGGCGATGGCGGCGAACGTCGTCAAGATCAACGAAAGCACAATCCTGAAGCAGGTTGCCTACATCGGAGACTACTACGAGTGCTCGCAAGATTGCGTCGGCGAGCCCTATTCCGCCATGATATCGGACGATATCCTGACGGTTTCCTGCGACGGCAGCACGATGATGAAGGTGACGAGCTTTTACGATAACGAGATGGGTTTCAGTCACAGAATGGCCGAACTCGCGCTGATCCTGGCGGCAAAAGGTTAGGCGCATTTCGGGGCTAGCCGTACGGATGCAGCGGACGCGCTGTCTCCTCGGCCAGAGCCGCTATCAGCAGCGGGCTGCGAGTCTTGCTGCAATTGCTTGGATCTGTGATTATATAGACGGCACGCAGGCGCTTCCACTTGCCGGGTAGGCCGGTCCGGAACTGGTAAGAAAAGCTTCTCAGCCGCCTGGTTCCTGCCGTCAGCGGGCGTAGGGCAGTGCTGCGGTGATCTCGGGTGGCAAGAAATTAGGACGCGGGGGTTTACAACTGCTTGTCGCATTGATATAGTGTATCTGCGATCTAATAGCGTGGCAAAATCCCAGGCGAGCGTGCGAGGTACCATTGTCTAGTTGCCTGATAGGAAACTGGGCATGGCAGGGCCAGGTGAGAGTCGAAGAACACGCTCGCAACGGGTCCGTACGGTTTTCCGCCTCACACGCCGATAAAAGGTAGAGGTCCAGCGTCGTGTGCGTTGAGCGATGGCCCCAAGGAGGGGCCGGCATAAGCAGCCCATGGAGGTGACCAGGATGCCTATGAAGTGTTACTATGCGGTAGATTACGCCTACGGTTCCCGTCTGCTCGGTCGTAGCCTGCGCACGGACGCCCCTATGGCGCTGTCCACCAAGGCACTTTGGGATGCTTGGATTGCCGAGAGGCATGGGTTTCCTTGCGCTTGTGAAGGCGAAGCCGCCTCCGCGAAGAGCGCTGCCAGCCTGCCTGTCGACCTTTTCCTGACACAACGCCAGTTGACGCCGGTTGTCCCGTAGCCGACCACGACGGGTGTTGAGAGCCTAGGGTGAAAGCCGGGGCCAGGGGCGGTGCGGGATCTTATATGCGAACTGGTAGGGAATAGACGCCCGAGGCGAGGCTCGCCGCACAGACCGCGTGAGAAGAGAAGTATGTTGCGGCAAACATGCCCCTTTCCTTCTCGACTTGTACCCCCCAGGGGACTCGAACCCCTGTCCCCAGGCTGAGAACCTGGTATCCTAGGCCGCTAGACGAGGGGGGCGTATTCCTTGGCGCTGAGGAACCAGGATTCGAACCTGGATTGCCTGATCCAGAGTCAGGTGTGTTACCGTTACACCATTCCTCAACTTACGTTTCCATGCTATCACATGGGTGCTTGAAGTCAACCCCTCGAGACGAGCGGCTGCGTGGGCGGAGGCGGCTTTGTTGAGATTCGGTGAGGCGTGTGTGCATTTGCTGTGTTCGCGGGGCGCCGGCTCAAGCTTCCGTGCGGGTTGACAGCGGGGGCAGTGCGAGTAGAATCACTGGTTCACACCTGCTTCGATGGGAGCGTATCAACAAAGATGAGCTACAAGTGCATCGTTCTGGCGAAAGACGCGGCAGACCCGAGAAATATCACCGGCGAAGCGATGAAGCCGGACGGCACGGTGAACCGCGCGGCGCTTCCGCTGGTCTTCAATCCTGACGACCTTCACGCGCTGGAGATGGCGCTTTCGGTGCGGGACGAGTTCGGCGGGAGCGTGACGGTGGTGACAATGGGTCCGCCGCAGGCTACGGAGCTTCTGAGGGAGGCGCTTTGGCGCGGTGCGGACAGAGTCTTTCTGCTTTGCGACCGGGCATTTGCGGTGGCGGACACGCTTGCGACGTCGTATACGCTTTCGCTGGCGCTGGCGAAGCTTGGGCCTTTCGACCTGGTTTTCTGCGGCAGGCAGGCGGTGGACGGCGACACGGCACAGGTGGGGCCGCAGGTGGCGGAGAAGATCGGGGCGCCGCAGGCGACTTACGTCAAGGAGATCGTTTCGCTTTCCGGCGGGAAAGTCGAGGTGAGGAGGGATACGGAGAGCGGATATGAGGTGACGCGTCTGCCGCTTCCCGCGCTTCTGACGGTGACGTCAAGTGCGCCGGCAGTCAGGCCGTCTTCTGCGAAGCGCGTTATGCGCTGCAAGCGGGCGAGGAGCGTGCCGGAGCTGACTTTCGCAATGATTCGGGAGAATCCGTCGCTTTCTCTGGAGGAGGTGGAGCAAAAGGCGCGTGAGAAGGGGAATGAGTTGAAAGCGCGCGGGCTTCTCATCGAGAACTGGACGCCGGCGGACGTAGAGGCGGACCCGAACCGAATCGGGGCCGTGGGTTCACCGACGCAGGTGATGAACATTGATTCGGTTGTGCTGAAGTGCGATATCGTGAAAGCGGTCGAGCCCAGCCGCGAGGCGGTCAACGAGCTTGTGAGGGATTTGATTGAAAAGCACGTCCTCAGCTAAAGGAAAGCCGGAGGTCTGGGTTTTCGCCGAGCAGGAAGACGGCGTGCCGGCGGAGGTTTCGCTGGAGCTTCTCTCGAAGGCGAAGGAGCTGGCTTCGGACCTGGGAGGGGAAGTGGGTACGGTCCTGGTCGGGAATTCGGTGGAAGGGCTTGCTGAAGAGCTTTTCGCGCACGGAGCGGATAAGGTTTATATGGTTGAGGATTCACAGCTCGGGGTCTACCGGACCCAGCCTTACGCGCGGGCCGTCTGCAATCTGGTGAAGAGATATAAGCCGGAGGTGGTTATCTACGGGGCGACGGTGATGGGGCGGGACCTAGCGCCGCGGGTGGCTTCGGAGCTGAGAACGGGACTTACGGCGGACTGCACGAATCTGAAGATAGGGGATTTCGAGGATAAGAAGAGCGGGAAGCGATTCTCAAAGATACTCTACCAGATAAGGCCGGCGTTCGGAGGGAATATAATCGCGACGATCGTTTCGCCGAACCACAGGCCGCAGATGGCTACGGTTCGGGAAGGGGTGATGGTCAAGCCGAAGGCGGATCCTTCGCGGAAGGGAAAGCTGATCAGGGAGAAGGTG
>CAZUUK010000029.1:0-37449 GCA_964622675.1 uncultured Planctomycetota bacterium | reverse complement strand
ATGAGGATGCCCACCTTTCAGCAGAAACGCGGTCCGTCGTGTTGGATCATGGAAAGAAAGGGCTTTCTCTCATCTGGTTCATGGGCAGCGCCTTTGTCTTTGCCTGGTCGCTGGTCCGGGTCTATCGATTCAACCGCCTGCTGGGGATGGAATCTGAGGTAGCACCACGTGAGTTGCAGGCTGCCGCGGCGAAGATTGGGTCCCGATTGGGCCTGAAGGCAATTCCCACCATGCTATACGACATCAGCTCATCTTTCGCCGATGGTGTGGTGGATTGGCGGGAAAGTGCGGGTTGTCATTCCGGCGGCTTTGCTCGACCAAATGGATACGCGGCAGGCCCAATGGATTCTGGCACATGAACTGGCGCATGTGCGCCGTCGAGACTACCTGGTCCGATGGATTGAGTGGCTGGCTTCTGTATGTTTCTGGTGGAATCCTGTGGCATGGTTGGCACGACACAACTTGCGTGCCAACGAAGAGCTCTGCTGCGACGCCCTGGTCGTATCCAGCCTAAAGCCCAAACCCCACACTTATGCAAATTCACTCTTGACGGCAGCCGAATGCCTTGCTTGTCCGGCGCTCCGCCCGCCGGCAATGGCAAGCGAAATAAACAGCGGCGGATTCCTCGAAAGGAGGTTCGCAGTGATTGTGTCAGAAAACCTTAACCGGCCGACCTCACGTTGGTTGCAGGCATGTGTTTTGCTGTGCGCCGTTGCGTTGCTTCCTCTTGGCGTGGCTTTCGCTACCGCAGAAGTGGACCGCGCTGCAATCGCGGCGAGAATGGACACCGATGGCGATGGGCAGATTTCGGCCGAAGAACGTCAGGCTTACGCGGAAGCGGAGCGCGCCGCAATCCTTAAGAGGATCGACACCGACGGCGACGGCGAAATTTCACACGAAGAACGGCGTGCTGCTGCAGAAGCGGAGCGCGCCGCAATCGCAGCGACAATGGACACCGATGGCGATGGCGAGATCTCAGCAGAGGAACGCGCCGCAGCCGGGAGGAGATGAAACAGCGAACGACTGGCACTTCTACGAAGATGTGGTTTTTCAGCCCAACGTAGTGCGCTTGATCCCCGGCGGCGGGTGCACGGTTCCCCGCGGAGCTTGCCCGCTATGGCGGCAAGGTTTACAATGGTTGCGAGTCCGATGGATGCGGGCGTAGAAGGGGAATCTGCTGCGAAGAAATGGGGCGGGGGAGCGCCGAGAGGCTGCTGGAAGGGCACGGCGAGAGAAGCTCTGGCAAATGCGGACGGAGAAAGGGCTGGGGCGACAACGGATGTTTTACAAATTCTTTACACTTCCTCCGGAACATCTGCAGGGCTTTGTCCGTATAGATGAGGCAGAGGAAGATGGTGGTCAAGAAATGGCCAAGTGGAGGCGTTGGACCAAGGCGGAACCTATGCTGAGGAACAGGAATGCGTAAAGCCAGACTAGCAGGCACCGGTCTCAGGTGGGCGGCGTTGAGCCTTATGTTAGCGGCGCTCGGCTCCGGCTGCTCTGCCAGGCACTACCGCGAAAGCGCCGACACCGCCGCCTACAGGATAATCTCGCAGAAGCAGCAGGAAGCGCTCGGCCGAACCGAGCCCATCGAAGTCGCGAGCGCCGCGGACACGCTCCGGCGCCGCCTGCTGCTCGGCCAAAACCTGCCGTACTCCGGCCCGATGTCCCTGGGCGTTCACGATCTGACGGACAGCGCGTATTGGGATGGAGAGAAACACCTTATCAAGGTAGAAGCGGAGGCTCCGGCGTGGAGTGGGGCTGAGCCGCTGCATCTGACCCTCATTGATGCCCTGCAGGTTGCCGCGAAGAACAGCCGCGACTACCAGGCCGCCAAGGAGAAGGTCTTCGTCGCCGCGCTGGACCTCGACCTCGAGCGCGACGAGTTTAGGCACACGTTCTCTGGACTGCTATCCGAACTCTTGAGCACCGACCGCACCGGCAGCGAGACGGTGAGTGGCACCAGCGCCGAGGCCGAAGGCTCCGTTACTCGAAAACTGAAAAGCGGAGTTGAGCTTACCTCCATGATCGCCGTAGACCTGGTGAAGCTTCTGACCCAGAGTGGGGCCTCCTCGCTCGGCCTCATGGCTGATGCTACAATATCCATACCTCTGCTGAGAGGAGCTGGCAGGCGGGTGGCAGCGGAGCCCCTCACACAGGCGGAGCGGGACGTGATCTACGCGATTTGCGAATTCGAGCGCTTCAAGCGAACCTTTGCCGTTGAGATTGCCGACGAATACCTTTCCGTGCTCCAGCAACACCAGCAGGTAGTGAACCAGGAGGAGAACTACAGGAGTCTGATTACCGGTGCGCGCGAGGCTCGCCGATGGGCGGATGGGGGGAAGATCGCTGAACTCCAGTTCGACCAGGCCGTCCAGCAGGAGCTTAGCGCCAGGGATGGATGGATACGTGCTCGTCAGACCTACGCATCCAGGCTCGACGGATTCAGAATCTCGCTTGGGCTCCCTACCGACGCAGAGGTGGAGCTGGAGAGCAAGGAGCTGGATCGCCTCCTGGAGTCAACAAGTGCCCTTACAAGAGGTGTCGAAGTTGCGGACTATGCGGGTGAGATTCCGCCCGCTGATGCCCCCATAGTGCTACGCGAGCCGAGCGACGAAAACGCAGGACCCTTTGAGCTTGATCCGAAGGAAGCCATCGCGCTTGCATTCGAGTTCCGCCTTGACCTGCGCACCGCCAAGGGCAGGGTGGAGGACGCCCAGCGCAAGGTCATGGTTGCCGCTGATGCCCTTCGCCCGGAGCTCACTCTCCTGGGAACGGCGGCGGCCGGCGAACGCCGGAGCATATCGTCTGCGGATTCGGACGACGCCGAAATCGATTTTGACCATGGAACCTATCGTGCACTCCTGACCCTCGACCTTCCCCTCGAGCGCACTTCCGAGCGGAACGAATACCGTAAGAGGCTGATCGCACTGGAGCAAGCAGTCCGTAACCTGCAGGAGTTGGAGGACCAGGTAAAACTCGATGTCAGAGGCACCCTTCGAGACCTGCTCGAATCCCGCGAGGGACTCCAGATTCAGAACCAGGCAGTCGCGCTGGCCGAGAGACGCGTGAAGAACGCCGACCTCTTGCTTCAGGCGGGACGCGCAGAGATCCGTGATCTGCTTGAGGCTCAGGAGGACCTGCTTTCAGCTCAGAACTCCCTCATCGCCGCCGCCGTGCAGTATCGGATCGCCGAGCTGGAATTGCAGCGCGACATGGGACTGCTCGAGGTCGATGCGCAAGGGCTTTGGACGGAGTATTCACCACAAAAGGAGAATACCGAATGAACGCTTCAGCAACTGGCAAGCAGCCGCCCCGCAGACGTCTCTGGGTCGTCGGGGTAGCCGTTCTGGCCGTTGTCGCTGTCGCAATCGCCGCTATCAGTAGCGCCCTCAACGATGGTAGAGGTAGAGAGTTGGAGGCCCTCGCCAAAGTCTCCGAAGGGCCCTTGACTATCAGCGTCACCGAGTCGGGCACGATACAGGCCAAAGACCAGATCATCATCAAGAACGAGGTAGAAGGGACTGCCACTATCCTCTTCCTCGTTGAGGAGGGCACACGGGTGAAGAAGGGCGACCTGCTTGTGGAGCTGGACGCAAGCAAGCTTCAGGATTACCAAGTCAACCAAGAGATCAGCGTCCAGAACTCAGAAGCGGCGTTTGTGAGCAGCCGAGAGAACCTGGAGGTGGTGCGGAACCAGGCCAAGAGCGATGTCGAGAAGGCCGAGCTCGAGTTCCGATTCGCAAAAGAGGACCTGAAGAAGTACGAGGAAGGCGAGTATCCCAACCAGTTGCGCGAGCTCGAAGCTAAAATCAAGCTGGCAACGCAAGAGCTAGTACGCGCGAAAGAGGAGCTCAAATGGTCTCAAGTCTTGTTTGATGAGAAGTACCTATCTGAGTCTGAACTGATAGCCGACCAACTGGCTGCGAGCAAAGCGGAGCTCGACCTGGAACTCGCGAAGAGCAACCTGACTCTTCTGCAAGACTACACTTACAAGCGAACCGTTGATGAGCTCCAAAGCGACGTGAGCCAGGCAGAAATGGCTCTGGATAGAGTGAAACGCAAGGTGGCCGCCGACGAGCTGCAGGCAGATGCAAGCCTGCGGGCCAAGGAAGCCGAGTACGAGCAGCAGAAGAGTAAGCTCAAGAAAATCGAAGACCAGATCCAGAAGGCGAAGGTCTATGCCCCGGCCGACGGCCTCGTCGTCCACGCAACCAGCGCCCAAAGCGGCGGTCGGCACTTCTTTGGCAGTGAGCCCCTCGCGGAAGGCTCGAACGTGAGGGAGCGCCAGGAACTCATCCACCTTCCGACCGGATCGGATTTCGTCGCCAACGTGAGCGTCCACGAGTCCAGCCTCCAGAAGATCCGCCCCGGCCTTCCCGTTCGGCTCACCGTCGATGCGCTGCCTGACCAGAGCTTCACCGGAAAAGTGGTCAGCATTGCACCTCTGCCGGACCCTCAGAGCATGTACATGAATCCCGATCTGAAGGTGTACGACGCGGTTATCAACATATCGGACGCCTCGGAGTCGCTTCGCTCCGGGATGACCTGTACTGCGGAGATCGTCGTCGACCACTATCCGTCTGCGACGTACGTGCCTATCCAGTCGGTGGTGCGGGTAGGCGGCCAAACGGTGGCGTACGTTAAGAGCGGGAGCAAGCTCGAGCTGCGGCCGGTGGAAATCGGCCTGGACAACAATGCGATGGTTCGAATTGTGAGCGGGCTGATGCCGGGCGAGATGGTATCCCTGTCGCCACCTTTGGACACGTCGCCCGCATCTTCATCGGCCGACCTCGCGGGTGATCTGGACCTCACCGGCCTGGAGGGACCACAGCCGGTGCCTGCAGACGACCGCGCGGTGCTGCCACGCGACCGGCAAGGAGCTGGCTTCCCGTCACGGGAGTCGCGTGCTGGGTCTCGAGGGGAGGGCGGTGAGGAAAACTCGCAGCGCGGAGAAAGACGCAGTCTAACGCCGGAAGAGCGGGAGAAAATGCGCGAGAAGTTCGAGAGCATGTCACCCGAAGAACGAGAGGCATTGCGCCAACGGCAACCGGAGGGCGGGGACCGATCCAGGACTGGACAGTAACGGCAATGAAAGACCAACACTCGACCCCAGACACCGCCGTCTTGATAGAGGACCTCTCCAAGGTCTACAGAATCGACACCCAGGAAGTGAGAGCCCTCAGCGGCATCACCACGTCATTCAGACGAGGCAGCTTCTGGGCCGTAATGGGGCCGAGCGGATCGGGAAAGAGCACGCTCCTCAATCTGCTCGGCTGCCTGGACCGACCCACCACGGGACGTTACTATCTCGAAGGCCAGGACGTCAGCTCGCTCGATGACGACGCGTTGAGTGAGATCCGTCTCAAGCATCTTGGCTTCATCTTCCAGAGCTTCAACCTGATCCCGCAGCTTACGGTCGAGGAGAACATCCAGCTCCCCCTTTACTACCTCGGGTGGGAAACGATCCGGGGCGCCGAGCGAGCCAGGGAATTGGCGGCCATGGTCGGCTTGGAAGGGCGTCTACATCATCGGCCCTCTCAACTCTCAGGAGGCGAACAACAGCGTGTCGCAATCGCACGCGCCCTGTCCAATGACGCGTCCATACTTCTTGCAGATGAGCCGACTGGTAACCTCGACACTGCCACCGGCAAAGAGATCATGGACCTGATAGCCCAACTGAACGAATCAGGCAAGACCATAATCATGGTCACACACGAAGCCCACATCGCGGCCTACGCCAGGCACCGGCTCCACCTGAGAGACGGCATCATAGAGCGCCTGGAGGGGGCTCCCTCGTGAAACGACTTCGACTTGTGCGGAATGTCCGTCTCGGCATCAAGAACCTCCTACTTCACAAGCTGCGATCCTCTCTGACCATGCTGGGGGTCGTGTTCGGTGTGGGCAGCGTCATAGCGATGCTCGCAGTGGGGGAGGGGGCGAGCAAGGAGGCGTTGGGGGCGATCCGGAAACTTGGCAGCAACAACATCATGATAAGCGCCACGAAACCGGTGGAGGAAGAGGAGGCCACGAACGTGCGGATCCGCATGAGCGTTTACGGTCTCCAGTACCAAGATGAGAAGAGGATCGCGGAGACTATCCCCTCGGTGAGGCGAACGGTGCCGGCAAAGACGATTCGCAGGGAGGGACGCTTGGGAGAACGGTCGTTGGAGCTCCGTGTGGTCGGCACCACGCAGGACTGGTTCGAGCTTGTTGAGCGTGAGGTCATCGCGGGGAGGGTGTTGACGGCGAGGAACGTTCAGAGCAAGGCGAACGTGGTGGTGCTCACGGAATACGGCGCACGGAGGCTGCTCGCCACGCGAGCGAGCATAGGTGAGCTGCTGCGCATCGGGCGGGATTCCTTTGAAGTGATAGGGATCGTAAAGAGCGATACCGGGATCGGGGGCGGGATTCAGACGCCGGACCAGCAGATCGATGCATACATCGGTTTACCCGTGGCGCGCGAACGTTTCGGCGACATTTTCACGAAGAGAACCGCAGGCACCAGCACGCGGGAACTCGTGGAACTGCACGAGATAATCGTGGAGGCCAGGTCGATCGATGAAGTCGAGGCGACGGCATCTGCGATCGAAGCCCTGCTGAAGCGGTTTCACAAGAAGACGGACTACCGGGTCAGCGTGCCCCTTGCCCTTCTGCGCCAGGCGGAGGCGACCAAGCGCACCTTCAACATCGTACTCGGCTCCATCGCCGCCATCAGTCTCGTCGTCGGGGGCATAGGCATCATGAACATAATGCTGGCCACCGTAACCGAACGCACCCGCGAGATAGGGATTCGCCGCGCCATCGGCGCTAAGCGGCGGCAGATCGTCGAGCAGTTTCTCGTAGAGACAGTCGTCTTAGCCATCTCGGGTGGTTTGGTGGGCGTCATCATTGGGATTTTGATCCCGCGGGCAATCAGCCGGGTTGCCGGAATGGCTACTGTCGTTAGCCCGTACAGCATTGTCCTCTCGCTGGGCATCAGCGTCGGAATTGGGATCATATTCGGTCTTTATCCCGCCATCCGCGCCGCCGGCCTCGACCCAATCGAAGCGCTTCGGCACGATTGAGGGGCTGAGGGCCTAAGCGGCCCCGCGTTGGTCAGCACGCCCCGTGTCGTCATCCCTTGAGCCCGCAATGCGGCTCGGAAGGCGCAGGCTAATCAGCTCCCCGGTGAGGCCCACTTCAGGTTGACTCTTTCCAACTCGAACCGTGAACGCTTCCCCTCCGTGCCTTCCAGCTCCACGGTAACGCGATGGCAGCCTGCGCTCACTGTGACCCCTGTCCCTTCCGAGAACTCTATCGCCATGTTTCCGTTACAGATGCGACCTGGTGTAGCAGCTTGGGCCAAACTCCTCAAGCCGTCGCCGAGCGCTGCAGGTGTAGCGGGCACGCCACTCTCTCAGGCTGATCCTACCGTGCTGGCACGATGAGCTCCACGGCCTCAGGCGCGCATTCAGGCGCTGCTGTCAACTCAGGCCGCTCTCGTGTAGAGATGATGGTGTTCTGCTCCCCGATTTCTGATCCAGAAGGATTGAGAAAAAGCCATGAGACCTATCATACTGCCAGCCAGCCCACCACGCGTAGACTCCCCTATCCTTTGCACGTCTGTTTATCCTACGGAGGTCCGGGTACTGTCCCTAGGGGCATCCGGCGGAGCGCCTGGCGCGAGGGACTTAATCTGACGCCATCCCCCCTACCTCCGAACCGATGCTGCTCCCTGTAGGCACCGGTCATTTCCGAGAACTACACTTTTCGGAAGCTCTACCTGTACCTGCTCACCCCCGTCCTTGTTGCTGTGCTTGAAGCTCCTGGGCCGACCAGTTACGACCTCTGACCACCGTCTGTCGATGTGTGGGTGCCCCTGAACGGGATGCCGTCTTCGGGGACTACAGCGGGAGACATTGCGTCCGCAGGTGTTGCTAGAAGACTCGTTGCCGATTACAATGCTTTGATTCCGACTAGGTTCGCGGCTGGGACCCAGCATGTTTGCAGACTTTGGTTGACTCCCGCTTCCGCGGCAACTGACGATGGGTCGAGAGGAGAAGGTCAAATGCGAAGAAGCAAATTGCTGACCACGGCTTTGGCGCTCCAGACGGCTCTGGTAGGCACCGCCTTGCTCGCCTCTTTTCCCGCCTATGGGGCGGAGCCGATCTGGCGCTTTGACTGCGGCACTGCCGATTCACCCGTGATGGAGGGATATCTGAAGCTCACCGCCGCCGATCAATACGAAAAGGGCCGGGGCTACGGTTGGGAAACGCCCTCGGCGCAGAGCATCGTCTTCCCCGATGCCGTCCCTTACTCGGGCATGGGAGGTTCCTGGGGACAAGAGCGCATGTTCAGATACATCACGGAGGAATGCCGAAACGCTCTGAACACCGACGGCGTCGTCAGCACCGACGAATTGGTCTTCCGAATAGACGTTCCTGAAGGTGGCAGGTCGCGAGTTGCCGTCACCGTCGGCGACATGTCCCAGCCTATCGGTTCTATTGATTTAAGAATCAACGATGTTCTCGTGGCCGAACACCTCGCCGCCTGGGCGGTCGGAACTTCCCGCATGTTTGACCAGGCACCGGCCCCGTGGTGGCGCACGATCCGCTCGGTCGTCGATCCGAAGGATGGTGCCATCACGATCTCGCTGTCTAAGAACCAGACCTATTACGATCGAGAGTTCGCAAAGCAGGCAAGCGGCGAGAACCCCTACGAGCGGTGGTACCACAAGACCCCCGTTGTCAAGGGCCCGCCGTACGTCTTCATCGGCCTCCCGTTCGTCCACAACAGCATCATGGCTATCGAAGTCACTCCATATTCAGCGCCCGTCGTAACAGGGAACAACGGGACCGACCATATCGAACTGACCCAGCAGATCCTCTCGCCCGTCTTAAAGAAAGCCGTGGAGAAATATAACCAGGGCGATTTCGCGGGTTCGATCGAGGCGCTTGAACGCGTCCACGAGCCAGCGGCCGAAGTGGCTAAGGCCATGGTCGGCCTCTGGCTGGCGGGACGGTTGGAGACAGAAGCCGAAAGGACTCTCGTCCCACAGTCCGTTGCCATCCTCCGCAAGGCGATTTCGGAGAATCCCGCTGACCTGTCCCTGCACGATGCGCTCAACGACGCCGAATTGTTCCTGAAGGCATGGAACACCCATTTCACCCGCGGCGAGAGGGGAAAGAACCACTTCATCGAGAACAACAAAGCCATAAACCTCTGGCTGCTCATCGGCGAGGGCTCACCTCTCTACTACAAATCACAGCTTCACCTCACGCGCGCCGCGCGGATGTTGAAGCCGTATTTCCCCACCATCGCGACTGAGGCAGAGATCTTCAAGGCGCTTGAGAAGAAGTTCCCAGACAGCCGCTTCGTCCGATATCACCTCCACCAGGAGTGGGAGAATCACGGAGACGGCAGCGACTACTTCGACTGGGTCATGAAGGATTATGTAGTGATCGCTGGCGATGCTCCCGAATGGGTCCGCGCTATCTATCCCGCCTATGCAAACCTAGTCGACCTTGCCGAATGGTGGGTCACCTACCGCCAGGAGCCGGACGGTCTTATCGGGGGCGGGTCCACCGATGACGTGGAGATGGTCGGTCTGTTCGGCTACTACGGTTACATCAGCCGCGACGCTTCGCCCGTCTGCATCCAGGCTGCGGACAAACTCGTGGACACGGTCTGGAACCACTCCGAAGTCGATCCTGAAAGAGGATACAGCGCTGGTTTGGGCGACGCCGAGCACACTGCTGAGAGTACCGGTAACACGCTGGGCATGATGATGCAGATCGACTACGGCAACCCCATTTGGATCGAGCGCAGCATGAAGACCGGCAAGCTGATACGCGACCTATGGACAGGCATGAATGACAAGGGCCGCCGACACTTCAAATCCAACTTTCTCAGCGCAACCGAGGTGGGAACGGGCGATCGAGCTAACGATTCTTACATAAACTACCGCGCAGTCAGCCCGGCCACATCCGTGCTGGCCTACAACAGCAACCCCTCCATCCTGAAACTCTACACCGAACTCGCCGACGCCTGGGTCGCCGACGCCATGTCCACCGAACGCAGCAAGCCCAGGGGAGTAATCCCAGCCGAAGTCTCCTGGCCCGAAGGCATCAGCGGCGGCGTAAATTCTCCGAACTGGTGGACTTCCACTCACCCGCCCGGGACCGTCAACTACGACTGGTGGAGCGAGAAAACGAACTCCGGCCAGGGATACAAAGGCTACCTCATCACACTTCTGAACGCCGCATACGACCAGACCCGCGACCCGAAGTACTTCGAGCCCCTACGACTCGAGTACGAGCTCGCCGCCAAGCATGGCTACAAGCCCGACCCGTCTCTTGAGGGACCCGGAAAGCCGAAATGGGACCCAAACAGTCCCGGCGCTAAAGCCGAGCCGGGTAGCGACCTCTGGGTCGCCGCTCGAATCCAGAACAGTGACCGCTGGCTCGATGCACAGCGGAAAATCCGCGGACGCCAGGCCGCTCTGGAGATGACCCGCACCAAGGAGTACGTCATCGAGCGTGGACGTCTCTGCATGGAACATATGCGAAAGGCATGGCCGATTTCGACCAGCGAGGCGGGCCCGACGGACCGCGTCGGCTTTGTAGGCATCGTCGCTCCCTTCTTCACCTACACCGGAGGCAGCCTAGGCGGCCCGCTCCTGCGTGCGGGTTTCACGTACGAGAACACAACCAAGGACTTCGCAGCCGCGGTTCTCGGCTCCGATACTCAGGGAGCCAAGATCCTCTACTACAGCATGGCGTCTGACACTCGCGAAATCGGCCTGGTTCCCTGGGAGTTCGAACCTGGCGCCACTTACAAGCTGCGATACGGCGTTGACGAAGACGACAACGAGACCATCGACCGCGCAGTGGAGGAACGCGAGTTCGTCTTCCAGCAGCGGGGACAGTCCATACCGATGGTGGTCGAGCCCCGAGTCAACTACGTGATTGAAATCGATCAGCTCCAGCGCGGCCGGCCTGTCGGCCTCTATCCCGATCCCGCCGTCTGCGCCGAGGACATCGATTACGACGCGGAGCGCGGCATCGTGATCGCGACGATTCACAACGTCGGCTCAAAACCCCTCAACAACCTGACGGTCGACTTCTACCAGGGCGATCCGGAATCTGGTGGCAGGAAGATCGGCTCCCAGGTGATAGCGGAGCTTGAGGCACCTATCGACCTCGAGCCGCGCACGCAGACTCTCAGCGTGAGCTTCAAGATCCAGGGACCTCCGACGGATATCTACGTCGTGCTGGATGCCGCGGACAGCATTGAGGACGAGATCACCTCGTTCAACAACGTAGCTCATGCGACGCTGCCAAGACCGATAGTCGAGCTCCCGAAGCAGAAGCTCAAAGTGTCCAGGGGGCGAGGTAGGTAAAGGCGTTTGGCGTCTTCCCCACGTGTGGCTCCCGGGAACTCTGTGCTGTTCTGGTTGGACTTACGTCGGTGATTCCCCAGAGCAAACCCATACATCCCAAGCGGGATTTGACTCCTGCCCGACCTTCCCTGCTGCTGTGCTTGAAGTCCCGGGAGTAAGTCCGGCGCTATGGAATCATGAGATAGGATCTGGTAGAAAGACTGAACGCATGTCATCAGTTTGCCACTAGACATAGACGATTCGCCTTTCCTGTCGATGTTGGAACAAGGAAAAATCTGGCCAGATCGCCGGAAGAAGTAGGTGCACAACTGAACGGCCGAGGGGCAGTCTCACGGGGTGGATCGAACATCCGCGTACCGTTGATGCGGGGGAAAAGGAAAAAGGCCATAATAGTAGTGTGAGGGAGGATTGAAACGATGATCAACCCGTTGGCGATCATTCTGCTGGCGCTTCTTCTTGCGCAGAGAGGGCCCGCCGAACTGCCTGAGTCCGCGAAGCCCGAGTCGGTCCCGTATGAGATCGACGGCCCTCTCCAATACGCCGATGAACATCCCGCGCAGACCCTGCAGGTTAATTTCTACCCCGAAGGCCCGCCCCGCCCCGCGATGATCTATGTCTTCAGCGGCGGTTGGCATTCCGCGCCACTGAATTCAAGGAGAGCCACGCCTGATCTTTACGTCGACCTCGATATGAGTTATGTAGTCATGACACATCAAACCGGCTGGAAGAACGCGCATCCAGCGCAAGTGAATGACGTAACGGCCGGCCTGCGCTACGTGAAGAAAAACGCGCCCAAATGGAATATCGACCCAGATCGAATTGCAATGACGGGAACCTCCTCCGGGGCACATTTGGCTATGATGGTGGCCTATCAAGAGCATTCTCCCAGTGTGGCGGCCGTCGTGAGCCGCGGCGGCCCGACGGATCTTAGTTTCGAGTTTCTGGATTCCGTGGCTCCGGAGCTGCGTCCGCGCATGCTGAGCAAAATGAAAACGTTGTTTGGACCTGCCTACGATGATCCAGAGGCCGCCCGCGCCTGGACAGTGACGTTTTCCCCCGTCACGTATATGTCAAAGGACGACCCGCCGACCCTGTTCATCTCCTTTCGGCGCGACCCGTTGCCGCCTCCCGAGCGTCTGATTAACTACTATATGCACCATCCGGCTTTCGCGGAACACGGCTATGAAACGCTCAGCGGCGCCGGGGGCAAGGCGGAACTGGCTATCATCGGTATCGGTCCAGAAGGGAAATCTGATTCTTCAGCCGATAAAGCTGAAGCGGCCTTCCTGAAGAAGTACCTGTTGGACACCAAATCGTCGAGACAGCAGTAGC
The DNA here is from genome assembly GCA_964622675.1 of uncultured Planctomycetota bacterium. Taxonomy (GTDB): domain Bacteria; phylum Planctomycetota; class DG-23; order CAZBND01; family CAZBND01; genus CAZUUK01. The sequence goes on along the minus strand of CAZUUK010000029.1, from coordinate 24,734 downwards.
CCTTGGTTCAGCCCCAATGCCCTCCCAGACTATGAGATATCACCCCTCGCTAAGTTGCTCGACTTAGTCTGGGCCACAATTGGCTCACTGCGGTCCTTGTTGCTGTGCTTGAAGTCGCAGGCGACATCCATCCTCCGGTGGGGGCTACTCGCCGGCCCCAAGCCGCTTCGAGCTTGGCAACAGGTCTTTGACCAGGAAGATTCCGTCTTTGGCACCAACAATTACTCGGTCCCCCGTCGACGACCCTGTGTTCACCATCCTATCCTGCTTGGAAGAAGCCTTTAGGAACCGGAATCTGCTGCTCCGGAACCTGGCGGACAGGTTGAACTCGAACGGCGAGCGGGAAGGGTTGGCCATGACGAGGCCGTAGTCGTATTCCCGGTAGCGCACATCGGGGCCCGCATGGGCCGTGATTCGGGACAGGTACAAAGGCTCGTGGCCCTCGATCTCGAATTCGAGATCCACGCTGTCTGTCCGCACGTCGTTAAAGTAGAAGACCGATTCGAACTCCTGGCCATTTACGAACGTCATAAAGGAAATCGGCTGGGTGAAGGCGTAGTCTCCCGAATTCGGAACGATGTGGGGTTCAGCCCAATAAGCCCAGTCCTGCACCGAGTTGTCACTGCTTCCGGGATCGGCAATGAAACGCAACGTGCATTCCTTGCCGCCGTAGGCGCTGAGATCGATGTTGCGCTCCACCCAGTCGAGTTGGGTTTGATTATGGCGGAAGACTTTCTCAAAGGCTCCGCCACTCTCGGCAATCTGCACGATGAAGGTCACGCCGTCGCTGTTAACGGCGCGGTCGCTGATACCGGTGAAAAATCGAATTCTGCTGTCGGGAGGGATCACCAGCGTGCGATCCCAGAATATGTAGCCTTGCGAGCCATGGCTGTAGAGAGGATGGGTGAAGTAGGCCTCTTTCCCAACAGAATTGATATGGGCTGTCGGGTAATACGTGAAAAGAGCCGAGGCTTCAGGGTCCATGGGCTGGGGCTGGCCGCCACGCAGGCAAATTCCGGTGTTAGGGAGATCGCGAGAGATGAGATAGGTCTTCGGAGGAGCGACGCCGCCCCGCAGCAGGCGGGGCATGCCGGCTGGGTACGAGGTCCACGGCTCGCACGCTAGCGTAACATAAACCGAAAGATCGGGCCCGCCGCAAGGGATGTCCTGGAGCCTGAAGTGCAGCTTTCTGACGTGGGGAGAGACACCCTGGATCTTAAGCCGCTGGTTCTGTACCGCGGTGGTCGCGGTTTCTGATCGGAACCTGGATAGAAGCGGGGTACCGATATCCGAGCCTTCGCCATTGAGCAAGTCGGGAAGCTCTTTCGCCCATAACTGGGTAGGACCTAGCGGGCGTCCCAGCCACCTGGGTTTGCGTTCTGCCCCCTTCCGCATCTCGTCCCAGATGCCCACGCCGCGCTCATCCCTTTCGGCAATTGGCATCATCGAGTTGGTGAAGGCAGCGTCCGTCAGAAGCGCAGCGGCGGCGACGATTCGGGTGATGTTGAAGGCGGAGACGAGTTGCTTGTCAGAGGAGTTGCTGTACTTGTGATTGAAGTAGCTGAAGGCAGGTGGATGGCAGTTTGTGTTCCAGAACAGGTGCCGGTTGATGCCCCCCGGCCAGTCTTCGACCTCGATGTCCCGCAAGCTCGGCCAGCCTTCACTCTCGACGCCGTTCAGAAATCCGAAGGCGCGTTGATGACCGGGCGTATGGCCATCGGCCAGAATGAGCCTCTCGGGCCCCAGCGCCTTACGCAGTTTCCGGCAGAAGTCAATGACGCCGATGCCGTATACATTTGTGCCGTCGACGAAACCCCAGTCGGCGTGGCCGTCCGCATCCACGTCAGGGCCGCGCCTGCCGCGGCTGGGATCATACTCTCCCCATCTGTAAAAGTACATGACGTCGAACTCTACGCCGTCGACGTAAGACAGTTCACCTTGGGGAGCGAACCAGTTGACGAACTCTTGGACCAAGATGTCGCCGCCGGAAAGTCCTCGGGCATCGGTTGGCGCGCCGCGGGCGAAATTGTAGCACCATAATAAGTTGTTATCCGCCCCCCACGGACCTTCATAAGCGTGCGAAGCAGCATAGGATGCGTTGGCGCGAAACGGTCGGGCTGCTGTGCCGAACGCGCCGCGCTCGACGCTGATCGTGTTCGCAGACGTGTCGACCGAGAGGAGTTTCACCTGTTCGGCCTTATGCCAATTCGGCCGACCGCCCGGGTCGAGTTCGCAAAGCCCAATGTCTTCATTCCTGTCACCGTATCGACCCACATGTGTCCTGAACAGAGACGCGTCCTCGACAGGTATAACGGTCTGGGAGGCCGTGATGTCTTTGGTGATTTTGCATCCGCTGTAATAAATCCAGTGGCCGGCGAAGTAATCGTCGGTCTGAAAGCGCGGATCACGGGCGTCGCCGTTGAAGTGAAGCAGGACCATTTGGGAGGGATGTGCCAACTTGAATTCCCGGAAGTAGTCGATGTTGGTGGTTGATCGCCCAGGTATTTCTTCGTCGAGCGCTTTCCCGATGATGCCGTCAAGTCGAGAGAAGACGCCGTTGTAAACTTCGTGGGAGTATCCGCGGTTGGCGGCAACGCCCTCGCTGATACGAAAGAACAAAGTACGCGGCCAGTCGCCGTCGAGTATACGAGGCGGCCCAAGCCGCTCAGCGGACATTGCGCACGACGCTAGTAAGAGCAGGAAAGCGCAGACGCCGGTACGAAAATGCGATGCCATGGCTTTCACCTATAAAGCCCTTGCCGAAACCAGGCCCGTCCGCAGAGGTCGTCTCGCTGCCAGAGCTTGGCAACGAAGCTCACCCATTTGGCTCGCCCGTGCACGATAGTCTATCCGCCGCCCCAGGTCCTCGGCAACCACAATCCGCTTAGTGCCCGTTAGTGGCCGTTGCCGCGGCGAATGACTTCGGGAAAGTCCCGCTCAGCAACTCTCGCTGCTCAAATCAAGTCCCTATTGCACTGCCTGAGGTCGCGCTGCAAGATTGACGGCTAGACGACGCGCGGAGAGAACCCTCGGCACGCACTCAGGTCATTACCGAAAACATGGATTTTCGGCAACGCCTAGTGCAATACAGCTTCGGGGGTTTTCGGCGAACGCCTCCGGGGGGAGGGCGGTGCAGCCAACATCGCCGCCTGGAAGTCGCTTGTAGCGGCCAGTCCCTTCTTGCGCCTGTCTCTCGACCCTCGCACACTCATTCTCGGCATGTGAACGCCGGTCAAGACTCTCAAGGGGTATTTGCTTCACCGAAGGGCGTGCGCTGGAGCCCTGCAAAGCTTTCCCGCAGACTGGCGGTCCTGTTCTGCGAAGCGGGAGTTGAAGGAGCTCTTCACCCGCTACGACACACACATGCTTCACGCAGCTTGCCGATTATCTCCTCTGCCGTATGCCTCTTCCTGCCCATCTAAATGGCCTCCTTTCGCTTCAAAAACCAACCCAGATACTAACATACAAACTGGATCAGTTTCTGGGGCGCAGGTCACCCCCTCTAGCTAGCACCTCAGCTTCAGCCATGCATACTAACTGACCAGCCTTACTAAGGCCGACACGAAACGCACTAACTTTCTCTTGGCATCATCTCCTTCCCAAGGCAAGTCATCCACTGCCGAAAGACGCCGCCGACCGGACACCACCGATAAAAGGCCAAATCCTCTGCATCGGCGGATCACCCCGTACCTAATACACCAGCTTCTAACCCTTGTTTTCTATAATTCGGCTACACCATTTGCTGCTCGTCAAGAGCGCTCTTGATCAATCCCTCATTAATCCCTCATTTTTTTGCCTCGGCCGATGAGAGAATAACCGGTGAGCCCCCTACTGTCAACGGCCTGGCTCTACGCGGCCCATGGTCTACGATGCAAGTATCTGACAAAGGCCCGCTTGTCCTCCCTCGCAACACTCCGTCTGTTTGCGTCGCGGCCATTTGGTTATATGACGGGCCTTTCCGCCTGTGCGGCAAAGGGCCCGGACAGTGCGCGAGCTGCAGCGTGCCGCGCATCGTTCCCGGGCATGCCCTTCCCCAGGTTGCCGTCGAAGAGCACGCTCAACGCCGCTCGAGTGACTGCCGGAGACCCAACGCCACTATTGACCACTAGGTCACGCAGTCGAAACACCCCTCGCCAGCTTTGATTTCCGCCAACTCTCGGCCGGGTCCGTTCCGGCATCCTTGCCGGAGCTGCGTCCCCACAAGATTACAGTTCTTTCGTAGCAGCGAAACATGCAGCAGCACGAGACCCTAGCGCACGACCCGTGCGGTCAGCCGCTAGTGACGTTTCTCACGAAGACATTGCTCGTAGACAATCTGGAGTCGCTCGACTTGCCTCAGCGCATCATGCTTGCGCGATACCCATTCCCAAGCCCTATGTGCGATGCAGTGGGAGAATGCCTTTTCCCTGAGGAGGCGCAGAATGGATTCTGGCATGGCGCAGCTATCACCCCGCGGGAAGACCATCCCGGACTCCCCGTGCGTAACAAGCTCTTCCCCCCCTAGAAAATCGCTAACAACCGTCGGCACTCGGGCGGCCATGGCCTCAAGCAAGGCGTAGGGCATGGCTTCCCATCGCGACGGCAGGACGAAAACGTCTAGAGCTGCGTAAAAGCGCCACATGTCGCGCTGATCGCCCACCAAGGTGACACGGTCAGCCAGGCGGAGTTGTCGGGCAAGTGTTGTCATTTCTCGCGCAAGCGGGCCGCTTCCTGCGACTAGGAAATGGGCACTCGGCACCTCCTTCGCAACTCGCTCAGCTCCATAAACGAAAGTCATAGGGTCCTTTTGCCTTGACAGGCGTCCAGCCATCCCGACGACTTGTGAACCGAACTGAAGACCGAAGTACCGCCGAGCTCCAGGACGATCTGCCTTGGGCATCGTGCTGAAGTCGACAGCGTTGGGGATATACAAAACGCTGCCCTCGCCGTAACCGAGCTGCGCCCTGGCAACGTGTTCTTCGGCCCGGGACACGACGATAATCTTGTCCGCAAAAGGAACCAAGGCCCGTTCCACGCACCAGAAAAGATGCCGAGCAGGACTCTCTATCTGGAAAGAGAAACAGTTGGGCGTGTAAACGATTGCGGCGACTCTCGCCAGCCTCCCCGCAAGCCTCCCTGCCAGTCCGGCCTTGGAACTGTGGCAGTGCACAATATCGAAACCCCCTTCCCGCAAGATCGACACCAGGATTTGAATTGATGCTGTGTCCAGCAAGGGGTTGGGCGCTCGGCTGAAGGGAATCCTATATACTGCTAGCTGCGCTGGCGCTCGCTCGCGCAGCATGTCTTCGACGAATGCGTCGCTCTTCTTGGTCGGGCAAATTAGGCTTAGCTCGAATCGGTCCCGGTCCAGCAGGCGCGCCAACTGGCACAGATGTGTAGCAACACCTCCGTAGGTAGGCTGTGAAACAACCACGACCCTGAGCCTTGAGGTCCCCAAAGACATGCGCTCCTGGCTCGTTATTCCTCGCACATTATCATAGTCTACCGTTGCGGCAGGGCAAGGCAAATAGGACGCCGAGGACGTTACCGCCGCCGTGGTACTGGGTAGGGGGCGCTGAACGAGTCGCCTACCTAAGCATGCGGGTAACCCCGGACATGCCTTTTAGCAGGCTATGGCACGGCGAAGTAGTCTGCATCGCCTGGACATCTAGGCTCCGGCTCACCTCCTGTGGCGGCGGGCACGCAAGACTAGAAGCCATTTCATAAGTCCGTGGTGAGGGGATTTACCGATATAGGCTCATAGGGGGTGAAGCCTATGAGCCGGTGGACATATTTGACGGAGAAGCAATGGGAGAACATCAAGCCGCACCTGCCGGAACTGAGGAGTCGGGGGCGTCCTTGGCGAAGCAACCGGGAATGCCTGGAGGGCATCCTGTGGATTCTGCGCACCGGAGCCCGGTGGCAGGACCTCCCCGGGCGATATCCCAGCCCCAGCACATGCTGGCGACGACTGAAGATGTGGACAGAGCAAGGGGTGTGGCTGAAGGTCTGGCGCGCCTTCTTGGGGGAACTCGACGAGCGCGGACAACTGGACTGGAGTGAGGCCTTTCTGGAGGCAACGTTCATCCCGGCGAAAAAGGGGGGCCGTGCGTGGGAAAGACGAAACGTGGGAAAGGCACAAAGGTTATGGTATTGGCAGACGGCCAGGGTATTCCTTTCGTAGTGTCCGTTCACTCTGCCAGTCCGGCGGAGGTCACGCTCGCGGAAGAGACGTTGAGCGATGTCTGCGTTTGCCGGAAGGACGGTCGTCTGCAGCCCATCAAACCCAAGCGGCTCATCCTGGACCGAGCCTACGACAGCGACCCCTTCCGCGACCGGCTGGCCGGCCGTGGCATAGAGCAGATCACGGCCCATCGAAGCAACCGGAGCAAACCCAAACGCCAGGACGGCCGCTCCCTGCGCCGTTACCGAAAGCGATGGAAAATCGAACGTTCCATTCGATGGCTCGGTAACTTCCGTCGACTGGTCGTGCGCTGGGACCGAAGTCATCAAATCTTTCAGGCATTTGTCCAAATCGCTTGCCTCATCCTCGTCTGTAGGTGCTTATGAAATGGCTTCTAGGCAACCAGCCCCTGGTTGCCGGCACCGAGGTAAACGAGGCCACCTTCGATTTGCAAGTCCCGGATGTTCGAGCCGTGCCCAGGATACGCGGTGGAAACCAGTCTGTAATCCGTCTCCGCCGGCCCGGTTCTCCTCAAAGCCAGCAATGAGCCCTGCGGCGCCACTAGATAAAGATCCCCCGCCTTCGCGGCTCATGTGGGCTCGCTTACCGGCAATGCCCTGACGATCTCGAAAGGCCTCATGGTATCAACCGCGTGGAGCGGCAAACTTGCGGCAACACACAGCGTCACCAAACCGGCAATTACCATCGGCTTCCTACCCGACATGATGACTTCCCCCTTTCCCCGTTTGACCGGCTAGGCTCTTCAGAACTCCCAAAAACGGCCGTTTAGCTGACGGCACTAGTTTTGTATCTCTAACCTTTCCTCCCGGGCAGGAGCTACTCCTGGACGCGATTGTCCTCGGTCTCCTGGCTGGCTCTGCGATGGTAAAAACTGTGACCGGACGCTCCAAAGCGGGCCCGCTGATGTTACATCCCTCTGGAGCCTTCGCCGTCTGGAGAACCTGCCACATTGGGGGGGGAAGCCAGAAAGTCACGAGCGTCGGCAGCTATTTCAGATATCCAAGTGCCCTCAGCCGCTCAAACGTCTCGCGATCGAGAGGACGTTTGGATTCTGTCTCAGGAGTCACCACTGCCTGTCTTATCTCGCGGCACTGTGATGCAAATGTCGAAAGCCCTCCCTCAAGCTCGCTCAGTACTGCTTGGTCAGAGGAAGCACGGTTTACCAGTTCTCCCGGATCGCGACGAAGATCGTACAGTTCGCGCGAACCATCGCTGCTCACTATAACCTTCTGCGCCGGTGTCCGGACACACCGCCGGAAAGGGTCCCGAAGCCGGGTCTCGCTAAACACCGGCACGATTTCGAACGCCTTTCCTCTCACGGCCGGCACAAGGCACCTTCCCTCAATCGGAGAATCACATTCGATTCCTGCCAGCTCGAGCACTGTCGGATAAACATCGACAAGGCTCACTTGCGCGTCACAAGGCCCTGGAATCATTGGACATCCAGCGCTGGCCTATCTCACGTAGCCCAACGCCTTGAGCCTCTCCAGCATCTCGGGCGTCATCGCTGGTTTTGGCTGCTCCAGCCCGCCCCGTCTCCTCAACTCGCGGCATTCCTTGACAAACGCCAGAAGCCCCTGCTCCAGGCGCACAGTCTCTGGCCCATCCGAAGTCTTCAGGCTGCTTTGCTCCTTCGGATCGTTTGCCAGATCGTAAGCTTCGAACGATCCGTCTTGCTTGGCGATGTACTTCGCGTTCTCATTGCGGGCACATCTCAGCAGCGGACCGTCGAGTTGAGTTTCGGAAAAGGCCATCGAATGCGTAGGAGAGCCCTGCCGGACCAAGCCCGCGAGGCTCCGGCCCTGCATAGGCCACGAGCCGTCGATGCCGCAGAGCTCCAGTACTGTCGGGCATATGTCCGTGAGGCTGATCTGAGCCGTCACTGTTTGGGCTTCCGGAACGTCCGGACCAGTGAAGACCAGAGGCACCTTCAAAAGTTCATCATAGAGGGTGTGCCCATGGGCTGAGCCGCCGTGCTCCAGGAATTCATCCCCGTGGTCTGAGAAAACTACGAAGAGGGTATCTTCCCAGACGCCCAAGGCCTGGAGGTGCCGTACCAGCTGTCCTATGTGTTCGTCCACATAGCGGATCTCACCATCATACAAGGCCTTTGCTTGAAGCAGGTCGGCTTCGCTCATTTCCTTTCGGATTGCAATTACCGGTGCCTTTCGTGATAAGGAGCCGCGATATCCGGCGTCCTCGAACATTCGCGCATAACCCGGCGGGGGCATATAGTTGTAGTGAACGTCCCAGTAATGGGCGAATAAGAAGAACCTCTCGCGGCGGTGAAGGGTGAGCCAGTTCATGACGACCTCGTTCACTTTTTCCGACGTGACCCCATCGTGGGGATGCAGCCCCTCGACTTCGAAGAACAGCGGTATCGTGTAGTCGTCGTAGAGGTCGAATCCACGGTCAAATCCGTACTGCGCCCCCAACATCTCCTTACTGCTGACGAAAGCGGCAGTGATGTACCCCGCTTCCCGGAGCGCCTGCGCGAGCGTTACACATGCCGGTGGAAGCGCAGCCATCACGTCTACCACGCCGTGGGTCGACGGGTAGAGCGAAGTGAAGACAGACATATGCGAAGGAATGGTCCATGACGACGGCGCTATCGCCTGAGCAAAACGCGTCCCTAGACCGGACAGGACATCAAGGTTAGGCGTCGTCTCCCGACCGTATCCATAGCAGCCAGCGTGGTCTGCCCTTAGGCTGTCTATGGAGACGAGCACCACGGCGCGCGGCTCGGCGACGACGTCACGACATCCTCGCTGCGCGGGCTGCCTGGTTTGGTCGGCGCCTCCCCCACTGCCAGCGAGCCATAAACCGGCGGGCACGGACGCCAGTTGCGCCAGCGCTTCGCGTCGAGTGATCTTCCTCACAGCTAGTCTTCGCCCTTGGCAGTTGGCTTTAGTTTGCTAAGCAGCTCCTTGGCTTTCGCTGCGTATGCACTGTGGGGGTAGTTGTGCGCGACCTTCTGGAACTCTCTTGCTGCCTCGTCGTATCGCTGTGTCGACAAATAAGAGTAGCCGATGAGGTATTGGGCTTTGCTGGCCGAGTCGCTGGTAGGATAACGCTCGACAACACGGCGGAACGTCTCGACGGCTGCCTCTGTCTCGCCCTTGGCCGTCTGGGCAAGGCCGACAACCATTTCGGCTGCCTCAGCCCAGGGGCTTGGGGGATGCGCCTTCAGGAATCCCTGGAGCTGGCTTATCGCCTGGTCGTAGCTCTTGTCCCTATAGTAGTACTCGCCCGCGAGGTATGCGGCGCGTTCCGCCGCCTTTGAGCCGGGGAATAGACTCACAAGCTTCTCGCACTCGGTCGCTGCAGACTGGTAGGATTTCCAATCGTCAGCCAATATGGCGATAACGGTCTCCTGCGCCCTTGCGGCCGTCTCGCAGCCGGGATAGCGCTCAACGATTTGGCGACACAACTCCACGGCCTTCGAGAACTCCCTCGCCGTCCTCGCCGTCTCTGCCTGCTTCGCCATCAGTTGTATCCTCTGCTCATCGGTTGCAGCCTTTGCCGCCGCGAGCTCATAGAGCTCCGCGGCCCTTCTGTTATCGCACAGTCCCGCACAGAAATCCCCCATCGCCGCCAGGAATATCGCCGGTTGAATGCCTTCTGGAAGAAATGTCAATATAGCCTCGATGTGTTCCCCCGGATGCGCTGATGCCCCGTATGCATACACCACTCTGCCAGCCTCTTCCAGATGACCTCGCGTCTCCTGGGAGGCTAGTATGTCCTTGTACCGGTTCATGATCTCCGCATCTCTATTTGCGGTCCATGCGCTCTGAAGGAACCCTAAGAGCAACCTCTCATCCGACGAAAACTCCGGTCCCAACTCCGCGCTCTGGCCTACGCGCCTGGAGACGTATCCGTACAGCGCGAATGGGTCAACTTTACCGGCCTCCTCCCTTCGAGCGGCTGGAGGTGAAGCTGCCCCGACGCCCTGAAGCGCCTCACACGCCATGTTAGCTGCCCAACCCACCAGGTAAAGCCTCGCCCCAAAAGCCCCGATCGCAGGGCCAGCCTTGCGAATTGCCAGCTTCCGGTAAAGCGGCATAGCTAATTCCGCGGCGTCAGCGTACCTGCGGCTGGCGCAAAGTGTTTCCAACTCCTTGAGCGTTCCCGCCAGCAGCTCTAGTTGCTTTTCCTCGGGGGCGAGCCGCGGCACCGCCTCCGCTGCCGGTTCGCCAAGAGCGCGCCAGGCCGTCTCAGCCTGAGGGGTGTCCGGATAGAGCACCACTGCCTCTCCGTAACAGCCGCGCCCCGTTCCCTCGTCCCCGCCTTTGGTGGCCAGCTCAGCTGCTTCCAGATAGAGCTCCGCCGCTCCAGGGGCTTCCGGCTCCATTCTCGCAGCGGAAACAAGCACGGACACAGCCTTTCCAGGAGCCCCGTCCCCTACATATGCTGCCGCAAGCTTCCTTGCTGCATCCAACCTTTCTTGACCGCTTGCTCCCGATAGGTGGCTTTCCAGTTCCGCCAATCGCTCCCGGCCTCTCGCCTCCTTCTCTTGCTCTGTAGTAAGTTCCTCAAGCAGTTTGGCCAGCGACGGGTCCCCAGGCACGAGGTCCAACGCTTTTCGAGCGGCGGCCAGTGAGCGATCCAGCTCCCCCTCCCGTCGCAAGAGCACAGCCAGAATATACTGAGCATATGCGGTTTCCTCGGCTCCTGGATGCTCGCTCGAAAACGCCTCAAGCAATCCGGAAAGCTGCTCCCTGGAGGAGGAGAGCGAGAGCACCTCATTCCAGAACTTGAGTTCCGTCTCCCCCGGCTCCTTCCCCGTAGCGAGCGCCAAGGGAGGGATGTTCATGCTCAGCAAAGCAGCCTTCCTCGCCGCTGCGACAGCGCCCTTGACGTCCCCGCTCTGATTACGCAGCTCCGCCACCCGCTTCAGGGATGCAACGGCCTTCGAGCTATCCTCCAATGGCAGATCAGATACTTCCTCGAGGAGTATCGCGGCCCGGGCCGCGTCGCCCTTCGAAGCCCACGCTTCGGCGACAGCCGAAAGCGCGTCTGCCAGTTCGGTGGGGCTATAGAGTGCTGCCTTGAAGAGATCGCCGTAAGCCCCCTGTGCCTCGGAAAGCTTCCCGAGGGCCTGGGAGGATCTGGCGAATGCCTCGATCGCCTTCCGTCCAGCGGCTTGCCTGCCGTAATTGTCAAATAGCAGCCGGGCAGCGGCAACGGCCCTCTCAGCTTCCCCGCGCTCGGAGTAAAACACGACAAGCTGCCGCGCCGCCTCAAGCCCCACAGGCTTGCCCCTATGTCTCGTTTCGATATCCTGGTACAGCGAAGCCGAAGGGGACAGCATCCCGAGAGCCCGCAAAGCAACTTCCTTCTCACGATGCCGATCAATGACCCTTAGGCAGAGCAGCTTAGCATCTTCGTACTCTCCGCTGTTCTTGAGCGCGGTCAGGATTGCCGAAAGTGTGACCGTTGGATTCTGCCTGACGGACTGGGCCATTTTAACCAGGGGAGAAATCAGGCCTGGGTCGTCATCCGGCGCAGGGACAATCAGGTCCAGCCAGGTTTTGAGCCTTTCGGCGTCAGACACGTGAGGTGCCCAAGCGTCCAGGATGGAGCGTGCAGCATCAACCATGACTTGATTCGCCTTCCCGAAGGGCGGGTTCTTGGGGCAATCTCGAATGACTCGTTTCCAGATGGCGAGTGCTTGTTCATACTTCCCTTCGTTCAAGAGCCGAGTTGCTGTCGACTGCTCCTTCTGGACGCCGTTCTGGGGCCAGCTCAGGCTTTCGGCGAGGTTCTCAAGGAAGGGGTCACCCCCCTGTTGAAGCCGGGCTGCGTGGACAAGATCCTGCAGGGGCCAGACAATCCAGTTCTTCCTTTCGGCCTTCACTGCCGCTTCGTGCGCCGCCAGGAGTTCCTCGGTTGCTTCGGCATAATCGTCATAGATCAGGTACGCGTACCCCCTCGACCGGTGCCCTGGCATATCCAGCGGCTGCTTGGTCAAGACCGATGCGAGGTACCCCTCTTTCCTCTCAGGTTCCGCGACGGGTATTGCGGAAAGCGGATTGGCAATGTCGTCGGGAGTGCCCGGTCTCCCATCGGGGCCGGCGCGGCCGTAGCTCATGAACCTTTCGAGCTGCCGTGCCCTCTTGTCATTCCCATCAACGGCAAGAAGCACCTCCCTCATCTTGTCACGCGCTACCGAGAACCAGTCGGCCTGGCTGCTCATGGCCAAGAGGCGCTTTGCCTCGGAGAGGGCTTCCTCCTTTCTGCCCTCCTTAAGCAGCAACTCGATCAACCACTTCTGGCATTCAACGTGGCCTTTCGTCAAGACCTCCTTTTCCACGAGTTCCGACTTCTCCGTTATGAGGCCATCTGGACAGCATCTTGCGCCCTCACGGCACGCCGCAACTGCTTTATCGAGGTTACCCATCGCCGCATGGGCCCTAGCGAGATCCTTCCAGGCGAATCCTTGCCGCGGGTCGGCAGCAACGGAACGCTCGAGTGCATCTGCAGCTTCCGAGTGCCTTCCCATCTTCTTGTACAGGAAGCCTATTCGCCTATTGGCCCACGCCACGGCCTCCGGCACATCTGCATACTTGCGGGCAATTTCCACACATGCGGAGATTGCGGCTGCCGTCGCTTCGGCCCCGCGGGGGCTGATAGCAGTCGCAGCTTTCAGATCCTCCCTGAGCCCCGCTGTTACGAATGCTGCAATTGAAATGGCCAGCACCGTCACTGCAGATGTAAACACCTCTTTGGCTTTCATCTCCGCATCCTCCCTTCGGAGAAACGACAACTTGTGATTCCTTCCAAGATATGTACATCAAAATCAAGACCTCGTCAAGAGGGGAAAATTTATGTTTATCCTTGCAAAGTCTCGCGGTAAGAGATATTATGTGGTAGCCTTGGTAAGATAGCTTAGGGTGCCGAACGGTCCACACCGACCAACGGTATACCGGGAGGGAACCCCTGGTATGCTAAGGAAACACCAAGTTCCGCGTGGCGAGGGGTGCTGCCAAGACGGTCGGGCACCGGCTGCGTATTTCGGTCAGTCTGAGACAGAAGTGAGACCACGCCCCAGCACTTTCCTTTTGAGACCGGGTAGCAAAGCGCTTCCGACGGTAGCTTTGATGGCGCTGCTGGTCGGGGCAAATGCTTCTAGCTGGGCGTACTTCGGCGCTAAATTTGAGCCCCCCGATGGGAAGGTCATCCATGGAGCCGGCGACAGCGAAGCCGGTTTTGACAGCTACGCGCAAGCCGTGGAGCCCTATACTCCCGCGATATTCATGGTCTATTACGCCCTTGGTGTGAGTGCGGGGCCGCTGAGGATAGAGCACTACCTTGAGAGATACCCAGGCGCTATCCCTCAAATTGGCTTGGACTGGGTGGAGTTCAACGATGCGAGGGTCGCTGCTCTGGATCACTCCGTATTGGAAGGGAGGTTTGACTCCGCATTGGTTGCTCTCGCACGTTACCTGCGTCGTCTGGATAGGCCCGTGTTCGTGAGGCCGGGGTTCGAGTTCAACGGCCCGTGGAATAACTACGATCCGAATTTGTTTCCGGAGGCATTCCGCAAGATCGTCTCTACATTCCGGGATGAGGGAGCCCTCAATGTCGCCTTGGTCTGGTGTTTCGAGCCAGGCGGCCGTCGCGACTTCATGAAATGGTACCCTGGCGATCAATGGGTCGACTGGTGGGGCATAGACTTGTTCTCGCCCGAGCAGCTCTCATGCGAAGCATCAAGGGCGTTCCTGGGTGAGGCTAAGAACCACCGCAAGCCAGTAATGATTTGCGAGTCGACCCCAAGGTACGTTGGCACCCGCAGTCACCGGATCGACGTGTGGCAGGCCTGGTTCAAGCCATACTTCGATTTGATCAGAGAACATAGCCACATAAAGGGCTTTTGCTATATCAATGCGGACTGGCGGCAGAGGGCCAGGTGGAGAGACTGGGGTGATTGCAGAGTGGAGCAGAACCCGACCATCCTTCGGCTCTACAAGCAGGAACTTGCAGATGACCTCTACATACACCTTGGCCCAAAGCTCAATTCAGCGCTGGGTTATTGCCCTACGTATGGTTTGGAGGATCTGGCAGGCGAGTGAGTTCAGGTGATGAGAACGCCCGCCCGCCTGGCGGCTGTACTGCTTGCAGGAGGGAGAAACCGTGGTGGCAAGGAGAGTGTTGATGGCTTTGCTGCCGGTGGCTTTTTGGCCGCTGCTTCAGACAGGGCTTGCGAACGTTTCTATAGAAGGGTGTTTCTACCGGAAGGTAGTGCCGGATTCGACACCTCCAGCAGCCCATGTGGACCCCGGATATATCGAGGCGTTTCTCCTGAATGAGGGGGACAAGGCCGCGACGATATCTCGCGTACAGTTCGACGGGATTCTGACAGCAAGCGCCGAAGATGATGTGCCATCCCCCGGCCAGTTCTATGGCTGCATGGTGACCCCACAACAGCTTTCACCCGGCTGCGTTTCGCGCGTTGTGATTAAGCTGAAGGAGCCTCTGTCTGAGAACTCAGTCCTCAAGGTCACCACCGCCAATGACCATGAGGTGGAAGCGCAGATACCGCCCTCCAGCCCAAGGGTAATCACGTACCTCGCTTTCTCGGATGACCTCGATGTGGCCTACATCTATCTTTCCAACCGCACGGAGGGCGATCTGGCGTTGAAAGAATTGGCGATCAGACAGGACGAAAAGCCGGCCGATACCATTCCTCTAGATGTCGCATTGGGACCTGGTACGACAAGGTGTGTCACGGTGCCACTTCAGCCGAGCATGAAGATGGGGGACCACTTGACTGTTGCGGCTCGCGGTCAAGCCAGCGTCATAGACGAGGCTCGATGCCGAGCATCTGCAGAATTCCCCATGGAAGCGGAGTCCTTCGAGGGACAGCTACTCATGCAATGCCCAACCCACGCCCATGGGTCATTGGAGCAGGCTATGAGGAGGCTCATGGCTTTCAGTGCATCAGCTGACTCGTCAGATGACACGAGCCCCTCTCATACCACTCTCCACATATGCAGAAACAATCCGGTCCTGGGCATCCAGCTCTTTTCTAGTGTCAGCGAGAGAGTCAGGTTCAACGCTTTCATTCCTGTGGCGCATGGTCTCCTTGGCCCGGAGATGCCGGATTCAACCCCGGCCTGTTGGGGAGCGCTGTTGAAAGCTGCTTCTGAACCTCGCCCGTTTGACGTGGTTGTCGTCGCAAGTGACAAACCTGGCACTCAGACGCACCAAAGAGTGGAATTGTACCAAGGTGTGCTCGACTGCTTGGCAGCGGGGGCCAAGGGCTTCTACTTCCGCGGCAGTACAGGCAGCGCAATATCAGATTTACGTGACTCGGTAACGGCTATCAAGCCACTCCTCAGAATATCAGAGCCAACCGCGCTGCACGTGAGGTCCTCGGATGAGTCTGTGAGATGCCAAGCTCATCTTGCCGGAGAGGAGGGACTGATCATCTTCGTCTTGCGGCCCCGGTTGCAGGACCTTCACGCCCTAGAGAACCGGGTTCAGTTGATCATCCCGGGCCTGAACATGGGCAGTGCGGAGACTGCAGTAAGAGTGGACGGCGGTTCGTTTTCATCGTGCGTTATTAACCATGAAGACAGCCGGATCATCATTGACGCCGGGAAGGTTGATATCGGCACAATTGTCTTGGTAGGGCCCGAAGCGCTCATCGAAGAAGTTCAACGACCGGCCTCTGGAGGCAGGTAGCCTTGGCCAGCCTCCACCGCACACCGCGCCGCGAACTCGGCCGGGGGCAGGTTCTGCAAAGAACTGTGTGCTCGCTTGCGGTTGCATTCCAGCCGCCACGCCTCAACCTTCTCCTGGCCATCCTCCAAGGATAGGAACCTGTGCTCGTTCAGACACTCCTGCCGGAAGCGGCTGTTGAAGGCCTCTATTAAGGCATTATACGTCGGCTTGCCCGGACGGATGAAATCCAGCTTCAGCCTGTTAAAGTATCCCCACAGATCCGCGTCCTTCGATACGAACTCGGGGCCGTTGTCCACCCGGATCACCTCTGGCGCTCCGTGTTGGCTGACCACCCGCTCCACTACCCGGACCACGTCCTGGGCGCCCAGACGCTGCCCAACTCCTTCGCATCGGGAATCCCGAAAATCCATGTTTTCGGATATGGTCAGTGGGCCCGCCGAAAACCCAAGCAGCGCATCATTTACCGGCCAAGTTTACGGCGCAAGTGCAAGCACAGCAGGATGAACCGGGATTTCGTGGGGCGTAGGCCTTCCAGAGGCGTGGAATCGTCAGGTCGAATGTGATACAAAGTCCAGGGGTACTTCAGGGGGGACGGGCTTCTCGTTGCCGCAGCGATCCGAGCGGCGGCGAGCAAACTGAAGCGTGATGAGGAAAGCCACGGCGATGCGTGAAGCGATCATTCTTGCAGTCTTCCTGTCCCTTTCTCTGGGAGGCGGGCACGTGTTGGCATGGCTTGACCCGGCGGCCCCGGACGTCGTGACCTTTCTGGACGCGGGAGATAACCAGTTCTCCTCTTACAACGGTCCCGGAGCGCAGGTGGAATGGCTTCTCAACAACGGAAGGGCTACGCGGACGCGATTGAAGGGATGGCAGGATCTTACCGCGTTGAAGTTCGATCTGTCCGCTCATCACGGGAAGACTGTGGAGGACGCGGAGCTGCATCTTGCCAGAGGGAATGCGGATCCCGTCTACGCTTTGGTCGCCTCGACGATCAACGCCGACTGGGTCGAAGGGAACGGCTGGGGCAGCGACGCGGCGGTAGGCGAGAGCTGCTGGAGGTGGCGCCGACGTCCGGCCGATCCGGCTAATCCGGCCGCGGATGACGAGTGGACGTTCGCGCACAGCGATTTCTCGACCGCCGCGTTCGGCAATTACGGATCCCTGGTGTCGTTCGGATACGAGCCGGAGGGGACATTCGGCTCCTATGACCCCGGCGGCCAGGCTTGGATCCGAATGCGGCTCGACCCGGACCTGGTTCACGCTTTGATACTGGACCAGCACGGGCTGGTGGTGACCGACCCGCGCGGCCATAACTTGTCGTACAATCCGCTCGTCTACACGAAGGAGCAGAATGACGCTGTGCGGCCGCGACTGCTGCTGCGGTTCTCCACGGAAACCGATGTGACGCCTCCCGGCGCGGTCGGGGGCTTCTCGGCGGAAGCGGGGCCGCGAAACGGGGAGGTGATTCTGCGTTTCTTCGCTCCTTCGGATCCCGAACGTCCAAGAGCCTTCGGCTATACGATCAGGTACTCAACGGGTGCGGATTTCGGCTCGGCTACCGACATAGCTCAGTGGCGAATCCCCCGCCCGTCCGACCCGGGTATTCATCAAGAGACTTTGATCGAGGGGCTGAGCGGCCAGACGGAGTACACGTTCTTCATTCAGGCTTACGATCAGGCGGGAAACCGCGGCCCGGTCTCCAGCGTTACGTTCGCGGTTCCGCCGTATGCCGCGCCTGCGACCTTGGCCGACGGCGGCCTGGTCATTCCCAGCCCAGCGGGGAAGAGCGTTCGATCGGTTGGTGGCGTCATGCGCTACTGGCCCTGCTCTCACATGACCAAGGTCAACCCGGCGACGGGGAATCGCATCGAGGATGGCTACACGGGGAGCGGCGCGGACGACTACAAGAAGGCCAACGCCGTCTGGGATTCCGAGACGAACGCGATCTCGCTTCGGGGAGGACGGAACGAAGTGGTCTCATGGTAATTGGTGCTCGAGCGTCTGGGAGCGTCACTGAGCAACGTCCGCGTGAGCGTAAGCGATCTTGCCGGCCCGGGGGGGTCGAGCATTTCCGCCAATCCTTACGCCGAACTTTATCAGCTTCACTACGTCTTGTACGGCGGCGTGCGATATCCCGATGCGGCGATCCCCCTTCAAGCTCCGTTCCCGAATGCGTTCTCGATTCCCGATGCAAATCACAATCCTTCCGGAGTGAATCAATCGGTCTGGCTCGATCTATACGTGCCGAGAAACGCCGAGCCGGGTGACTACACCGGCCAGATAACGGTGGAGGCGGATGAGCTGCCTTCCGCGCTGGCTATCGCATTGCGGCTTTACGTGAGCCCGGTCGTCGTTCCTGATTCGCTAAGCTTCCTTCTCGACATTAACGGCTACAGCCGGCATTGGGAGTTCGGCAATCAAGACCTGACGCGGCTGCGATATTTCCAACTGGCGCAGAAGCACCGGCAATCGCTGAACATCCTGCCTTACGGGTGGAACGCCAGTGTTCACGGCGATCGCGCGCCGACGCTTGTCGGAGCCGGCCCGGCGCTCCATACGAACGACTGGAGCCTGCTCGATCAGCGATACGGCGCATTCCTCGACGGCTCCGCTTTCACTCCTTCGGCGCCGGGGAGCCCGTACTATGGCCCTGGGGCGAACACTCCGGTGGCAACGTTCTACACCACGTTCTTCGAGTCGTGGCCGATTCACATCCAGAACCCGACGTACGGGTTCGACGCCGCGGGACTCGGGGGAGCGTATTGGGATGCGCTGCTGGATTCCGACAGCGACACGTTCTGGAGGACCCTGCCGGACATCGAGGGCGCCTTCCCCGAAGGCTACAAGCAGGGCGTGCGCAACGTCGTGAAGGAGTGGTTCGAGCACGCTCAGTCCGAAGGCTGGCATGGGACGAATTTCCAGGCGTATCTGAACCACAAGTACTACTACAGCGGCTGTGCGGCGCTCTGGGCGCTGGAGGAGTGCGAGACCGCGGACGATTTCCGCGCGATGCGTTTCTTCCATGAGCTGTGGAGGGAGGGGGCGGCTGCGGCCAGCGCTCCCGGCGTGAAGTGGCACTGGCGGCTGGACATCAGCGACCGCTGGGGTCAGAACTACGGCCAGACCGACGGCCGCATCAACTGGGACGTGATGAGCGGCAGCTCCTCCGACTGGTATTGGCCCAACCTTCGGTACCGGAGAATCTTTCTGGGGCAGCAGGAGCAATGGATCTACTACGGCACGGGCCCTGGGCCGCAGGACCGCGGCGACGGCCACGCCAAGCGATTCCTTCAAGTCTGGGCGCAGGGGCTGGATGGCGGGGCCCCGTACTGGAACAATTTCAATACAAACTGGATCAACGCCGAACCGCTTTCCATTGTCTATTCCGGGTCGAACGTCCCCGGGTTCGGCCTGTATGACGGGGCGATCGCCAGCGTTCGTCTGAAACTCATGCGGAGCGGGGAGCAGTTGATCGAACTGGCCAATTTGCTCGCGGCTCAGGACGGTGGAAGCCGCGAGCGCGCGGCCGAAGCTATCGCTGACAAGTATGGCGACGGCACGTGGAACCATTCCTTCAACGGCATCGGCGAGGTCGAGCTGCACCGGCTGCACGCCGATCTGCTGGCGGAGCTCGAGTCGGCCATCGGCATTGGTCCGTGTCTCGAAGTGAAAAAGAGCGACGGGACGAGGCTTGCGGCGTTCGATGCGGAAGGGAACCTCTACCTGAAGGGAACGCTGACGGAGTCCACCACGCCCACGCGGACCACGGGCAGCGAGTTGCTCGTCAAGGACGAGGGCGAGGCGGTAGTCGCCGGGGTGTACGGCGACGGCAGCATGCACATCCGGGGAACCAGTCACACGAATCAATCGACGCTCACGCCGCCCGCGGGATCTTTCGTCATAAAGAACGCCTGCACCGGCGTCGTAGCCTACATCTCTCCCGGCGGAGATCTGTACACAAAGGGGGACGTCGTCCCGCTCGCGGGAATCTGACGACCCTTGGCGCAGCTTCAAGCACTGCAACAAGGCGGGGGGTGGGGGAGGGGCGAAGCAAGTCTAGGCAACGCAATGCGGACCGAGTCTTCGGGAGGCACAACCCGCGACCAACCGCATCATATGCTTAAATTTGAATCCCAGATGAGTTCCTTGCCCCCACGCGGCTAGGACAGTCCAGTTACTGCGGCTGAGTTGGATTCTCGGCAGGGGCAGGGGAGGCGCCTTCTGGGATGGGCTCCACGAACACGGGGCTATCGGTAAGCTCGATGATGGCTTTTCCGTTCTTCGTTCTGCTGATGGATTCGTTCCCGCCTACGTCGGTGACCCGGATCTTCGCGGTTTCGATCGGGAATTCCAGGTGACGTCCGGCGATGCGCTCACTCCACATCACATAAACCGGGCCATCGGGCGTCCCGAAACGATAGACCCGAGTCTCGGTGTCCCACGATTCCACGGGCACACGGACGGCTGTCGTCATGTCGCCGAGTTTGTCCACCATAAGCTTGTATGTCTGGAAACCGGGCTTGGGCTTGTCGTCCCAATCCAGCAATCCTGTGTTGCCGTAGGGAATCCCCCACTCGGGGAGCACGTTAAGCGTGCTCCAGAACACCAGCTTGATGCCGCACGCCAGCGACACCGCGTGATACTTGACGATCGCGTCGCAATGCGTCTGAGGTGTGTAGGCCTCCTGAGCCTTGATGAACGGCCCGCCCATCTCCGTCGTGATCATCGGTTTCGAGTAGCCAAGCTCCGCCATCTTGTCGCGCAGCCACGCCACGCATCCCGGAATGTTCTGGTACTTGCCGTATTTGTGAAACGAGACGACGTCGAAATACGGCGCCGCTTCCTTCAACACGCTCTCGATAAAGGCGCGCTGTTTCTGGAACTCCGGTATGGCGCGCACATCCTCCGGACTCAGCGCTTTGCCCTCGTAAACAATGAAACCCTCGCCCGTGTACCCATCAACGAACGCGAGAGCGTCGATGCCCGTCATCCCGCCCAGCACCACTTTGGCCTCAGGGTCCGCCTCCAATACGGCTTCATGAGAGATGCGGTAGAACTCGATGAACTCCTCCAACTTCCCCTGCCAGCGCCATGTCCATTCGTTTGAAAACTGCCAGTGGCGAATCGGCTGCTTGAGCCCCGGCATATCGTCAACCCCGTCGCCGTCGTATCGCTCAACCAACTCGACCAAGCCCTTGCGCCAGCTATCGTGCCTTTCCTCGGGAAAGATTCGCGTTCTCCCCGTGTTGACGCACGGAATGGTTCGGGCTCCGCACTCGCCATGAACGGTCACCCACTCGTCGAGACGCTCCCACCTCCGAGGAAAGAACTCCTCGTAACTCGGGCTGCTCGGGTCAGACACGCCGGCCCACGCGCGAGCCCACTTCGCGCCGGTGTCGGCGAACAGCGGCTTGCGCGTTTGCGTCACGGTGAATCCATGTATCGCGAAGGGGAACTCATCGAAGCGCTCCTCCCCGAGCTCCAGCGCGCGGGCGCGTGCCGCGGGGTCAGGTCGAGCCGGCTCCTCCGAGAACGCAGCGATGCTCAACGACACGGCAGCGCCGAGCAGCATGATTGCGGGAAAACCTAGTCGGATCCGAACGCTCATTTTTCCCCTCCCGGGTGCGAACCGACAGCCGCCACAATGCGTATTGCAGGGGCGCCGGTTTGGGCTTCGAAAATCTCAAGGCCAAAAATATGAAGCGCCTGATCTTCCACAACAGAACGGATGTAATCCTAGTGTTCTCAACATGATCTGTCAAGAGACGTCATATCTCTTGGCGTTCGATAAGATTTACATCAACCCGCCAAGAGTATGGGTAATGCAGGATACAACATTAACACCTTGTCTCCTTCCGCCGCCGCCGCCACCATTGCCCGCTTCACGTCCTCCTGTCCCCGCACGCCGCTCAAATCCCGCTCGTACTCGCCCCTTTACTCGAACGCCTCCTCAGCGCTCACTCTCTCAGCCTAGCGTTGACGGAGGGCGACACGCTGCAACTGAGCCTGACGCGCTTCCAGACGAACCCTCTTATCTCAAAGTCCTCCACAGCACAAATTACGACGCCTTGAGCCCCCTGCCTCTACGGGCGCGAGGTGTTCGTTGCGCGGTGATTGCGCCGCTCGCGGTCACAGAGGGGAAGATCACTTCCACACATCTCATCCGTCACACTCCCGATTCCGAACCGATGAGAACACCCTCGTCGCGCTACCTCCATTACAACACTACAGCACGCTGCCCAACTGCTTCACGTCGGCCCTTCCGAAAATCCATGTTTCCGGATATCGTCACTGGGCCCTCCGCCAATCCCATCCGCGCATCGTCTGACCCATGAGTTTCACGAATGAACGCCGCCCGCAGGTTTCAGGCATTGAACTTTCACCTTATTTGCCGACACCGAACTCACGCCGATAACGATCGTGGACCTCCTCAAGAGAGCCCTGCACGAAGTACGCTCGCTGCCTGACCGACCTCTCTTCGCCGGGAGCCATGTCGCCCAAGAACGGGCTGGCGTGGATACATGTGAACTGGTCGTTCTGAAAGAGAAACAGCGCCTGTTTGCACCCCATTGCGATGACCCGTTCGCCATCCTCGGAGACAGTCGCGATGAAACTCTCGGTTACCGGCGTGTCGTGTGAGTTCTGCAGACTCTCGTAGTAACACCGGGGAAGGTCGATCGTCTCGCGTGTGAATATAAAGTGGACTTTCGGATTCGGCCCATTGTGAGGGGGTATCTCGCCAATCTTGGTCAGGCCTGCCTCGGTCACGATGAATGTGCCGCGTGACTGCGGCGTGCGGAACGACGGCGCGTCCGCCTCCCCCGCACCCGGGTTGAGACAATTGAACGCGAAGACCTCGTGCCACGTCTTCTCGCTCAGGTTTTTCACAGTAAGGTTCATGTCAACGAAATCGGCGCCCGGGCGCATCTCGGCCCTAACGTTAACCCAGTCTTCCTTGCGCCATGTGTATCCGACTCCACCGTCGGGGAGCGTCTCCCACTCGGGCTTCACTTCCTTGTGGGCGGGGAGGTCGTCGCGAGCGCCGATCGTCTCGGGGAAGATAATCACCATTGGCTCATCCTCGAGACCGGGCACGAGAACCCGGACATGCATTGAGCCGTCCTTCGGTTCCAGAGAAATCCTACTCATCGTTTGGCTCCTTCCAGTTGCTCTCTGCACACGTGTTTCCTCGCTAATCTCTTTAGTTGGTTCTGGCGCCACTGCACACGAACAGAAGATCATAGAGACCGTCAGACACAGAACTGTCGCGAGAGACATGTAGTAGACACGCAGTTTCATGAGCGACGCCCTTTCCTCTTCCAACAATAGGCGACACGACCTACGAAGTCAACTCGTTGCGCGACCCGCAGGTATACCTCAGGCACGTGCCTCAGTTCCAGAGCTTCAGACGCTTCGGCAACACCGACCTCACATAGCTCCTTAACCCAACCCCAGTGAAGTAACGTCACGTGCCCGCCGACTTTGTGCTAGCTCCTATCTCATAATTCCATGTCCCCGGAATGGCGGCTCACTGAACGCCTCCCCGCAACTTCAAGCACAGCAACAAGCACGGGGGGCGCTCGCTATCTCGGAGGCACCAGCTTCATGGTGAAGATTGATATCAATCCGCCTAGGAACACGTATCCGAGCAGCACCTCCAGAATCACCAGCATTTCGCCGAGCCAATGAACCGGTGTGACGTCCCCGAAGCCAAGCGTGGAAAAGGTGACGACGGAGAAGTATAGATACGCCAGTAGGCTTCCCTCGCCCCCTGGCACGTCCACCTTCAGCAGCGGCAAGCCGAGCCCCCAGCTCCACAGGTATCCCAGCGCAAACAGGAAGGTGACGACCGCGCACGAGAACAACCAGCGCCACAGGCTCCGTCCGCAGTTACAGGTCAGCTCCCACGCTAAGAAGAGCGGCTTTGGCCACGTCTCCCTGCAGCGTCGGATGAATTCCGACTGGCGCACGAACTGGTCGAAAAGTGGATTGCTGTAGCGTATCCCGCGGACGTCGAAATCTACGAAACAGTTAGGGTTCGGGCTGGCACTAACTCTTGGCTTCCAAGCTACATTTCTGAAAACAGTTTCATCTAGATGCACTTCAGAGAGATCCGTGCTCCTGATATCGGCCTCTTCTAAGTCTGCGTGCTCAAGGTGCGCCTCAGAGAGGTCTGCGTGCTCAAGGTGCGCACCAAAGAGGTGTGCGTGTTCAAGATGCGCACCAAAGAGGGCTGCGTGTTCAAGGTGCGCGTACATTAGGTCTGCGTGCTCAAGGTGCGCGCACGTTAGGTCTGCGTGCTCAAGCTGCGCGCGGGTTAGCATTGCGTGCTCAAGGTGCGCCCAGCGTAGGTCTGCCCGCTCAAGGTGCGCCTGAGAGAAGTCTGCGTGGTCAAGGTGATGAAATCGCAGGTCTATTAGGGGGTCGTTCTCGTTCCTCGGCTTGGTTACTGTCAAACGGATCCCCCGTAAATCGGGAACTTGCATTCGCTTTTCCGAGGAACAGATAGTTAGCACAAACGCGGGGCACTGCGATTCCAACGCTCCCCCTTCGACCCACTCTGAGACGGCGTTCACATCGCTCTCGCTCCAACGCTCTTTCAGGAACTTGATCTCATCCCCCGTGTAAGATTCGCTTTCTGAAAGATCTCTAACCGGCACCTCGCGCGATGTCTTCATTTCGGATCCCCCAATCTCTCCTTTCGACTACCGCAGTGCGAGTGGCCCTCTTGGCCAGATTATCAGCTAGCCCAGACTGTCCAGCTCTGACCGGCCAAAACCCCTCTGCGTTCTGTCTGGAAGTACCACAGCCCATCGGCTCGCACCCTGAGATCCTAGACAATCACCCCCCGAACTTCAAGCAC
>CAZUUK010000028.1:36210-39491 GCA_964622675.1 uncultured Planctomycetota bacterium | reverse complement strand
CGACCTGGCGGTGACTTCGAAGACGACGTCGAGGAGACGGCCGCGCGTGTTTTTTTTGATCTGCGCGGCAAGGTTCTCGGTGGCCGGATTCACGCCGAGCACGCCGGGCGTTTTTGGCAGAAAGGCGAGGCGAGGGGTGGCGAGGTCTATGCCGATAACGGGCCGGGCGCCGGCGAGGTGACAGAAGCGGACGACGAGCTGCCCCAGGAGCCCGAGGCCGTAAACGCCGACGGCTTCACCCCAGGTCACGCCTCCGCGACGGACGCCGTTCATGACGATCTCGGCGATGGTGAAGAAGGCGGCTTCTTCGGAATCCAAGCCCTCGGGGACGACTCGTACGCGCTCGGGAGAGCTGACGGCGAAAGCGGCGTGAGGGGCGTAGGAAGCGACGCGTTTTCCGAGCCATTCCTTTTCAACGCCGGGGCCGACCTCAACGACCTCGCCTACGTTGTCATATCCCGCGACGAAGGGGTACTTGCCGTAACGGGCCCAGTCGGAGTCCGGCTCGAAGTCGCCGCTGAGGATCGTGAGCTCGGTTCCGGTGCTGATCAGGGTGCGCTGAGTGCGGATGAGCATCCGGGCCTGCTCTGGGTGCGGGATGGGCTGATCCTCCAGGACCACTTTGTTCGGTTCAGTGAAGACGACTGTTGGGTTGTTTTCTGTCATGGCAATTGCTCCTGTTGCGCGTGAAGTGCTGATTCTGCTTTCGGCCGAAAATGCGGTGGCTCGCGCACGACCGGATCCCGCGTGTCGAGTCTCGCGAATGGCCGAGGGCATTATTTAACGCGGGGACTTGGGCGTGTGTCAACTCGAAATCGGGGAATGAGAGAGGGCTCGGGGCGGCGAGGCGGAGCAGCTTGACGAGTGAGTGGAAAGGGGGGAGAATTGCGGCGGTAATTTCGAGGTTGAGGGGCGGGAGTTATTCGTAAGAAAGGAGAGCCAGTTGATGGCAGAGTTATGCGTCTGCTCGTGGAGCTTGCGGTCGCACATCAATCGAGACTTTCCCGCGGAGGAGTTCCCGAAGGTGGTTGAAGACCGATTCGGGATCAGCGGGATCGAAATATGTCAGGCTCATCTCAAAGATGCCTCCGGCGCTGCGTTGGAGAAATTGCGCTCTGCCATCGCCTCGCGAGGGTGCATCCACTATAGCTTTCCCATCGATGTTGGCGACGTTTCGCAGGCGGACGAAGATTCCAGAGAAAAGGATCTGAAGGCGATAGAAGGCTGGATGGAGATAGCGGGACAATTGGATGCGAAAAACGTGCGCGTGAACGTAGGGAGGTCAGCGCGGGCGGATGAACTGAGTGTCACCGTCGGTTCATTCCGGCGGCTGGCGGCGAAGGCCGAGCAGCTTCGAATGGGGCTTCTTATCGAAAATCACGGCGGCGTTTCGGGTGATCCCGAGTTCGTGGTCGGACTGGTGAAGGAGTTGGGGGTTTCAAACGTGGGAACCTGTCCGGACTTCGGCAACTTCCCCGAGGGGATCCGCTATGCGGGCCTGGAAGCGCTGATGCCGTACGCACGCCACGTCCATGCCAAGACCTATGACTTCGACGAGAGCGGGAATCATCCGGCGTTCGATGTGGGTCGCTGCATTGAGATAGTGCGTCGGAGCGGCTACGAGGGGGCATACTCGATAGAGTTTGAGGGGAAGGGCGATCAGTACGAGGGGATAACGCGGACGAAAGAGCTGTTGCTGCGATACCTTTAGGGCCGGGCCGAGAAGGGAGAGTTGGACGGCATCGGCGGTTGGAAAAGAGTTAAGGGCAAGTGATTACCGGCGCCCGGCTTAAGTTGCACCAGCGGGCGTAGGATGGTCTGAGCCAGAGATGGCGCTTTGGCGCCCAATTCGTCAGGAGCCTAAGACCCTACTACGTTGATACTTCGGGGATCTGCTGCGGAAGAGTGCCGGGAAGGGGTGGGACAGTCAGGAGAATCATGCGCTGGCGCAGGCCCGGTTGCTGCGAGAAAAAAGCAACCGCAGTTGAAGCGAAGCGGCCTTGGGAGGGTCTATTATTGGTGGAGGCGAGGTTGAGGAGAGACCGAGGGCGCTTGGATGTCAACCGCCGCGCGGCGGACCGCAACCGAGAGCTGGTCGAAGCCTACCGGAGGAACCGTCATGGCGGATTCGAGAGGATCGTCAGGGAGTACGTGAGGGATGTGACGCGGGTCGCCGCGCGTTTCGGACTGAGCCGGAATGAGGTAGAAGATGTCTCGCAGGAGGTGTTCTTGAGGGTATGGCGAGGACTTCGGGGGTTTCGGGGAGAGGCTTCGCTGCGATCCTGGATACTGAGGATTGCCGTGCGGGAGAGTTCGAGACAGATGTCCAGGAGGCGGAGGCAGGAGGTGCCGCTGGAGGCTGCTGAAGGGGCGGCTTCGCCGGAAGAGGCTCCTGCTGAGATGGCATCGCAACTGGAACAGAGGACCAGGCTGAGAGAGGTACTGAAAGCCCTCTCAGATAAGCACAGGCAGGTGCTGGTTTTGAGATACCTCGAAGGAATGAGCTGCCGTGAGGTGGCGGAATTGCTGGGCTGCTCAGTCGGCACGGTGCATTCGCGGCTCTATCACGCCCGCCAAAAGCTGAAGGACGTTATGAAGGTGCGCTGATGAACGACGATATCGGGTGCGGAAAGGCGAGACGGCTTCTGGTGATGTTTGCCGACGGGGAGCTTGAGCCGGCGAGCCAGGAAGCGATGGAGATTCATTTGGAATCATGCTCTCGCTGCCGCGCGGAGCTGGAGGTGCTCGAGGGCTCGCTTGCACGGCTGCGAAGTTTTTCTGAAGGGGCACCGGAGGGCTGCCCCCGCGAGGCGTTCGTGGAGAGGCTTTGCCGCATCCCCTCCGGCGGAAGGGTGCTGCGCGGCAAGATGCGCCTGGGCTTTGCCGCCGCTGCAGTCGCCGCGGCCGCGCTGGCAATCGTTTTGGCGGTATATTGGAAACAGGTGACCGGTATGCGTAAGCCGGCGCCTGTGACACCTGCGTTGTCCTCCGGCGGCCCTTCAACGAGGCAGTTTGTCTCTGATGAGTTTTTTCAGGCGCGTATGACGGCGGTGAAGGTCGTCATGGCTGGAGATGTGAAGCTGGGTGAGCGCCGCCCGGAGGTTTCCACGACCTATGCTGTGATATTCGCGGAAGTCCCCGCGATAATGCTAGCAGCGGCGAACCAGATCGACTACGAGGTCGGCCTGGCTCAAGAGGCGGCTGAGAAATATCAGCGGATCGTCAAACTCTTCCCCGAGTCAAAGCAGGCAAAGGTTGCAGCTCAGCGTCTGTCTGAGCTG
>CAZUUK010000028.1:33600-36110 GCA_964622675.1 uncultured Planctomycetota bacterium | reverse complement strand
GCGGGCTTAATTAAGAAAGGTGCTGATAAGGAGGAGGAATACACGGCTGCGAGAGACCTGGCGGCCAAGACTTATTTCGACTACAAACAGTTTGAGTCGGAGGCCGGGACGCTGGTGATAATCGGCACGCCCGGGGCGCGCAAGTTGACTGTGCGATTTCGGGATGATGACCCGGAAGATGCGGTTTCCATCCTGACGGATCTGATCGACAACGTCGCATCGAGGATCGAGGGCGCTGCCAGGGAGAACCTCGAGAAGCTGAAGCGAAGGCGAGAGGAAATAGATGGGGAGCTACGGGCGCGCGCCGAGGAGGAGGGAGAGGTGGCGGCACATGTGGGCTACGCAGGGATGGAGGCATCGTCTCTGCTGAAAGTCTTAAGAGACATGAGCAAGGAAGTGGAAACACTGACCGCCGCTGCGAACAAATTGCCTATCGAAATAGCCAGGGCGAAGGCGAGTGCCGAGGCGATCCAGGAGCTCCTGGCCAAGGAAGCCGAGGCACAGGGGAAAGCCAAGAAAGGCGATCCAGTCCTCGCAGAGCTTGGCACCCTGGTCATGATCGCGCAGGAGAACTTGGTAGAGGGGGAGACGCTCTTCAGAAAGGGGATGCTGTCAAGAGAAGAGCTGAACAAAAGAATGGGGCAACTGGCTGAGGCCAAGATCGCACTTCTTCAACGAGAAGAGGAGATAAGGAGCCGAGTGGCGAACAGTGCGACCATCAACCTTAGGGACGAGCTGGTAGCGAGCGAAATAAGCCTGGCCAGGTCCATGGCTAAATTGGAAGAAGATCGCAAGAGACTTGAAAAGCTAAAGGGAAAGATGGAGCAGGTCGCCCCCTTCCGGCAGCGTCTGGAGCCAATTGTTTTTGACATGGATCGGTTGAGGGAAGACAGGAGGCGGGTGGAGAATCAGATAAGGGAGGCGACATCGCAGGTGAGTACGTTGACAGTCCTTGTGGAGCCAACGCTGCGGGTCATGCCGAAGGCGGACTGGGACGAGTAACAGCCGCTGTGGTTACGCGGGAATCAATCGGGGCGGTGCGGGGTCGGCCGGAACGCTGTCTGACTGCGGCCGGGCATAGCGAGCGATTGTCGCCGCGAGATCAGGGTGTCGAGATGAGCCCATAAAAAGGCGCAGTCTAAACGTGCGGCGGATAGGCGATTAGTACGACTTGCGTCCGCCGACGCCCTTTGTGGATCTGCTGACCTTTTTGGCGGCTGCGTGCGGGCGGAGTTTTCGCGTGGCCGCTCCGGCCCGCCACATTTCCGAATCGCGGATAGCCTTCAGTTCCCTGCCGAGTTGCTGCTGATAGTCTTTGCGACCACAAGCGTTCATGACGCGCCTGGCCTCGGCGCCGGTTTTGACGCGCTTGTAAAGGTCTTTGAAGACGGGCAAAACGGCCTTCTTGAACTTCGGCTTCCAGTCGAGCGCGCCGCGCTGGGCTGTGGCGGAGCAGTTGGCGTACATCCAGTCCATGCCGTTCTCGTCGACCAAGCGTATGAGGCTTTGGGTCAGCTCCTCGACCGTTTCGTTGAACGCTTCGGAAGGCGAATGGCCGTTGCTGCGGAGGACGTCGTATTGCGCCTCCATGATTCCGGCCAGCGCGCCCATCAGGACGCCCCGCTCGCCGGTCAGGTCGCTGGTAACTTCCTTCTCGAACGTCGTGGGAAAGAGGTAGCCCGAACCGATGGCGATGCCAACCGCGATGCAGCGCTCCGAGGCGCGACCAGTAGCGTCTTGCTCGACTGCGAAGCTGGAGTTGATGCCCTCGCCCGAGAGGAAGTTGCGCCTCACCGAGGTGCCTGAACCCTTCGGAGCGACCATGATGACGTCAACGTCCCGGGGGGGAACGATCTTCGTCAGGTGATTATAGACAATGGAAAACCCGTGCGAGAAATATAGGGCGTCGCCGGGATTGAGGTTCTTCTTTACGGTCGGCCAGATCACTTTCTGCGCCGCGTCCGCCACGAGCATCTGAATGATTGTGCCGCGCTGGACCGCTCCCTCGATGTCAAACAACGTCTTACCGGGGACCCAGCCGTCGCGCTTCGCCCGGTTCCAGTCCTTTTTGAACTGTTTGGCCTGGCCGACGATGACTTTCAAGCCGTTGTCGCGCATGTTGAGCGACTGCGCCGGCCCCTGAACGCCATAGCCGACGGCAGCGATCGTCTCGTTCTTCAGCACGCGGCGCGCCCTTGAAAGCGGGAACTCCTTGCGCGTGACGACGTCTTCCCTGGTTCCGCCAAAATTGATAGTGGCCATTGTTCCGTCTCCTTGAATGGTGTGGCGTCTTTTGGGCTGCTGAGCCGACCGTCTTAAGGGCGACTGCTTTCGCTGCGCCGGTTGTCTCCGTATCCGGCAGAGCGGAGCCGGTTCAGACGGCGCTCAATCGATCCAGGCCATCCTAATCGATTGCTGCCGCAAGTTCAAGCACGGCACGCAGGGCGGGATTCTCGGCGGGGGAGGCACTCGCTCCCGCGGCTATCGCTGATTTTCTTCCGGTTGACGTA
>CAZUUK010000028.1:4459-33500 GCA_964622675.1 uncultured Planctomycetota bacterium | reverse complement strand
GAACAGGTGGCGGCATGGACGCCTGGAAGCTACGCCGTGCCGATGGTTAATCCGGCCGGATGGTGGACGTACGTTCGAGGCACGGTGGAGGCAAAGGAGGGATTCCTGCGCGTGGCTTTGAAGAAGAACCAGAGCTACTATGACGAGCAACTTGCGGAGCAATCCGCCTGGGAGAACCCGTACGAGGAATACTGGAACTGGACTCCTTCCCACGGGCTGAAGATGAGTCCCCCCTGGCATTACATCGGCTGGCCGTTTGTCCACAACAGCATCATGGCCATCGAGATAGTGCCGTACGTGGAGCCGCCGGTAGTCGCGGAGCAGGACAAGCTGCGCCTCGCTCGTGAGATCAAGTCCGTCTGCCTGCGCAGCGCGATTGGGCTGTTTAACGACGGAGACATCTCCGGGGCGGCAGAAACCTTGCAGGGTGTAACCGAAGGCGACGCTCAAGTAGCCAGGGCGATTGTCGCTCTGTGGCTTGCAGGCCACCTCGATACGGAACTGAGCGAGGAGAATATCCTTATGCCTTTGGCGCTCGGTATCCTGCGCGAGCACGTCGCAGCTCATCCTGAGGCAAGCGGAGTTGCCGAGCTTCTGCAAGGGGCGGAGATCTTCGAGGAGGCGAGGACGATCCATCTTACGCGAGGGCGGCTGTCGATCATCAACGGCAAGGTAGTGCAGAAAAACCACTTCATTGAGAACGACAAGGCCATAGGGTCGTGGTGGATGATCGGCAGGGATTCTCCGCTGTACTACAAGTCGCGCCTCTACGCCGCTCGCGCCGAGCACATGCTCGAGCCGTTCATCCCCACGCTCGGCACCGCGGCGGAAATCTTCAGGGAACTTGAGAGGAAGTTTCCCGACAACCGCTACGTCAGGTACCATCTTCATTTTCAATGGCGGCAAAGCGGGGACGGGACAAAACCTGAAGACTGGTATCTGCCCGATTACTCTTCCAAGATTGCCGGCGCGCCCGAATGGGTGAGAAGGCTTTATCCGGCCATGGCCCACCTCATAGACTTCTCCGAGTGGTGGATCAGGTTCAAGCAGCACCCGGAGGGCAACATCGGCGGCGGCTGGGGGGACGACGTGGAGATCGTAGGCGCCTTCGGATACATGGGATACTTGGGCAAGGGCGTTTCGGATCTGTCCATCGAGGGAACCCGGAGGCTCGTCGATGGGGTATGGAATCTCTCCGAAGTTGACCCGGAAATCGGCTACTGCTTGCCGTTCGCGGATGCCGAGCATACGGCCGAGTGGACCGGCAACACGCTCGGCATGATGGTTCAGATGGATTATGGAAACCCCACGTGGATCGAAAGAAGCATGAAGACGGCAAAGCTGATGCGGGACCTTTGGACGGACTACGACGACGAGGGGCATCGGCACTTCAGGGCGAACTACTTCAGCGCCGCGCAGGTCGGCAGCGGCAATCAGATGAACGACTCCTGGATAAACTATCGCGCAATCCGCCCGGCGGCCTCGGTG
Source organism: uncultured Planctomycetota bacterium (assembly GCA_964622675.1). Classification (GTDB taxonomy): domain Bacteria; phylum Planctomycetota; class DG-23; order CAZBND01; family CAZBND01; genus CAZUUK01. The sequence continues at coordinate 32,012 of CAZUUK010000028.1, read as the reverse complement.
CTTAGCTACAATCGGAATCCCACCGTATCGAAGCTGTTTGTGGAGCTGGCCGAATCGTGGCTCGCCGCCGCGATGTCCACTGACAGGGGCAAGCCCAGGGGCGTCATCCCCGGCAACGTCGCATTTCCAGAAGGGCTGATCGGAGGACGCGGCTCGCCTAACTGGTACACGGCCTTGAACGACGAGCACTCGCAAAACTCGGATTGGGCAAAGCAAGGTTACAAGGCGTACGTGCAGGACCTTTTGATGACGGCGTTCGACGAGACGCGCGACCCGAAGTACCTTGAGCCGCTGAAATTGGAGTACGAATTGGCCGTTCGTCACGGGAATCTGCCCGCAGCCAAGACCGGTGCGAGGCTGCAGGTAACGGCGCTGGACGAGCTTAGGGAGGGCGGTCGGGGTGGGTCCTCTCTGGTGGTTGAAAAGCTGCTGCCGCTGCGCGCCGCCCTTCGGAAGGAACCGGAGCCCGCCAAAGAGAGCAAGGCCACTCCGGCCGCCGAGAAGCCGGAGGCCGAGCCGGGGAGCGAAGAGTGGGTTGCCTCCAAGCTAAGAGGGATCGAGGGCTGGCTCCACGCGAAACGCGTCATGGAGGGGCGGAAGGGCTCGCTCAAGAACGACATCACAAAGGCTGACGTCATTCTCAAATCTGCGTTCACGGATGAAATGATGAATCTCCGCTGGCCCCTGATGACGACGGAATCCGGTCCCACCGATCGGATCGCTTTTGTGGGACTGGTCAACCCCTTTCTCATCTGCACCGGCGGCTGGATCGGCGGGCCGCTCCTGGAAGCAGCGGTCACTTACGAGAACACGACGAGGGATTTCGCCGCCTTCGTGCTGGGCGCAGACGGGCAAGGCATTCGACTTCTATATCATAGCCTAACAGATGAGGCCCGCGAGATCGGCGTAGTGCCCTGGCACTTGGAGCCGGGCGGCACGTATGTGTTGCGGTACGGGCCGGATACGAATGAGGATGAGGTGATGGATTCGGTGCTGGAGGAGCGAAGTTTCGTCTGGCCTCAGCGCGGCACTCCCATTCGGCTCGTTGTTGAGCCGAAGAGGACTTACGCGATCGAAGTGGAGCAAGTGGAAAGGGGCCGGGGGCCCGGTCTGGCGCCGGACCCTGGACTCTCGCCGCAGGATATCCGCTATGCAGAGAAGTATGGCCTTATCCTTGCCGCGATTCACAACGTCGGCTCCAAGGCCGTGCGCGGCGTAGCCGTGGCTTTCTATGACGGGGATCCTGCCGCAGGCGGGGCTTTGCTCGGCACCTCGGTCATACCAAACATTCACGCGCCGAACGATCTCGAGCCCAGAACCGTGACGGTCGGCCTCAACTGGACTCCGACCGAGAAGACGCACGAGATCTATGTCGTGGTTGATCCTGACGACGAGATAAAGGACGAGATAACAACCTTCAATAACGCCGCGCATACGAGGCTCCCAAATTAGCAGGTAGGTGGCGCGCGTTGCGACCGGAACGGTTATCGGCGAGCCGGGAGATGGCCGAGACTCACGCGGATCGCCGCCAGAGATCGTTCGCGACCACCGGCGTAACTTCAAGCAGAGCAACGTGGACGAGGTTCCCGGGGGCAACAGTTATGAAGGGGGAACTGGAGGGGCGAACGCCGAGGTTTGGGAGAGACGCCACATGAGCGAAGCTGCGCTGGAGCGCAGCCTGTGGCTTAATGCTTGAAGAAGGTTGAAAGACCGCGTGCAGCTCGGCCTCTAGGCGTGGTTGCGGAGCTTGAGTTCAACGGGATGCGGGTCGAGATATGCCTGCTGCTCGAGGTAGGCTATGTCGTACTTGCGGACATAGTGGCGCATGAGGGTAACGGGGACGATCAAGGGGATGAGTTCTTGCTTGTATTGTTGGATCACTTCCAGCATTTCCTCTTTTTCGTCGTGGGTGAGGTGTTTTTTGAGGAAGCCCATCATGTGAATGAGGACATTTGCATTCTTTTTGGCGGTGGCCGTCAATTTGAGGGCCTTTAGCATCAGTGCTTGGTAAGAGTTGAGCAATTCGGCGCGGCTGTACTTCTTTGCGTGAGCAACCAGGCGTCCGAGTTGCCGGTCAATTTGGGGACTGTGCGCCATCAGGAGCATTTTATGAGTGGTGTGGAAACTGACCAATCCTCGAACGCTGCCATCAGACGTCAGGAACTGCCGGTAACGCGTCAGGCAGAAGATTCGCTCTATGAAATTCTCTCTGATGCGGATGTCATGGAGTCTCCCGTCATCCTCGACGGGAAGGAGCGGGAAGTGTTCGATGAAAACCCTGGCGAAGATTCCGACGCCGATCTTATGGGGGACACCGTTCTTATCATAGATGCGCACCCTCTGCATGCCTGAGCTGGGCGAGTTGCTTTTGAATATAAATCCGCATAGGTCTTCGCTCTCAAGCTCCTTAACGCGGTTTTTGGCCCACTTGAGCATGCGATCGGTGTGATCGATCTTGGTCCGAGTAGTGATCAGGCGCGGCGAATCCGGCTGGCCTACCAAGTCCATGGACTCGCGCGGTATGGGGAGGCCGCATTCCACCTCGGGGCAGACGGGCAGCCATTCGAAGAAGTCGCCCAATGTGTCGGTAATGTACCTGTCGAGCTTGTGGCCGCCGTCGTAGCGGACCCGTTCGCCGAGCAGGCACGTGCTAACGCCGACCCTTGGCTTGCGGGCCGGAGCGGAGTTCCCGCTGTCCGATGAAAGCAGATTCACGACGTGCCTCCATGACTCACCGACAAATGCCGCGCAAACGAAGCGTTTCAGAGGCAACCTGGATAAGCGCATGCAGCGCGGCCCTGCGTCTTCGCAAAGCCTGTGCGCGCATTCGCGGGAGCCGCGATCAAGAGTAGCAGTTGAGAGCAGGCTTTTCAAATGGCCTTGGTAATAAAGGCGTTTGATACGGGTTTCCAAGCCAACGGCTGACGCGTGAAGCTTTCGGTGACGTATTGGACGATAAGTGTCGTCGTGAACGACGGATAGCCCTGATTAGAGGACCGCGCCTAAAGGTCGCTTCAGGGCATTCCACAAATAAGAGCATCAATCCAAATCGCGGATGCGTCTTTTCCTCGTTCGATCATAATGTGGTTGAATCGCCGGCAGATACCGTGGAGAATTATCGCAGCAATGAGGAGCAAGACAAGGCGGACGACAAAGGAAATGCGACGCCGATGAAGAGGTCCATCACAAAATGGGAAGTCGCAGGCATTCCGCTGATTTTTCTGGCCGGCTCGCTTCTCCACTTCGCATACGGCTGGCTTGGCCGTTGGGCGGCTATCGGGCTTTTTGCGGCAGTGAATGAGAGCGTGTGGGAACATCTGAAGTTGGCGTTCTGGCCTTCCGCCTTCTATGCGATCATCGAGTACCCGTTTCTTGGAAGGCTGAGCAAGAACTTCTTCATCGCAAAGGCGGTAGGGATCTGGCTCATGCCTATCACGATCGTGGGGCTATTCTACGGGTACACTGCGATTACGGGAGAGCATCTCCTGTACGTTGACATCACGATTTTCTTCATCGGTATCTCGGTGGGCCAGTTGGCAAGCTACGCCCTGCTGACGGCCAAGCCGGTGAGGCGTGGATGGAAGGTCGTCGGCCTTCTGATGCTTCTATCGCTTGGCGCCGCCTTCGTGGTGTTCACGTTCGCCCCTCCTCAATGGTTCATTTTCCGGGACGCCGCCGCGGCAGTGTAGGGAACCGACTGATGTAGCGCGGCCCGGCTATTTTCGGTGGGCGGCTTCTCCTTCACTCCTGGGTGGCGGAAGTTTTCCGCCGAGCAGGTGTTTGCGCAAGAAGGCCTTTTCTATCTCATGGCTCTTTTCGATCTCGGGCTTTCCTCTTTCACCGATAAAAAGCTCCGCCACGCCGCCGATCGCCTTGTAGCGTTCGTAGCCATGCTCTGCAAAGCGATGGTGGTGTATGCCGTAGCCGGCTGAGGGGGGATCCTCTTCCGGCGGGGGAGTGCGAAATGCGACGAATAACGTCGGTGGATCGTCCGGCGACATGTAGGTCACGGGAGAGAACATTGCGGTGTATTCCTCCACCACCTTCGGGTCGCGATCCTTCACCTTTTCGCCGAAGAGCTTGTCGAATATGTCTCGTTTCATCAGATTCGGATTGATGGTCTTGATGAATTCCGGGTGGAAATCGGTAGGGCCGATTCGCTCGACCACACAGGCGACGTCAGGGGTATCGGGACGAAAGCCGATCCACATGGCCAGGTGTCCGCCCGCAGAGCGGCCAGTGACGGCGAGGCGGTCGGGATCGATGTTCCACCTGGCCGCATTGTCTTTGATGAACTTGACGGCGTTCGCCGCGTCGTCCACCTGGGCGGGATGCTGGAATTCATTTACCGTGCGGTGGGCAACCACGACGAAGGCCAGGCCTAGGTCGAGATACTTTTGGGGAGTCTGAGGGGGTTTGTTGAGCGGGCCGGAGTTAAATCCGCCGCTGTGGAAGTAAATCATGGCGGGCCTTGGCGGACCGTCGGGGTAATAATTGACGTAGATGACCTGCGATGGATGGTCGCCATAGGCGACGCCGGTATCGGTCTTATACTCGGGAGCCTTTGCCTGGACGGCCACGGCCGAGGCAACGGGACCTGGCGCGGCGGAAGGCTTTTGTTCCGAGCCCTGCTGGGCCAGGAGAACGACTGCGAGCACGGTCGCTAGAATCGCGTTCACTCCCTACCTCCTTTCGTGAAAGCAGTCAGTCGAATTCCGAATTTTACCGGACGACGCGGCACGGTGCAATTTCATTGCGGTGAAGAGACATGAAGCGCAGAGTTTTGGGAGGCAGCTTACGGCTGGCCCTTGGGTGGTGTGATCTTGCAGGAGGCCAGGCCTCGCTTTTCGTAGTATTGCTGGTGGTATTCCTCGGCGGGGTAGAAGTCGGATGCGGGGACGATCTGGGTGACAATGGGGTCTTTGTAAGTGCCGAGACGTTCGAGTTGGGCCTTTGAAGAAATAGCGGCGTTTCTCTGGGTGTCGCCGGCGTAAAAGATCGCTGATCTGTACTGCGAGCCGACGTCGGGTCCCTGCCGGTCCTTGGTTGTCGGGTCGTGCACGTACCAGAAGACATCCAGGAGTTGCTCGTAAGAAACCTTCGACGGGTCATACTCGACAAGAACTGCTTCCGCGTGACCGGTCTTGCCTGAGCAGACATCCTCATAGCTTGGGTTCTTGGCCCATCCTCCCGTGTAGCCAACCTTGGTGGAGGTGACCCCCTCGACCTGGCGAAACGCAGTTTCCACGCCCCAAAAGCAACCTGCGGCGAAAATGGCTCTTTCCATTTCGGAGTGAACTCCTTCGGATAAGGGATGTTCGGATCGACTCGCCGGCGTGTCGGGTCTGCAGGCGACTGACAACATCGTCACGGCGAGGATGAAGAGGTAGCATAGGTTCCGGAGACTTCGCATTAGCGTCACTTTAGCCTCATCGCGTTACGTAAAACGGTTTGATATTACATGGCGACCGGCGCTCGTGTCAGGCCTCTTCGGGCAGGTGATGAGCATCCGCGGATTCATGCGGGACTAGCAGCTCGAAGCCCAATAGCGCCGACAGCAACCCCGCCGACTTATATTCTACCATATTGATGGGAAATATGGGCGACGGCGGCGGAATTGCTGCGTCAGGAGCGGCGGAGATGGAGGAGGCCGCCGATGGGGACAGTGCGGTCGAAGCGGAGTTCGCCGCCGGAATGGAGGTCGAATTCCTCGATGGTACGGTGGAATGGATCCAAGACGCGGCAGGCGAAGCCGCCGGTGAGGCCGGATATGGCGGTCAAGAGGCGGTCGGCGTTGGTGCCGTTTATGAGGATTACCTCGGAAGGGTTGTTGGAGAGTTCGAGAAGGGCGGGTGGGATTTCGGAGAAGAGGCCGAAGATGGTCTTGCGGCGGGACTCGATGCGGGAGACGGAGAAGTGGGGGTCGAAGGTCATGGGGATGAGGCGGCCCCAGAGGAGCGTTTCCTTTTCGCGGCTGTAGAAGTCGAGCCAGGCGCGGACGAGGCGGGATTCTTCGTCGGTGAATTTGCGGAGGTCCATGCTGATGGTTGGAACGCAGCCGTACATGATGCATGCCATGAAGATGGCTTTGTTCGCGAGCGGCTCGCCGGGATGCCAGTAGGCGTAGTCGGCGTGGACGGGGACGCCCTTTGAGTAGGGCCAGACGGTAAAGGTTTCGCGGCGGATATGGTCGAAGTCGTAAGGTGCGTCGTTACCGCGGAAGCAGTTCCCATACTTGCGGTTGTTTATGTTGGCGTAGTTCTGACGGAATTCGATTATTGCGTCTGCTTTCACGCTTGTTACGGCCTCGTGCATGGCAGCCATGCAGGCGTCAGTGCCTTCGCCAAGAGTTTGATAGATGTGGTCGTGGTCGGCAGCGGCGCAGTTCCAGGTGTCGGGTTTGTCGAGGAAGTCCAGCTTGAGGCCGTCGAGGCGGTGGTTGGTCATGAGGAAGCGAAGGCGGTCGGCGAGGAATTCGGCGGCGCCTTGGGCCATGGGACATATGTGGTCCTGCTCTTTGCCGTCGGCGGCGATGGCTTTGAGGTGGCGGAAGTTTGCGTACTCCTTCATCTGGGGATAGAGCGCGTAGGGGGAGAGCCAGAGGATGGGACGCATTTCGAGTTTGCGGACGGCGTCGGCGGTCACGCCGGCTTTTTCGTAGAACCATTCGCCGACCGGTATGCGGACGTTGGCGTCCATTATGAGGTTCTTCATGCCGAGGCCGGCGGCGAGGCGGGCGTTTTCGACGATGGATTCGTGATCGTAGCCCATGCGGAAGGCGTACCAGGAACACCAGACGGGTTCGGTGCAGGCTTCGGGGACATGCGGCGCGGCGAAGGCTGTTTCGCTTTCGACGACACCAACGTAGTCGCGAATGGCCGAGTAGTAGCTGGTGGGCTCGAGTGAGAGGTAGAGGGTGTCTTCGTAGAGGTCGGTGGTAATGGTCTGACCTTCGACGGGGCGCTGGAGAGATATCCAGATGAGCTGGATGGTTTCTTCGTCGGGGCCGCGGAGGTGGTGAGTGGTATCGTGGCGCATGTTTGTGTCAGGGAGCTGATTGATATATCCGAAGAAGCCTTTGTTGATGCCGGAGCGGCTGTAGGCCATTACGAAGGGGACGCCCTTGTTTGCGGAGGCGAATTCGTGAAGCCACCAGACGTAGCTGGAGCGGCTCATCTGGCCGCCTTGGAAGCCGGTTTTGGCGATTTTGAAGCGGTGGATTTCGACGGCCGGAAGGGCGACGGAGGTGCGGAAGGCCTGGAGCTTGAAGGGGGCTCGGCCGCGGGAAAGCCGGAGGTCTATGAGGATGGCGCGGTCGGAGACGGGGCGCTCTCTAAGGACAAGAACGAAGTCGCCAGAGGTGTATTCGCCATCGGAACGTTTGGCAAAGGTGAGCAGCTCCCCGCCAGCGCGGACGTGTAGGACGAAGGGTCTGCCGAGGAATTCGGCTTTAAGGCTCGGTTCGCCAAGCGGGCTGCGTCTGGGCATTCGCGGTCTCCTTTGTCGAGAAGTGCGGCGGGACAAGAGTCTGCAATTCTAGCTGCACGCAGGAAGCGGATCAACGTGCGCGGCCTGAGGGATGAATCTCATGCGGCGTTGTGGTGAAGGGTACCCGATGATAAGATCGGGCGAAGTGATGAAGGAGAAGCGATGAAAAGGGCGCACGTGTTCGGACCGGTGCTGTCGAGGAGGCTGGGGAGATCGCTGGGGGTTGACCTGGTGAGGTATAAGACGTGCAGCCTGGACTGCGTTTATTGCCAGCTAGGGCGGACGCTTTGCAAGACGGTGCAGAGGCGCAGGTTTGCGGATGTGCAAGAGGTGAGGGAGGAGCTGAAGAATGCTGCGGCGCGGGGAGTGAATGCGGATTTCGTGACGCTTTCGGGATCTGGGGAGCCGACGCTGAGCGCGGATTTGGGGGTGGTTATCGAAGAGATCCGAAGGGTTGAGATAGCGCCGGCGGCGGTTCTGACGAATGCGACGCTTCTCACGGACGCGGAGGTGAGGAAAGAACTTGCGGGTGCGGAGGTGGCGGTACCGTCGCTGGACGCGGGGACGGAGGAGGAGTTCAGGCGGATAAACAGGCCACATCCCACTCTGGAGTTCGAAGCGGCGGTTGAGGGTTTGCGGGAGTTCTGTTCGGAGTTTGGGGGGCGAGTTTGGCTAGAGGTGATGCTGGTCTCGGGGATGAATGATTCTGAGGAGTCGCTCAGGAAAATCGGGGAGATTGTGCGGGGATTGAAGGTGGAAAAGGTGCAATTGAACACGGTGACGCGCCCAGCGGCGGAAAGAGGGGTGAGGGGCTTAAGCGGCGAGGAGATGAGGAAGGCTGTTGAGATTTTTCGCGCTGTTTCGGGGAAGGAAGTGGAGGCGGTGACGGAGAGGGAGATTGCGAAAGGGGGGACTGCAGAGGAAGATGCGAAGAGGGCGATGGTGGAGATGATGTCTAGGCGGCCGTGCACCCTCAACGAGCTGGCGAAGGCGGTGGGAAGAAGCGTCGAGGAGACGAAAGCGTTGTTGGACGGGCTTTCGGAGGTGCACAGGCTGGAGATGGAAGAGGTGGGGGGGCGGCGGTTCTTTTCGGTGAAGCCTGGAGATTAGAGCTGGTGATGTGGGGGCAGACGGGGTCGTGTTGAGCGGGAGGAGCGCCGGTCAGGAAGGCGGCGAGAAAGTCTGACAATTTCTCGTAAAGAAGCGCGATTTTTTCCTTGACATGTGACTACGGGTGTAGTATTGGTCTGGTAGACTACGTGCGTAGTCAGCCATCCCGTGGATAGGCGAAGGGAGAGAAGAGTTGGCGAGACGAGAGGCAGGTTTAGGAGAACTCGAGCTGGAAGTGATGAAGGTCGTCTGGGAGAAGCAGCCGTGCACGGTGCAGCAGGTTGCGGATGTTCTGTGCGAACGGCGCGGATGCGCGAGGACGACGGTGCTTACGGTGATGCAGCGGCTTCACGGGAAGAAGTTTTTGAAGCGGCGGAAGCGCGAAGGGGTCTTCCACTACTCGACGACAGAGGAGCGGGGGGAGGTGATGTCGAGCCTCATCGGGAATTTCGTTGATAAGGTGCTGGATGGGTCGGCGCTGCCGTTCGTGGCTTATCTGGCGGAGGCGAAGGGGCTTTCGCGAGAGCAGGTGGATGCGCTGCGGACGATCGCGAGGAATCTAGAAAAGGAGGCTGGGGAGGAAGAGAGATGAACGAGCTCGTAACTGTTGCGAACGATGCGGCGGCGCGCTGGGCTGCGATGATGTGGCCGGTCGCCTGGCAGAGCGCGATCCTAGCGGGTGTTGTGTTTCTGGTGACGCGGCTTCTAAGGCGGGGGCCGGCGGCGCTGCGGTTCTGGCTTTGGATGCTGGTGCCGCTGAAGCTTTTGATCATGCCGGTTTTGACGGTGACTATTCCGCTGCTGCCGGCGGAGTCGGCTGATAGAAGCGGGGAGTTCCAGCTAATGGCCGATGCGGCGGTCACGCGACGTGCGGAGCAGCCGGTTGCCGTGGAGGGGGCGCTTGGGACTGGAAGCATGGGTTCCACAGAAGCGGCGCGCTCCCCTGCCCCACCGGAGGAGAAAGAGGCTCGGCTGCCCAATGGAGCAAGCGGCGATGTGGAGGGCTCAGGCAAGAAGGTCCGGCCGAGTATTTGGGCATTGCTCATGGCGGCGTGGACTGCAGGTGTCGGGTACTTTTCGGTGAAGCTGGGGAGAGGATGGTGCAGGATGAGGCGGGTTGTGGCCGACGCTCGGGAGACAGAAGGTCTTCACTCTTTGAAAGCTGCGGCAGAGGCGGCGCGAGCAATCGGTTTGAAGAGGGTACCGAAGACTCTGGTGACGGACGAGGCGGTTTCTCCGTTCGTGTATGGCGTGGTGCAGCCGGTTGTCGTGCTTCCGGCGAAGCTGGTGAGACGGATTTCTTCGGAAGAGCTGGTTGCCGTGCTCGCGCACGAGTTTGCGCATCTGCGGCGGCGCGATCTGGTGGTGGGCTGGGTGCTGGCGGTGTGCGAGGCGATTTGCTTTTTCCATCCGGCGCTGCATTTGGCGAAGCGGCGGATCATGTTCGAGCGGGAGCGTGCGTGCGACGAGCTGGTGCTTGGAAGCGGAAGGGCAAGGCGCGGGGTTTACGCGGAGGCGCTTATTACGGCGGCGGCTGTGCACGGAGCGCTAGGCGGGCGGACTTCTCCGCTGCCGGTCGTGGCGGAGTCGTTCAGGCATTTGAGGAGGCGTCTAATAATGATGAGCTCGGAGGCGGGAGTGATGAGAAGGCTGTCGAGAGGAGCGGCGGCGCTGCTGGCGATTCTGGCGGTGCTTTCAATACCGGGTTTGGCCTTGACGGCGCGGGAAACGTCGGCGGGGAGCGCTAGGGAATCGGAATCTGCGGAGGGCGTGGCTGACGAAAGCCTAGTCGGTGAGCATGCAGAACTGGATGAACTCGATCCGGAGTTCCTAAATCAGCTTAGGAACGCTGGAATGACAGATGATGAGATAGTGGCAATGCTCGAGGAAGTGGGTGAGGGGAGAGGCGAAGAAGGTGCGGAGACGCGCGGGAAGATAGCGGGGGTTGTGGTGAATGCGAATACGGGGAAGCCGATCAAGGGGGCGTACGTGGCGATTGACCGTTCGGGGGATGCGGGAGGTTCGAATCTGGAGAGGTTCAGGCAACAGGGGATTTACGCGACGGCGGAGACGGATGAGGAGGGACGGTTCGTTCTGAAGGGGGTGGCGTTTATGGATGACCATCCGTTCATGGTGACGTGTCCGGGATTTGTGCGGCACGACCAGACGATTGCGCTTGCGAAGGGAGCGGATGTTGATCTCACGGTGAAGCTGAAGCCGGCTGGGGCGATCAGTGTGACGCTGGTGGATGCGGAAGGGAAGCCGATGGAGGAGCCGGCGCTGGTGCGGCTGGAGGCGAATGACGGGCGATTATTCCGACCGCTGACAGGGGACTGGCCAATGCTGGCGTACTGGATGGAGTTCACGGAAACGGGGGATTTTTCGTTTGGGCAATTGGAACCGGGTGTCTTCACGATCGAAGCGATGCGCTTCGAGATGGACGAATCCAGGAAGTTGATACCCCCTTGGTCAGCTTACCACGGAAGGATTGCGGAGGTTGAGCTGGGATTGGAAGAGAAGAAGGAAGTGGAGCTGAAGGCGGAGGAGCACGATACGAGCTTGAAGCTGAAGATCGAGAAGGATCCGGAACAGGATCCGGAGAGGACCAGCGTTCGGCCGGCGCAAATTGTGGCGATCAGCCGGGATCAGAGTCTCCTTGTGTGGGCAGATAGAAGATGGCTTCACCCGGAGGACGAGCGGCTTGGACGCTTGATGGAAGGCTCGATGTTCCATCGCTCGATGTCGCCCGGTGATGATTACACTTTCGAGAACCTGCCGGAGGGCGTTTACTCGGTCTTTGTGCTGAGCGTCAGGCATTCCGCTGTGTGCGTGAGGGGGAAGAAGGTGGAAATCGGGCGCGGGGCGGAGGTGGTCGCTGAAATTCCCTGGGAGGAGCCGTTCCTAGTCGGAATTGCCGATACCCGCGCGTTGGACAAGCGGGTGACGATGGAATTGACGGACGCTCGTGTGGAGGGGCTCTGCGAGATGCTGACGGCGATAACTGATTCGAAGATCAATTTCATTGCGGACCCGTCGATCCGCGATGAGACTCTGACACTTCGGGCGAATGACGTGCCCATCTGGGAGGTGCTGGAGAGGGTTTACCTGGATAAGGGATGGAAGGCGGAATGGAGGGTCGAGGAGGGGAAGGAGACGCTGGTTCTGAGGCCGGAGGCGGCTATCGGGACACCGCTGGTCGCGCCGGAGGTAACACCGGCGGCGGAGCCGGGCGAGGTCGGCGCTATGGACAAGCGCGTGACGGCGGGGTTCTACGAAAGCCCTTTGGAGAGAGTACTTGAGACCCTCAGCGCGCACGTCGGGGCACCGGGCAGCTTGGTGGCAGCGCCCGAGATTCGTGATGAGAAAGTGACGCTTCGCGCCTTCCATATGTCACTTCGGGAGCTGGTGGAGAAGCTCTGTGCGGAGAAGAGATGGGAGGCGGAGTGGAAGGTTGATGAAGAGGGCAAAGAGACGGTGACTCTGAAGCCAAAAGCAGCCATCAGCAGTCCGCTGGCCGAGCCGGAGAGAGTGTCGGCGCCGGGCGAGGCCGGGGGTACAAGCAGGCGCGTGACGGTCGATCCCGCGCGGCGGTCGGCGAATATGTCGTCGGCGATAGCGACGCTTCACTCGCTGACGGCGGCGCAGGCTGAATTCCGGCGGGCCGCTGAGGTTGATCAGGATGCGGACGGGAAGGGGGAGTACGGATTCTTTCAGGAGATGCTCGGATTGGCTCCGGCGCGAGGAAGGGGCGTGAAGCTGGATCCGCCTTACCTTCCTCGGTCGTTGGGGGAAAGCATGGTAGGGGGAAGTGCGCGGAAGTCGGGGTACCTCTTCAAGATTTATCTGCCGGGGGACCGCGGAAGCGCCTTGGGCGAGGAAGATGGCAAGCCGCTGCCGGTCGCGAAGGGAGACGGCGTGAATATGCAGGAGCTTTGCTTCGTGTGCTATGCGTGGCCGGAGAAGGTTGGAGAGACGGGGACGAGAGCGTTTGCGACGACGGAGGAGGGGGAGATCTATACAACGAAGATGGAGAAGGTGAAATACGACGGGATTGAGTCGGTGCCTGCGGCGTCGGCGTTATACAAGGGGAAGGCTTTTACCTCGCAGATAGACGGGTCGGATGGGAATACGTGGACGCCAGCGTCGGGATGATGAAGCTTTTGCAGTTTTGAATAATGGGGAGGGGAATTCGCTTCCGACGCGGCCCTAGCGCGCCGTTTCTGGGTGAGCCGTCCCGTCTGTGATATAGGTTTAATCGCTCGTGTGCTGTGTAGGCGCGCGGGCGATTTTTGTTGGGAATAAGGAAGGATTGGTATGGGGTGGACATCAGTGGTAAGATGGCAAGCGTCAACGTATCGCTTAGCAGTCTCGGCCGAGAAAGCGGTGGTTTATGAAGGGCTGGGCGGCGGTTTTGGCGGGGCTTGCTGCAATCGCTCTAGGCGTCGAGGTCGTGGCAGTAGACGAGCCCGACAAGGGGCCCGCTCTCAGAGAGAGAGTCGTGTGGCTGGGCTGCCTTCCTTCGGGTGCAGTGATGCTTTACAAGACGCCGCGGGTGAGCAGCGATCTCTCCAAAGTGACTTACCCGGTACGGATGGGCGCCAAGGAATGCTTGGTGGTAAACAGCAGTTTGCTGAAGGGCTACGATCGGGTCGCGCAGCCGACGTTCAGCCCCGATTCGAAACGAGTTGCCTATGCAGCCAAAGAGGACAGCAAATGGCTCATCGTGGTTGATGGAAAGGCAGGGCCCGCATACGAAGAGACGTGGGACCCCGTTTTCAGCGGCGACTCGAGGCGACTGGCTTACTGCGCCGGGAACGGAGGGACGCGATTTGTGGTGGTGGACGGTAAGGAGCAATCCACCTACGAGGACGTGGGGCGGCCGGTGTTCAGTCCGGACTCTGCGCGCGTCGCGTACGCCGCACTGAAGCGCGAGGGTCTCATATTCAGGCGGCGGAAGTGGCATCTTGTAGTGGATGGCGAGGAAGGTAAGGGGTACGACGAGAGGATTTATGCCGTTTTCAGCCCTGATTCGGCGCGATTCGCGTATGTCGGAAGCAAAGGTCTTGAGGAGGTAGTAGTGGTCGATGGCGACGAAGGGCCACCCTTCATCTGCCTGACGCCTCCGGTATTCAGCCCCAACTCGGCGCACTTTGCCTACGCCGGCAACTTGCCAAGCAACCAGTGGAGGGTGCTCGTCGACGGCAAGGGGGGGAAGGTTTATCGCAACGTGCACCATTTGAACGGAGACCCGGCAGTGGTCTTCAGCCCGGATTCTTCCCATCTGGCATACTCAGCGGACAATGGCAGTAATTGTGTGATGGTCGTGGACGGGCAGGAGGTTGCGGGGCACTGCTGCGCGAGAACACTTCTGTTCAGCCCGGACTCGCGCCGGACCGCATACAAAGCGAGGCAGGGCAGCGACGGCTATGTAGTCGTGGACGGGAAAGCGGGCAAAAGGTATGTCTTCATCTCCTTGGGGCCGGTGTTCAGTCCCGATTCGTCGCGGATGGCTTACGCAGCGATAAAGGATCGGAAAGCGTTCATAGTGCTGGATAAGAGGGAAGGGAAAGGATACGACAGGCTGGGGCGGTCGGGGTTTGCGTTCAGCCCGGATTCAGCCCACTTCGCGCACGCCGCGAAGAAGGATGGGAAATGGCTGATTGTTGTGGACGGGGTCGAGGGGAGAGAACGGTTCGTGAGGATTCTCGCCGGTCCGGTTTTCGAATCTGCGACGCGTTTTGCCGCGGTGGCCGTCCGCGGGGGCGACCACGAGTTTGTGAGGCTGGAGGTGGAGATAGTGGAAGGGACGGAGGAGGGAGGGAAGAGATGATATGTGCGCTGCCGATAGTAGCGGTGATCGTGATTGCCGTAATCAAGCTGAGAAGCAAGCGTACGTCGAGACCTGGGAAGTACGCGGCGGGAGCGGCGCTCGTGGTGGCGCTCTTGGCGCTTGCAGTCGCGCTAATTCTGTTTGGGTTCGTGTTCCCGCCTTTTTGCATCCACGATTATTATGAGTGCAAGAGGAATATGAGGGACCTCTGGTTCGCTCTCAACGATTATGCGCAGGACCACGACGGCGAGCTGCCGGTAAGGTTGGAGGAGCTGCACCCAGACTACATGGACCTTCGGGGGATCAGGTGCCCGATGTGGCGGGGAAAAGGGGACGCGCTGGAGACGGGGTACGAGTACATTCCGGGGCAAAAGCTGGACCGGGAATCTAATGAGCCGATCCTTTTCTGTAAGAGCTACCACATAAACGGGCATAACTTTCTCATGACCTGGCCCGTGATTGGCCTCGACCGATACTGCGCGCAGTTTTCCATACTGACTTCCGGTTACACGATTATTCATGCGCGCACGCGGGACTTGAGGAAGTACAACGGTCCGGCGCGAAGGAGGTACCTGGCGTTTCTGAAGTATCCCTATGATGGAAGCGAGCCGACGTTGGAGCTGGTGCGGTCGCTGGAGGAGGAGTTTCCGGACGAATTCGCCGGGAGCCGCTATTCGATTTGGATTGATGAATGAAGTGGAGTTCCCAGCAGGGAAAGATTGCGGATGTTCCTGTCCCACGAGGCGGTAAAGCAAAGGAGGGGGGAGATGAAGAGAGCAAGCGCAGTCGGGATGGTGTTAGTTCTAGGTCTGCTCTTCGGCGGGAGCTTTATGGCGGCCAGCCAAGCAGAAGGAGAAGGGGATCGGGGCGAGCTGACCCGCGAAGAGATCATCCAGAGGGCAACGGAGTATCTGGAAGGTGCCGCGACGTACAGCGTCGATGTTTCCGTTTTGATTAAGATGGACTTTGGCATATTTAAGCACGAGATGGAAGCGGAGTACAGGATTGCGGTGGAAAGGCCGAACAAGTTCGCGATAGTTCCGAGCGGCGCAATGGAGATGGTCTTTGGGGCAAGGGTGTGCGACGGGGAGAGGCTGTACAACCACCAGCCGATGATGAAGAGGTACACAGTGGAAGAAGCGCCAGAGAAGACTGGTGCGGACCTAGTCTCGACGTCGCTAGCAGCGGGGCCAATGGGACTTTTCATATCGGGATTCTTCACGGAAATGGACGAGCTGGAGATGGTGCAACCGGCAGAGGAAGGGGGTTGTGAATTTGAGTACGTGGGGATTGAGGAGATAGATGGGGTCAAGTGCCACCGCGTGAGACGCCGCTACGCGGAAGCGCCGCTGGAGGGTGTGGAGTGCGAGATGTGGATCGATGCGGGAGAGAAGCCACTGCCACGGAGGATGTCTCAGGATCTGTCGGGGATGTACAGCAGGGTCATGCAAGACGTAGACGACAAAGATATTCCAGATGTTTTCGGCAAGGGGCAGTTCAAGGAGATGTTCAAGGATGCGGAATACGTGATCGCGGCGAGGTTTGAGAACTGGAAGGTGAACGCCAGGCTGCCGGAAGATACGTTCAAGTTCACGCCGCCTGAAGGAGCGAAGAGAGACGAGACGTCGCTGAGGGAGTCTTTTGCGGAGTCGGTGTTGGCGAAGGTGGCGGCGGCGGAGAAGCAGTTCGCGGCAGCGGTGGATGTGGATCAGGACGGGGATGGTGTTGGCGAGTACGGATCGCTGCAAGAGCTGTTGGGCGCGGTGGCGCTGCGCGGAAGCAGTCGAAAGGCGGAGCCGGCGTACCTTCCGCGGTCACTCGCTGAGAAAATGGTGGGAGGAGCTGCGCAGAGGCGCGGGTACAACTTCAAGATTTACCTGCCGGGGGACGGTGGAGAGATTCTGTCGGAAGTGGATGGAAAGCCGCTGGCGATGGTGAAGGAGGATGGAGTCGATCTCCAGGAGAAGCACTTCGTATGCTACGCGTGGCCGGAGGAAGCAGGTACAACGGGGACCAAGGCGTTCGCCACATCCGACGAGAGGCTGCTCTGGGAGACGGACATGGAGAAGGTGGTTTACGAAGGGACGAAGTCAATCCCGGCTCCCTCGGCGGCATACAGGGGGAAGGTTTTCACGTCGGCACTGGGCGGATCGGACGGCAACGTCTGGGCAACCATGAACTGGTGGGAGCGGGCGAAGGAGGCGAAGGAGCTGGGCAGTAGCAGAGGGCCGAGCGCCGTGGAGAAATTGACGGGCCTGCTGAAGGATAGAGAGGACAGCGTGCGCGTCGAGGCGGCGAAGTCGCTGGGGAAGATCGGAGATGAAAGTGCGGCGGGGGCGCTGGCGGAGGCGCTGAAGGATAAAGACTGGCGGGTGCGTGACGAAGCAGCAAAGGCTCTGGAGAAGCTCGGGTGGGCGCCGGACAGCAGCGAAGATGTCATCGCGTACCTTATAGCGAAAGATGAATGGGACGATGTGGCAGAGATGGGGCCGGAAGCGGCGGATGCTTTGTGGGCGCTGCTAGAGGACGAAAATGACTTGCAGCGGAGCAGGGCAGCATTGGCGCTGGCGAAGATGGGCGACGAGCGTGCGGTGGAACCTCTGATCAAAGGGCTGAAGGAGGGTTGGTTTTTGATGAGGTCCGAGGCGGTAAGGGCCCTGGGAGAGGTAGGTGATGAGCGGGCGGTGGAGCCGCTGATGGAGATGGTGAGGGAAGGAGACGAGTTGCTGCGGAGCACTGCAGCTGAAGCGTTAGGGAAGATCGGGGACGAGCGGGCGGTGGAGCCTTTGGTGAATGCGTTGAAAGACGACGAGTGGTGGGTGCGGTATGCCGCGGCGGAGGCGCTGGATAAGCTGGGGTGGGAGCCTGAAAGCAAGGAGGAGTCAGTTGCTTACTTCGTAGCGGCGAAGAAGGTGGAGAAGCTGGGGGAGCTCGGGGAAGAAGCGATGGAGCCGCTGCTTGCTTTTCTGACGGGCGAGGACGAAATGGCACGGGGTAACGCAGCCAAGGCGCTGGGAAAGTTCGGTGACAAGCGGGCGGTGGAGCCGCTGATAGCTGCTTTAAACGATAAGGAGGAGTGGGTGCGCGTGGCGGCAGCGGAGGCGTTGGGAAAACTAGGTGATGAAAGGGCGGTGGAACCGCTGATAGAGGGGCTGAAGGATAAGGAGGAATGGGTGCGGGCGAAGTCTGCGGAGGGGTTGGGGCTGATCGGTGATAAGCGTGGTGTTGAGCCGCTGATGAAGGTTCTCGGAGACAGGGAGAAACAAGTACGCGGCTACGCGGCGCAGGCCCTGGGAGAGATAGGTGACGAACGGGCGGTGGAGCCGCTCATAGATGCTTTGAAGGATGAGAAGCGGGAGGTGCGCAGAGATGCTATGCGGGCCTTGGGGAAGATAGGCGATGAACGTGCGGTGGAGCCGCTGATAGCAACGCTCAGTCATGAAATGGACGACACGCGGCATGGGGCCGTTTACGCTTTGGCGGACCTTGGAGATCTGCGGGCTGTGGAGCCGTTGATCGCGCTTCTGAAAGATGAATCGGCTCGCGTGAGGAGGTCTACGGCAGGAGCCTTAGGGAGTCTCGGTGATGAGCGAGCGGTGCAGGCGCTGCTGGGGGCTTTGAAGGACGAGAATTGGGAAGTGCGAACGTGCGCGGCGCAGGCGCTGGGAAAGATCGGTGATGAGCGCGCGATAGAGCCGTTGAAGGCGGCGACGGAGGATGAGAACGATGAGGTGAGGGAGGCGGCGGCGAAGGCGCTGGAGAGGATAGGTCAGGTGATTGGCGCAGAGGAGGACTAAGGATGAATCGGTGGTTCGCTATGGTGAAGATAATTCTGGGTGGGATGTTGTCTTTCAAAACAGTGGCCGATTTGTTGCGCCTCAGGGGACCGGTCAGTTGGTTTGTAGAGGACTTGAGAGACGGAACGATGTCCGGTTCTGAGCTGGTTCCGGTGGCGCTGCAATTGGCTGTACTGGGTTTCTTCGTTTTGATCTTCATTTCAGGCTTACGGGACTGGCGCGGCGCTCAGCAAGCGGCGCTTGGGCGTTTATCCTCGGAGGGATCGAGGCCACCGCAGCTTAAGCTGCATGCGGTGCTGGTGGTCGGGCTTTCGTATGTGTGGGTAGGTGCTCTCCTGTGGGCTATCTTGATGATTGAGGGGGATAGTGAGTCTTACGCCGGATCTCGGTTTCTTGTCGCCACGCGATGGCTCATGGGTGTGCTGTTCATCATCAGCGGGACATTCAGGGTGAATTGGGGGGTGATGGGTTTAGCGAGAAGGAGAAGGGCAGCGCTGGCGGAGGGGATTGCGGGAACAGCCGGGGGAGTTGCCGCGGCAACCAGGCTGGGTGAGTCCTGTACTTCTTGGGCGCTTTCTGTAGTGTGGCTCTTGGTGCTTCTCGGATGTATTGTGGTTACACTTCGGAGCTTTGCCGATGCTTCTTTGGTGCTGCGGCGGCGAGTGAAAGAGGGGAAGGCGGACGTGACTGTGTAAGAGCGAAAGAGGCTGGCGGAGAACGTAGGTGCCGCTGGGCTGAGGCGATTCGGAGGTCGGTGGGATGAGTGAGGTGAGAACGTATCGGTATCCGAGATACCATATTCGTTTGCCGATGGTCGGAATTGGCGCATTCTATGCTTCGCTGGTAGCCAGCTCGCTTGCGATTGCTTCGGCTGTGAGGGAAGGACGATTTGTGGGGGACGCGGTATCCCCTCCACTAGTAGCGGCGGTCGTAATGTGGTACGTGTACGTGATCATTGGATGTTCTCGCCATCGATGGTCGAGGGTCCGCGTTTCGGACGAGGGCATAGCGGCGTTGAGCCGTTTTGGAAAGATCGAGGTGAGCTGGGGCGATATTAAGAAGGTCGAGGTATACCCCAAGCCGTGGGGAACACCCCTATATCTGCGTTTCCAGACATCGAAAGGGGACTTCACTGTACTGGTAGGGCGGCTAGGCGAGCTTCTGGAACAGGTCGCGCTGAAGTTGCCGGGGCGCGTCTCAAAGGCGAAGCGCAGGCATACTCGCTGGGAGGCGTCGAACCTGGACCTGGTTTGGACTTGCTCCAAGTGCGGCGGGAGGTTTGGCGCGATAACGTGTACGTTCTGTGAGAAGCCCGTTGTAGGGAGCGAAGGCGGGCACGGTTAGTTGTAGTTACGGGTTGCGCTGAGCATTCGAGGGATGGGCTAAGGACGGGTTTTTCTTCTGAGGTCGGCGACGAGGGATTTTGTGTCGTATTTGGGCCGGAAGCCGAGCTCTTTTCTGGCCTTGTCGCTTTTGTAGTAGCCGGGGATGGGGTCGAGGGAGGGTTTCCCGCCCTGGGCACGGAGGAATTCAAAGTCCTCTTTGAAGTACTTCTCGAAGACGCTTTCGGGCGCGGAGATTAGCTGCTCGGCGTCTTCCTCGGTGTAGGGCAGGTCGGCGGTTATCTGATACTTGCCGTGCTTTATTTCGGTGTTTTCGAGGGCGAGGACGTTTGCGGCGGCGCAGTCTTCGACGTCAACGAGGAAGCCTTTGTGGAAGTGTGAGGCGTATTCGGCGTCGCGTTCGCGGTTGGGGAAATGGCCGTAGCGGAGGCAGATGGTGCTGATGGGAAATCGAAGAGAGTAGTGCTCGCACATGATCTCGCCCATGACCTTGGTGAGTTCGTAGGGGTCCTTGGGCTGATAGGGGAAGTCTTCGTTGATGGCGAGGGCGCGGGTTTTGTCGGCGAAGAAGTCCTGTCCGTGACGGCCGAGGAGGCCGTGGACGACGATGCTGGAGGAGAAGACGACTTTGGGAATGTCCTCTTCGCGAGCGGCTTCGAGGAGGTTGATGGTGCCGGTGGCGTTGCTCTGGTAGAAGTCGCGGTAGGTGTGAGTGCGGAGGTGCTTTCCCCAGAGGGCGGCGGTGTGGATTATGGCGTCCACGCCGTCGGCGGCGAGCTTGACGTCGTCGTAGCGGCGGATGTCGCCGACGAAGAGTTCGTAGGGGATGTCTTCGCGGCGCCGGCGTAGGACTTTGACCTGATGCTTTGGCGAAAGCATGCGGGCGATCGCACCGCCCAGGTGTCCGAGAGAAGTGAGAAGTACTTTCATGGCCCCCTCCGGGGATGTTGGCGGCTATAGTGAGAGCAGACGCTCCAAGCGGAGCGCGTGCTGCTTCTGGCGCGAGAGGTCTTTTTTCAGGGCGTCGAAGAGGCCTTCGGCGATTCGCTCGAGGTCGGGCTGGGGGTTGGCGGCCCTGACGTCGTTCATCCAACTTTCCTTCAAGGGCGCGGAACCGTGAAAGGCGCCAACTATGCTTCCGACTATGCCGGCGATAGTGTCGCAGTCCCTGCCGAAATTTGCGGCCTGGATTATCCCTTGTCGGAGATCGCCCCGCGTGGCGGCCACGATGCCGAAGACGGCGGAGGTGACCTCGATTGCGTCAACGGGGATGATGAGCATCTCCTTATAGAATGACTGTTTGAAGGCATGAAAGTCAACAGCGTTTTCGGCGAGTTCTACGGAACGGCGGACGGCGGCGGCGGTTTGTGCGTCGGTGTTTTCGACGGCGGCGCTGATGATGTCGTCGAGCGAGGTATCGGGATCCATGGCCTGTGCGACTGCGGCGGCTATTGCGCCAGCCGAGGTGACGGAGTAGCCGCTCTGGCAGACGGAGGCAACCTCGCAGGCATCGAGGGCCGCCTGCCGGGGGTTGCAGGGGTTTATGAGTCCGATGGGAGAGATCATCATGTCGGCGTCGCAGGCGGGGACGTTTCCGATGCCGACGTCGCGGGGGATGGTGAGCCTGAAGCGAAGCTTGTAGAAGGCGATCTTTTCGGAGAGGTAGAAGTATTCGGGGTCCATGTCGCGGGACCAGATTTTTGCGAAGTCATCGGGGGAGACGCGACCGCCGCGCTCGATGATGGCGGTGCAGAGGATGTTCTTGAGGCGGGTATCGTCAGTGTAAAGCCCGCGCGGGCGGTCGGGGATGGGTTCTCCGGTGTCGCGGTTGAGGTAGTCCTGCATTTCGGTGACCGGACCGCCGTAGTACTTTTCGGCGAAGCCGTCGGGCCGGCCTTCAAGGGGGCCACCCATTGCGTCACCGACAGCGCCGGCGAGAATTGACCCGCGGATCTTGTCCCGGATTGGATTCGGGTTCGATGGCATGTTAAGGCGGAATATATCACCGGGCCACAAGAGGTGTCAAGGGTGGGAATAAGGGACGAAGCTTTTTTGCAGCGCCCTCCCCCGTCAGTCAAGGGGGGCTTTGATTGACATGATGAATGAGGGAATGTAATATTGATTCGTCGGATGAAGGTCAAGATGGGGGCATAGCTCAAGTGGACAGAGCATGGGTTTTCTAAACCCAGGGCTGTGGGTTCGAGTCCCGCTGCCCCTACGAAGCAGTTATTAGAGGCCACGCGAAGGACGCGGGGCAATGTTTTCGTTCGATTTTCCAGTGGGGCGCGATTTGGCCAACATCGGGGTGCTAGGCGGAAGCTTCGACCCGATTCACGCAGGACATCTGGTGCTCGGGGAAGGGGTGCGGGAGGGGGTGGGTCTGGACAAGGTGATCTTTCTTCCGGCAAATATTCCGCCGCATAAGTCCGCCGTCGGGCGGATGGCTTCACCGGAGGACAGGCTAAATATGGTGAGGCTGGCGGTCGGGGATAATCCTTTCTTTGAGGCGTCGGACCTGGAGATTGCGCGGAGCGGCACATCGTACACGATCGATACGGTGCGCGGTCTGAAGAGGCAGTATTACGGGGGCATTTACCTGATAGTGGGTGGCGACAGCGTGGGAGAGTTGAAGACGTGGAAGGACGCACGGGAGCTTATGCGCGAGTGCAAGCTGGCGGTGGGAAGGCGGCCCGGGTTCGAGCTGCCGAGCGCGGAAGAACTGGAGAGAGAGCTTGGGGTCCACGGTGAGGAGCTGCTTTCTAATGTGGTGGATATCCCGCAGGTGGGGGTTTCGTCAACGGATATCAGGAGAAGGGTGCGGGAGGGAAAGTCTGTAAAATACCTGGTGCCGGACAGGGTGAGGGCGTACATAGAGGAGCGAGGGCTGTACCGAGACGCAGGCGGGGTCAGCTAACCTCCAAGTTCGTCGGAGGCGTCGTCGGATTCCTTTTTGTCCTCTTTAGCCTGGGCGGGGGAAGGAGCGGTATCGGCGTTTTGCACGGCCTCCTCGATTTCATCTTCTATGCCGTGGACGCCCTTTTTGAACTCGACGATGCCCTTCCCGAGGGAACGCATTACGGAAGGCACCCTCTTGCCAAACAAGAGGAGGGCGACCCCAGCGATGAGAATGATCTCAGTCGGGCCAATCACAGGCATTTGCCACCTCCTCGGGGAAACCCCTACGAATATATTCTACCGCAGGCTTATTGAGAGTCAATGGCAAAGGGGCAGTCAGGAACGGCGGTGGCGGCGGAGTTGGAGAAGGAGTTCGCGCATATCGCTGGGGAGGGCGGCGCGGAACTGGGAGATGAGGCGTGTGTAAGGGTGCCTTATGATTAGGGAGCGAGCGTGTAGTGCGTGGCGGGAAATGATCGGCTCTTCGTCGGGCCCGACGTCACGGCCGAGGAGGTGTGAGAGGTAGAGCCTGTCGCCGGAGCGGCCGTAAGTGGCATCGCCGACGAGGGGATGGCCGATGGCGGCCATGTGGACGCGGATCTGGTGAGTGCGGCCGGTTTTGGGTCTGGCGACGAGGTGAGTATATGAGCGGAAGCGCTCGAGCACTTCGTATCCGGTGACGGAGTCGCGGCCGTGCTTGTGGATGGTCATCTTTAGGGGATCGGAGAGGTCCCTGCCGATGGGCAGGTCTATGAGGTCGGAGTCGAAGTCAACCTCTCCCTCGACGATGGCGGTGTATTCTTTTTCTACCTTTCTATGCTCGAACTGCCAGCCGATGTACTGGTGGGCGTCGTCGCGTTTTGCGAAGAGGATGACGCCGCTTGTGTCCTTGTCGAGGCGGTGGACGACACCGGTGCGCTGTTCGTCGGCGCCGGGGGAGAGTTCCTCGCAATGATAGAGGAGTGCGTTGACGAGCGTGCCGCTCATGTGACCGGGGGCGGGATGTACGACGAGGCCGGGGGGCTTGTTGATGACGATGACGGCTTCGTCTTCGTAGATGACGTCGATGGGAAGCGCCTCGGGGAGGATTTTAGTCTTTTCGCGTTCGGGGTAGGAGAGCTTTATGAGGTCGCCGCGGCTGACTTCGTGGGAAGGTTTGACGGTGCGGCCATTGACGGTCACGTCGCCGTCGCGGATGAGCTTCTGCCAGAAAGTGCGGGAGCGAGCGGGAATGCGACTGGCGAGATACCTGTCGAGCCGCCTGTGGACGTAGGTTCTGCGGACCGGGATTTCGAGTTCTTTCATCTTGAAGGAGGGTTGAGGGCCACCCTCTGGGGATGAAGGAGTGAAGTTACTCATTGGGCTTCGGGAACGGGGGCGGTTGGCGCGTTAGAGTCGGTGGCGGCCAGGATCGTCTGGATGGGGTGAGCTACCGCGATGGAATCGGTGGCAGGGGTTATTGGCTGGGCGGGCGCGGCTGCGGAGTCGGTGGCGATCGCGATTGGTTGGAGGTCTCCGCCGAGTCTGGCGAGTCTGAGGGAGGCGAGTTCTCCCCAGACGAGGTCGGGGGAGTCAGAGGCGAGCTGGGTATAGGCGGCTTCTGCTTCTTCGAGCCGACCGACGGTTTCCAGGGACAGGGCGGCGGACCACTCTGCTTCGGCAGCGAGGTAGGAGAAGGCGAGGTCGGGCGACCGGAATGCCGCGATCGCGTCTTCGATCTGGTCGAGCTCTTTGTATGCCTTGGCCATTAAGAGGCGCGCTATTGGTACTGCGGAGCTCGAAGGGTGGTTCTCGATGAGATTCTGAGAGGTGGAGATGACCTCCTGGTATCGAGCCTGGTCGAAGAGGAGTTGCGCGGCGCGGGCGAGGGCCCACGCGGCGGCTTTTGAGGAATGAGAATCAGCGGCGGTGGAGAGAAGCTCCTCCGGGACGGTGCCGGCAATTATGTTATCCCAGGCGAAGGCGTCGCGGCGGGCGGAGGCTTGACCGAGCCAGGCGAGCGCGAGAATAAGGATGAGTATTGCGAAAACGGCGGAGACGATATAGGGGAGATAACGCCGGGCTTTGACGGTGAGTGAGGCGAGGCCCTGGGCGAATTTGTCTTTCTTGATGTCTCGCCTTCGCTTTGCGGCCACGGCTTGAGGTTACTCCCTGATCTCAAGGGTGAGGACGGTGAGGGCTTCGGATTTGCGAAGGGAGACGATGCAGGTCTCCTGCCCCTTCAAGAAGCGCATGACGGCGGCGTTTCTGGTGGGTTCGTGGATTTCCAGGAGCTCCCAACCGCTGCCGGGCATCTCGCGGGCGTAGAAGGATCTGGTCATCCACACGGGCGAATCCCCGCGGTAGGTCATAACGCCGGTACGGAAGGTCGGTGCGACGTGGGACCAGGATTTTTGAGGCACGAACTGGAAGCCGTAGGGAACGGGCAGGTCTTTGAACTGTACGGGGGCGGCAGCAGCAGAGACTGGTTCCTGCTGAGCCGGTCCGCCGGAGAGGCCCGCGCAGCCACCGCCAAGAATGAGTGCGACCAAAGCCGCCGCTACAACACCGAGTGCGAGAGATTTTCTCATCGTGCACGCTCCCTTTCGAGAAGCTCCTGGGCGTTCATGAAAGCCGACTCTATCTCATCGGGCGAGAGGCCCGCGCCGAGGGCGACCTTTTCGGCAAAGGGCCGAGGGAGGAGGTCCTCGGGGGCGTGGGCGTCGCTTTCTATAATGAAGCGCGCCCCGGCCTCGCGCCCCAATTTTGCCACGACTCCGTTAGCGAGGCAATGTCCTTTCCTGGAAGTTATTTCCAACAGGACGCCTGAGTCGGCGGCCATTTTAGCTTCTTCAGGTGTGAGAAGTCCAGGGTGAGCCAGAATATCAACGCCAGCCTCTATGGCGGCCCGGTTAGTGCCTGCGGGTACGGGCTCTACGATGGTCTCGCCGTGGACGAGGACGAGATCGGCACCCAGTTCCCTGGCACGGTCGGTGAGAGGGCCGATCCGTCTGGTGGGAACGTGGGTGATCTCGACGGCGACGAGGAAACGCAGGGGGAGCAAGTCGCGGGTCTGGTCGGCCAAGCGCCTGAGGGAGGTGACGAGAAATTCGAGGTTTGAATCGTCGGCGTGGTCGGATATGGCCAGTCCCCTGTAGCCGGCGGCAATAGATCGGCTTATGAGCTCAGCAGGCGAGAGTATCCCGTCTGAAAGAAAGGAATGCGTATGGAAGTCAATCATGGTCCGCTTCCCAAAAGCGTCAAAGGCCGGCTCCGGTACGCCCGGCAGGATTCGAACCTGCGGCCTGCGGTTTAGGAAACCGCCGCTCTGTCCTGCTGAGCTACGGGCGCGAGACTCACCCCCAAAGCGAGAGCTGCGACAGGCTGGGATGTCGGCTCAAGTATATCACCGGCGTGAGAGAGGGTCAAGCAGCGCGAAACGAGGGGCCCGCGAGGCGAAAGCGGCTTGCGTGAATCAGGTTAGACGGGTTCAAGTTGGCGGGGAAAATGCGGCTTTGTGCTTGACCTTCGGGAGTGCATGTGCTATAGGGCGACAACCGGGGTATTCCCCCGAATGCGCTTTCAGTAAGAGAGACGCAGAGAGTGCAGTTGGCCTTGACGCTGAGCGGGCACCGATAGCTCGCGGCAACTGAAAGGGGGCTAAGATTGGTTGACGAATCGAGCGGCCCGGCGGAACGGGCGAGGATACTGGTGGTTGACGATGACCGCGATTTTGCAACGACAACGAGTACGATCCTCGAGGCGAGCGGATACAGCGCCGGTGTGGCACACAACGTCGGCGAAGCCACGAGCGCCATCAAGGAATCGAAGCCTGATCTGATACTCCTGGACGTGATGATGGAGCACATGGATGACGGGTTCAACCTGTGCCGGAGCCTGAAGCAGGATGAAGCGACATCAGGCATTCCGATAATCATGCTGACGGGAGTTGCGAGTGAAACCGGGCTGAAGTTCTCTCCGAAGACGGACGAGGAGTGGCTGCCTGCTGATGACTACATGGAGAAACCCATAAACCCGGACGAACTTCTGGAGCGGATAGAGAAGCTGCTTCGGTAGCTCAGGACGTCGGAAGGAAGTGTTTTCTCCCCGCGGCGGCGAACGGGTCGCTGCGGGGAGGTTTGCTAATCGGGGAATCGCGAGCCTCGGAAAAAGAGTCTCCGGGGGCGGAGAGTGGAGGTTGGGCGGTGGAACTCGATCCAAAGGAAAGGACGCGCCTTGCGGAGTGGATTGTGAGCGTGCTGGAAGAGGCGGTTGTGGGTTCAAAGGCCAAGCTGCGGGGTTCGCTGGCGCAGGGAAATGCAGACCTCTACAGCGATGTTGATGTAGTGTGGGTGGTGCCGGATGCGCAGTTTGGGGAATCCCTGAGACAACTGCCAGATGTCATCGGGGCGCTGGGCGAGGTGGAATCGCTGCGGTACGATCCGGCTTTGCAGAAATCAGCTCGCCGCCGATTGGTGTTTGTCCGCTTTGAAGGAGTGCCGCTTTTCTGGCGCGTTGACCTGGATGTGCGCGCGGCATCCGTCGGCGACGACGCGGACTACGATCTCGACAATCCGGATGCGCGGGGCGATCGGTGGTCGAAGACGGAAAGCGCGATGATGAATGCGGTCGGGGCGATTAAGGCTTGCCTGCGGGGCAAGGCCGATGATGCGGAAGGGCTGATTGAGCGGGGGTTTGAGCGAATTGGGTGCCAAGCGCCCGAGGCAGATTTGAAGAAGAGGATTCTCAGGCTGGTCGAAGAGGCGGTTAGGGAGGACCCGACGCGCGAAGATTTGGGCCGGCGCATAACACTGCTTATTGATAGGTATCTGTGAGGGCGGTAGGGAGGGCTGCGGCTAGACGCGTGGAACCCGCGCGGTGGGCTCCTCGGAGACGAACGGGAGGGTTATGAGGAACTCGGCGCCCCGGCCGGGTTCGGACGATAGGGCGATATCGCCGCCATGTTCCTGGATTATCTTGCGGGTGACGGCGAGGCCCAGGCCGGTTCCCTTCGAGCCCTTGGTGCTGAAGAAGAGGTCGAAGATGCGGGCCTGAGCGTCTTTGGGAATGCCGGAGCCGTTGTCGGCGACTTTGACCTCTGCGGTGGCGGC
>CAZUUK010000028.1:0-4437 GCA_964622675.1 uncultured Planctomycetota bacterium | reverse complement strand
GAGAGCAGAATGACGCCGTCTTGCCTGTGCATCGCGTCAATCGAGTTGGAGACGAGATTGGAAAGGCAGCGCTGGATGCCGATGGGGTCGATGCTGGCCTGGGGGATAAGGGGATCGAGTTCGCAGCGAAGCTCAGCGCCGACGGAGCGGGCCTTTTCGGCCATCATTTCGCGGATGTCGGTGCAGAGCTTGTTCAAGTCGGTGGGGCGGCGGACGGGCTTTCTCTCCTTGCTGTAGGTGAGGAGATCCATGAGGAGCTCGGTCATCAGCTTGTTGTTCCGCTTTACGACATCCCAGCCCTTGGTGAGGCTTTCGGGGCGCTGTTTTTCTATTCCCATGTCAACGAGATAGGCCCCGCCCTGGATGCTGTTGAGGATGTTTTTGACGCAGTGGGCGAGTCCGGCGACGGTTTCGCCTACTGCGGCGAGGCGCTCGACGGTGAGGTTGCGCTGATGGAGCTGAGCGTTCCGGATGTAGATGGCGGCCTGAGCGGCGATGGCGGCCAAAAGGTCGAGGTCGGCTTCGGAAAACGCCTTGGAAGGGTCGGAGCAATCGACGTGGATGATGCCGAGGGCTTCGTCGGCGGCGAGGAGGGGCACGCACATGACGGAGCGGATTTTGAAGCCGGCGACGCTCGGGGCAGCGGCGAATCTTTGGTCGGCCATGGCGTCGGTGCAAAGGAGAGCCCGGCGCTGGTGGATTACACGGTGAGCAATGGTGCGGGAGATAGCCGCAGCTTGGGGCTCACCCTCGCCTCTGATTCTAGCGGCTTTGAGAGCGAGCTGCGACGGGTCGGATCCGGTCAGCATTACAAAGCCCCGTTCGGCGGCGGGAAACGCCGTGAAGATCTCGTCGAGGATCTTGTCGAGGAGCTCCTCAACCGTCTGGATGGTACCGATGGCCTTGGCGAGGGAACACATTATTCCCAGGCGCTCTTGAACGACCGACTGCCGGCCGGGCTCGGGAGCCAGGGACGTGCCCCGGTCGCTGACGGCCTGCGCATCTATCGAGGTTACGACGGCGAGAGTATCCTGGGCTTCTCCGGCGTCTTTCGAGTCCGGCGGAGGGGCCTTCTCCTCGTCTGGATTGAGAAATACGAGGACCTGTGAGCCGACCTTTATTTCATCGTTGTCGCGGAGGATAGCCTGTTGGATTTGCCGGCCGTTGAGAAAGGTGCCGTTGCTGCTTTTCATATCCTTTATTGAGTAGGAAGTGCCAACGCGGATGATCTCGGCGTGGACGCGGGAGAGCTCGGAGTCGAACAACCTGACATCCACGCCGTGCTGCCTTCCGATGATGGTGCGGTCGCCGACGGAGAAGGTCTGGTCGCCGCGGTCAGTGCGAAGCAACAGGCGAGGCATGTTTTCCCCCTTGGAAAGCCGGCGGCAAGGCAAGCGGCTGATGGCGCCGCATTACGGCCCGAATAGCCGACGACGGGAGGAATCTTACCATCGGTCCTACGGTGAGGCAAGTCGGAAGAGGCAGTCGGCTTGACCGGGCCGGAACGCAGGGCTATGATGCGTTTTCCGGGTGAGCAATTGACGCGAGGACGAAGGAGTAGGAAGGATGAAGACCATGTTAGTCTGTATCGCTTTAGGAGCATTGATGTTGACCGTGGCGTCGGCTGCATGGGCCCAACGAGGGGCAGCGGCGCGGGGCGCAGAGGCAAAGCCGAAGGAGCGCTTCCCCGAAGCGCCGGTGCCCGATAACGTGACGCTGGTGAATGATGTTACATATGGGACCGGCGGAGGGAGGGAGTTGAAGCTGTTCTTGTTCCTTCCGAAGGATGAGAGGGAATCGCATCCGGGGATCGTATTCTTCCATGGGGGCGGCTGGACGGGCGGGTCGCCGAAGCAATTCTTCCGGCAGGCCGGATATCTGGCGAGCAAAGGATACGTGGCTGCGTGCGCGGAGTACCGGCTTTCGGGCGAGGCGAAGTTCCCGGCGGCCGCAGAGGACGTTAAGTGCTCGGTGAGATGGATGAGGGCGAATGCGAAGAGGTACAAGATCGATCCGAATCGGATCGCTTCGGGGGGAGGCTCGGCGGGGGCGCACCTGGCGGCGATGCTGGGGGTTATGGATAAGGGCGACGGGCTGGACGGAACCGGCGGCCAGGCTGAATACTCGAGCAAGGCGAACGCAGTGGTGGCGTTCAACGGGGCGTTCGATCTCCCAAGGCTTGCGGAACGCATGAAGCCCGTGAGCGAGCAAACGGGAAAGCCGATCGCGCCGGTGAGGTTTCTCGGCGGGACGCTGGAGGAAATTCCCGAGGCGTATAAGAAGGCGTCGCCGATGACGTACGTGAGCGAGGGGGATGCGGCGTTCTTGTTCCTACACGGGACGAAGGATCAAGTGGTTCCTCTCGAGGAGTCGGTGAGGATGAAGGAAGCGCTGGAGAAGGTGGGTGCGAGGGCGGAGATTTTTGCGGCGGAGCGCGCGGCGCACGGCTTCTTCAATAATCCGCCGTGGTACGAGCCGACGCTGAAGCGGATGGAGGAGTTTCTGAACGATGTGTTTGGAATGGGCGAGGAGAAGGGAGGCCCTCCAGCGGAAAAGACGCAAGATTGACACGGCGATAAGCTGATTGAAAGCAGGAGGATGAGGATTGAGACCCAATGGTAAATGGCTAGTTGCAGCGCTGCTTTTGGTGTCGCTTGTCGCGCCGGGGTGGGCCGCGGAACGTGAAGCGACGGAGGAAGCGCGATTCAAGATATTCACGGACGACTGGAAGAAGGGGATAGAGGTTCCGGATGGGGTGGAGTTGGTAAGGGACGTTACGTACGGGACGGGCGGAGGGAGGGATTTGAAGCTGGTGCTGTTCGTGCCGAAAGAGGGAGAGGAGCCGCGGCCTGGGATCGTCTTCGTCCACGGCGGCGCCTGGAGGAGCGGGAACCCGAGCCAGTTCTTCCGGCAGGCGAGGCATCTGGCGGGAAAGGGGTTCGTGGCGGCCTGCGTCGAATACCGCCTTTCGGGCGAGGCGAAGTTTCCGGCAGCAGTCGAAGACGTGAAGGGCGCGGTGAGATGGATGAGGGCGAATGCGGAGAGGTACAAGATTGACCCGAATCGCATCGCGGCTGTGGGCGGATCGGCGGGAGGGCACCTGGCGGCGATGCTTGGCGTCATGGATGAGGGCGACGGACTGGAGGGGACAGGCGGCCACGCCGAACATTCGAGCAAGGCCAATGCCGTCGTCGCGTTCAACGGCGTGTTCGACTTCCCGGCGCTGCGGATCGCAGGGCCGCAGGGCGCGATTCCACGGTTCCTCGGCGGCATGCCGGATGAGGTGCCCGAGACGTACAAGCAGGCGTCGCCGATGACGTATGTGAGTCCAGGCGACGCTCCGTTCCTCGTCCTTCACGGCACGGCGGACAAGCTGGTGCCTATTTCGCAGTCACAGAAGATGAAGGAGGCGCTGGAGAAGGCACGGGTGAAGACGGATCTCTACGTCGCCGAGGGCGCGGGGCATGGGTTCGCGAACTATCCGGGGCATTACGAGAAGACTCTCGCGCGGATGGAGGCGTTTCTCGGGGAAGTCTTTGCCGCAAAGGAGAGGCCGGTCACGCGAGCGGGTAAGTTCGAGCAGCCGTTCACGCTGCCGGATGGTGTCGATTTCTTCGAGGACGTCGTCTACGGCAAGGGCGGAGGACGCGACCTGAAGCTGTATCTCTTCCTGCCGAAAGAGGGGTCGTCGCCCCGGGCGGCGATCATATTCATCCACGGCGGAGGCTGGCGAGGCGGCAGTCCCAAGGCCTGGTTCCGCCACGCGGCCGGCTTCGCAAAAAGGGGCTACGTAACCGCCTCCGTGGAGTACCGGCTCTCCGGCGAGGCGAAGTTCCCGGCGGCGGTCCAGGATGTGAAGTGCGCTGTGCGCTGGATGCGGGCTAACGCGGAAAAATACGGCGTGAATCCCAATTGGATCGCCTCGATGGGCATATCCGCAGGCGCGCACCTCGCCGCGATGCTGGGCGTCATGGACAAGGAAGATGACCTGGAAGGCTCCGGGGGGCATGAGGCATACTCGAGCAAGGTGAATGCCGTCGCCGCCTTCTCCGGGGCCTACAATTTCACCAATATCCCGGAGGGATACCGCCGCGAGTCGAGGGAGCAGGAGGAACCGGAGACCCGCCAGTCGGCGGGCGGCATGATTTCGAGCTTTCTCGGAGGCACGCGCGAGGAGATCCCGGAGGTCTATAGAAAAGCTTCGCCCGTCACGTACGTTGACGGCCGCGACGCGCCGTTCTTCCTGGGCCACGGCACCGCTGACAGCCTGGTCCCCGTTGCGGCGTCGGAGATGATGAAGGAGGCGCTTCAGAATGCGGGCGTGCGCGTCGAGCTATTCATCGCAGAGGGAGGCGCTCACGGATTCCCCAACGACCCGGCGTACTTCTACGACGTCGCCGACCGCGTGGACGCATTCCTGCGCGAGACATTCGGCTG
>CAZUUK010000027.1:4241-40332 GCA_964622675.1 uncultured Planctomycetota bacterium | reverse complement strand
CGCATTTTTCGAGGCGGGCGGCTTGAAGGAGGAGATCGATCGCTTCCTCGTTGCGGTCGAGATAGCGGCGGAAGACAGCCGCGTGATCTTGAAGACCATCCAACTCGTCGTAAGTGGCTTCCAGGAGAGCATCGTATGCCTCGGCTTCCCGGCGGGCGGTTTCTTCCTGCGGCTCCTCGGTGGGCCGAAGGTCGGGTTCCGGTTCGAGCGCGTTCCAGGCGGCGCGATAGAGGACGGCGGCGTTTTCTTCGTCAGGAATTTCTTCGGATACGTATTCGACGGGCCACGGGATGCCGGCCTCCTCGGCGAGCGTTCTGGCGCGGCTTCGGGTGCCTGCGAGCCACAGGAGGAGGACAATAATCGCCAGGGGGATAGCTGCCAGAAAGCCGAGAAGTACCTTGGAGCGGAGCTTCATATGTGAATCTCCCCGAGGAAACGCCAGGGCGCTTCCGGAAGATATGGTAACGCGAGCGATAAGAAAAGGCAAGCTCCGGCGCGGCTTCAGATTGCGGCGGTCGAGGCCCGCTTCCGGACGTGTCGCTGCGGCGTGTCAGACCCAGTCAGGCGCCTGGCCGGTTTTGCGCTTGAGAAAAGAGTACATCTGGCCGACGTGGAGCATCACGTGGCGAAGGTTGTAAAGGAGCGCGTTGAAGAAGGTCTTGTGCCGACCGTAGCGGGGTTTTTTGTCCAGGGCTTCGCTCGTGAGCCCGTCGAACAATTTAACGAATTTCGCGGCGGCTTTTTCGAGGTAGTCTTCAATTTGCTCGCGGGAGAACGGGCGGGGGAGCTTCCTATGGAGATCCTGAGCGCCGGGGGTGTGGAAGGGCTGCTCTTTGAAGCTTCTGGGAGGGAAGCTCAGGTACAGGTCCAGCCAGTAGAGGGTGTGATATGCCTTGTGCCAGAATGGCTTTTCTTCGACGGAGGCGTCCCAGAGCGCATCGGGGCAACCGTTAATGGCGAGGCGGAGCATTTCGATCGCGGCTTTATACTGGCGGCGCAAGGCGGCGAGGATGGAGAGTGAGGGATTTGTGGTTTTGATGGACGCGGCTCCTTTCAGGTCTTCGCGGAGGTGCGGGCGGCCTTGAGGGTCTGCAGGGCTTTTTCGATCTCGGCGATGGCGGCGGATTCGCGGCTGGAAAGATCGGCAAGGATCTCCCGCTCGCGCTTGCGGACTGAGTCGGTCCAGTCGTTGATGGATTTGCGAGACCAGGGGCCGAGGAAGGCGTCTTTGGCGGCGAAGATGTCCGCTAACGTTTGTCCCTCTTCTTCGTAGATGGCTGCGGCGCGATTCAGGGATTCCGCGGCGGCGTCGAGGAGGGAGGCGCGGTCTCTGAGGAAAGAGACGGCGGTTTTGCGGGCGTCGGCAATGTTGTCGAGGCACAGCCAACTGGTGAAGAAGAGCTTCTTTTGCTCTTTTTCGGCGAGGGAGTCGGCGCGGGCGATGTCGTCCATCCACCTGCCGAAGGCGGCTTTTCCATACCAGTAGTCGCCCGGGCCCTCTGTGCCGATCTCGCGCTGCCAGTTGTGGACGGCGATGCGCAGGGATTTCATAAATGCGTCTCGGGGAGGGGTGCCGTCGGTGTGCTCGCCGAGGAAGATGAGCAGGAAGCCGAGGTTTGTCGTCGGGAGCTTAGTCTGGTCCTCGCGCTTCATGTAGTCGCGAAGCATGAGGGTCTTGCCTGCATCTTCGTAGCCGTAGGCGACGGCGACGTTGAGGTCGGGCGGATAGACGAGGACGGGGCGGCCTGAATTAACGCTGGCGACGATGTCGCCGGTGAAGCGCTCCATGTCGGGGCCGCCTTTACCGAGTTTTACCCGAAGCTGCCAGCCGGTGGCCTTGGAGACGGCGGTAATCTCCTCCTCCATTTCGCCGACGGTGCAGGAGCCGCAGAAAGTTTCATGCCAGCGAACGCGGAATGCCAGGCCCGAAAAGCCCATGACGTCGGAATAGGTGTAGGGGTGCTCCGTGACCGCGGTGGCGGCCTCCAGGGCTCCGGCGAACGTGCAGTGCTTGCCTTTGCCCCAGCCCAACGTGGGGACGCCGTCGAGAATCTTCCGGGCGAATTCCTCGCCGAGCTTATGTTCGTTGAATACTTCCTGAACCATGGGAGTTATCTCCTCTTCCGCGTAAGCGGCCAAGGCTTTTTTGAGTTTGTTTCGGGCGCGGTGGATAAGTACCTTCACGCGGCCGAGCGGGATGTCGAGGAAGTCGGCGACCTTCCGGTATGAAAGGCCGTCGAGGTGAAACATGGTGAGGGGGACTCGATACTTGGGCGGCAGTGAATCAATTGCCGCGAGGACCGCGTTAGCGAGGTGGCGGTTTTGGACGACCTCCGGCGGGCCGGGTTTGAAGTCGGGGATCTCCAGCTTGTCGAGGTCAACCCGGCCATCGAGCTTGGCGAAGACGCCCGATCGAAACGTCCTTAGCCAGTTCATGGCGACGCTGAAGGTCACACGGCGGAGCCAGGCGGCGAAACGGGAAGGGTCACGGAGCTGGCCCAGGTTGGTGTAGGTGCGGATGAAGGTCTCCTGGGCGACGTCCTGGGCGTCGGTCCAGTCGCCGACGAGGCTGTAGGCGAGGCCGTAGACGTGGCCCTGGTAGCGGGCGACGAGCTCCTTGTACGCTTCGCGGTCCCCGCCGAGGGTCAGTGTGACGAGTTGATGGTCGGATGTCTCCGGCATGCTTTCACCTCAAGCTTCCTCTTCATTCTATCAGACGGCCGTCACAGTATAGACACAGGTTTTGCGCGAGAGGTTACAAAGAATGGGCGTGATTTTTCCGGTGAATCGCGGGGGCGACGAATGGACTAGGGCTTGTGCGCGCGAAAGATGATGCTTCAGCGGCGGTAGGCGGGCGGCTTTGGATCGAGCCAGTCAACTATTTCGTCTTTGACGGCGAAGGCGAAGAAGAGGTTTCCGAGGGGGTTGTAATGGCCGAAAACCGCGGCGACGGCGGCCTGGACGTAGTAGCGAGCGGTGTAGTCTTCGGGGGAGAGGTTGAAGCTCTTGTGGTCTTGCGCGTGTTTGAGGAGGGTGTCCACATAGGGTATTTTTTCCCGGTCGAGATATTCGATGAAAGTCTGGTCGAAGCGGCCGTTTGCTTTGAGAAGCTGGGGGAGGATGCTTCGGCCGTAGCTTAGGAGGATCATCAGTTTCTTGCCGCGCTCTTCGAGCCAGGGGAGCATTTTTTCGAGGATGTATTCGGTGGACTTGAAGCCGTATGCGATGCGGAGCTTTCGGGCCTCCTCTTTTCGCTTCGCCGGGTCTCTGAGGTGGACGCGGACGCCGAGGGCTTCGGCGAGGGCTTCAAACTCACGGACGTCGGTTTCGCCTCCGATCTCGAGGGCGAAGAGGCGAACGATGGAGTCGTCTTTGAACGTCTCGTAGAAGCGATCGGGGTCGCAGAGGCTGTGGAGGTCGTCCTCGTTACTGCAGAGGCCCGGGAGCTCTACGAAGCCTCCCTTGTCGAGGTCGAAGCGGACGTGAGACCAGGGGAGGCCGTGGAGCTGGGCTGGGACATCGGGCGGGGGTTCCTCCCTGGCCCAGGCTGAGCGGATCCAGCGGGCGGCGTCGAGGTTGCGAACGTGATCGTCGTGGAAGATGTTGAGGACGACGTACTCGGCGGAGGAGTCGGTTTCCTCCATGCGTAGTGCGCGGCGGTAGCTTTGATAGACGCCGTATCCGCCGGAGCCGAAGTTGCGGATGGGTTCTCCGATGTGTGCGGCGAGGCGCTCCTGCCAGGTTTCGTCGTCGCTCACCTGCTGGCACTGCGTGAAGCTGTCGCCGTAGGTGTTGATGCGGCAGGGGCGGCCGGCGTAGTTGAGCATTCTGCGGTGGCCGGCGGGCTCGTAGGAGTAGATGGTCCGGCTGCCGTCCATGCCGTCTCTCATGACGACGTTGTCGGGCACGTAGCCGAGCTCGGGATCGAACTTGACCCATGTGGGGCGAGCGGGGTCGAGGAGCTGCTCGACGTCGATCTTTCGGAATGCGGTTTTTCTGAGCAGCTTGCTGACGGCGTCCGACATTGAGCTGTCTCCTCTCGCTGGAGTGGCGCGGATATTATAACGCTGCATCGCGAAAATGGCAGGCGGTGCGCAAAGCCGGTAACTTCCGGCGCGGATCGGAGTCATAGAGAGGTGGGGCAAGGCGATTCGTCAAGGCGCTCGCGAAGCGAAAGGGCACCATGCGGCGGGGACTATGGGGGAGGGATGGTCATTTGGGCCAGGTTTAGGGGCGTTTTTCTGTCAGTTGAGTAAGAGCGGAATTCCGGGGGGCGGCAGAAACAAGACCTTCGAAACGACAGAGCTGCGATGAGATACGCGGATTCTCCTGGGACAGATCGGCATGAACGCGGTAAAATCTACGGCGGCCGGGCGGATTACTGAGGGGGAATAAACATGTCTGGCTTCCCGCCTAAGATGAGCCGGATGTTTGGATTTGCAGTTTTCCTGACGTGCGGGCTTGGACTCGCGGCTGGCACCATCGTGGAGCTGAATCCGATCTTCAACGGCGACTTCGAGATGAGCGTGGAGTCGAGCGCGCCGGGCGGAGGGACGATCTACGGCGCGTACTGGTGCGACGGCGAGGACAAGGTGGTTCAGATTGAGTCCGCAGGAGGGGATCCGAGCAATCGCGCCGTCGCGCTTCGCGAAACGTACGACCACGTTATCCAGCGGTTCCCGGCGTACGAGTACATCGCGCAGGGGGAGTCGAGGCACGAAGGCGCATCGGCGGACATGGGCGTCAGCGGAGAAATAATGGTGACGGATCTCTCCGTCGAGGCGAGGCTGGTCGTGGAGGAGACCCGGCTGGGGATGAACGGCGCCTTCTGGGGACTCTACCAGCAATTCATTGGCGGGGGGAACTTATGGGAAGACTGGCTCTATCTGACGCACGATTACGCGGGGACGGGGAACTACACGCCGATGGAGTGGTACGGCCCGGCGAATCCTTACACCGGATACTACAGGGGAGTAAACGATCCGTCCGCCAGGATTCACTCGAACCACCAGTATGCCGGGGCGACGGAGGCGACGGTGAGGGCGTGGGAAGCGCCGCGCGACGGGCGTGCCCTGATCCAATGCCGCGCTGCGCACTATGCGCTTGTAGAGGCGGACCCGGACGCGCGCGTCTATCTGCGCGTCGGCAAGTTCGACAACAAAAACGACATGAACCTGCTCGAGGAATATTGCGCGGAGCTGGTTCCGGACAGCGACGGCATCACGTTCAGCCGGCTGATCGATGTCGAGGAAGATAACGTGATCGCGTTCGAAACCAGGGAGGAGGGAAGCCCGGCCACGCGTTCGCCTCGGGTGCAGCTCGATCCGAAGGTGAACTACGACGCGCGGAGAGTCGTCTATCGCTTCGGTGACAACCTGCCTCCGCTTGGGTCGGACGACTGGGTATATTACCCGCCGCCGATCCAGATCCAGGAGGCGAATGAGTGGCAGTCGTTCAGTCTGAACGTGGGCCAGGACTACAGTGGCTGGTTTTCGGTGCGTGACGGATTTTCGCACGGGCCGGTGCCGCAGCTCTCCGTGCGGCTGGAGCTTGAGAGCGGCGGCGATCCGGCCGTCGCCTACTTCGATAACATAAGCGCGGACGCCGGTTTCCTTTCCTACTCGGAGCAGGAGTTGACGGCCGAACTTCTGCAGGAGCTCGACAGGATCGTGGATAACCACGTGGAGTTCAGCGTAAAGGAGCCAAGCACGGGAAGGCTTAATCTCCACGCGCGGTACAGGTTCTCCGTCGCGGACGGGGCGCAGGTGGGCACGTATTCGACAGGCGGCTATTCGTCCATCAGCCAGCTCATTCAGAACCTCTCGGGACAATTCTGGCACGAGACTGCGACGCCGTGGCTGCTCGATGAGGTGGACTCGATCGTAGCCAATCGCGACGCGGATTTCGGGGTTCCCAGGAGATACAGTTTCACCCAGGGCCGGTATCTGGACCTGCAGACCGGAGATAAGATCCACGCAGTGAACGACATCATCTTCTTCGTTGGCATGTACGACCTGACGAGCGACGTGACTTACCTCGACATGGCGTACGAGCTTGGGAGGGATATCCTGACTTACGGCGGGGACGCCGCGCCGCTTTACACGGGTGAATTCACGTATCAGGAGAACGGCGGCGATCCGTACCTGGAGGGCGACGAGTATTTCTGGATGGACAAGATAGCGTGGAGCAAGGCGACTGAGGCTCTGGCGCTGGTTGCGGACAGGACTTCGGCATTCCCGGAGCGTTACTCGGAGCCGGGCGAGAGCGACTTCCTCGCGGCGGCCGTGGGCGCTGCCAACTGGGTGCGCAACGCGGTGGATTACCTGGGCGGTTGGGGTGCGTACTGGATGCGCATAGACAACCCGCTGGATGACCTCTTCGGCCATAACGCAACGCGGCTAGCCAGCGCCTTCGAGGCTACCGGCCACCAGGCGTTCCTCGACGTGCTTAAGCAGGGAAGCGAAGAGTTTCAGCCGGAGTGGGTGCAGACCTTCCGCCGGGGAACGCACATGGCGGGCGACCAGGAACGGGCGTGGAAGGCGTGGCTGTACAACTTTCACGATAACCCCGACCCGGGCGCGCCGGAGAGCAAATGGGAGTACGGCGCGGCGTACGTGGAGGCGGGGCTGAACTACCTGAGGTCGTGCCAACTGGGGAACGGGGTATGGTGCGCGTGCAGCGGGACGCTGTTTTACGAGCCCGGCATGGGCCTGACGGGAGGGACGCCGCTGACGCCGGCGGACGGTCACAAGTTCAGGCCGCTGGCTATCGCGTACGGGGATGCGCTTCTGTATGCGCACGGTATAACGACGGACGTGCGCGACGATCTCCTGGCGTATTTTTCGAGCATGTTCCGGCTGGACAAGCTGCACTACGGGCATTACCTGGAGTCGCTGGGGGCGACGGGGAACCAGGCGGGCTACATGCCGGCCCCGGCTTACCCTGATCCGCTGCCCAGTCCGCTTCCGACGTACACGTCTGGGTACGAGTTCAGGGCGCTTTCGGCAATTCCGGGAATGATGGAGCAACTCGAACCGTACCTGAGCAATCAGAGGCCGGTGTGCATGATATCGCCGGGGAATTTCGGCTACAAAACGCCGACGTCGCTGGGGGGGATGGAGTTCTGGGTGTATGATCCGGATGGGCTCGGCGACCTTGACCCGGATGAAGTGCGCATCAGGGCGACCGTGTACGAGCGCGGCGTAGACCCCGTCACGTTCGAGTTCGACCCGGTGACTTCGAGTCTCTTCACCTACACCGTTATCGATCCGTACCTCGTCCTGTTTCAGTGGGCTGAGCCGGCCCCCGCTTTGTGGGGAGGGGCGAGCTACCGGTTCTCACTGAGGGCCGTGGACAGTTCGAGGAGGTGGCATCAGGATACGGTGCTGTACGAGATCGGGCACTCGTTCGAGATAACCGACGACGGAGGGAATACGGTACTCTGCGTGACGAGCGCCGGGGATTTGCTGCTGAAGGGGGAACTGAACGCGGAGTTGGGGGACACGCTCTCTGCTACGAGCGGGAGCGAGTTTATCGTGAAGGATGAGGGCGGGAAGATCGTCGCTCGGCTCGATGTGACAAGCGGCGACCTGGATCTGAGCGGGACGGTGACGACACAGCAGAGCAGCATGACGAATCCGGCGGGAAGTGACCTGATATTCAAGGATGCCGGCGGAAACGTGGTGGCTTACATAAGCGCTGCAGGCGACATGGTGATAAAGGGGGATGTGCACGAGGACGCGGCTCCGATATTGTGACGGACGCGGAGCGTGCGGGCCCGGCGGCGCTGCAGGCCGAGGCAGAACGGGTCGGGTGCGGTGGCTGATGCTCAGCTCTCGTTATTAGCCTTGTCTGCTTCGGGAGCTCCCTGCGCATGGCGTGCGCTAACCCTGCAATGTTGACAATCCGGACGCCGATCGTATGATCTGCCAGTGGTGCAAGCCGCAGGGGAGAAGCGATGATGGCCGGCAGTCCGGAAGCCGAGCTGAGTTCCCGCAAGGTCACCGTTTACCGGTACAAAGAGCCCAGTCGCGCGCGCATACTCACCATCCCCGGCTCGATTTGCGGGTTCGCCGTCGGTCTGTACATGTTGTACCAGGCGCTCCGGACGGGCAACGATCTCTGGGCTATACTCTGGGGGCTTTTCGGCGTTGGTTCTGCCGTTTTCGGCGTGCGGTCAGGGCGCGGCGGACGGTTCAAAAGGCGCTTCGAGGTCGGCGAGGACGGGATAAGCGTGTTCAGCGACAGGGGGAAAATATCGGCGGCGTGGGACGAAGTCAAAAGGGTAGAGGAGCTGAACTCGAGAGTCGGCGGAAAATGTCGACTGCGCTTTGAGACGGCGAGAGGAGATTTCATGGCGTTTCAGGCTCTGGAAGGGTTCGAGGATTTTGTGCGGACTGTGGAGCAGCACGTCGGAGAGCGGATGGTCGCGGGCGAAGAGAGGTGGCGGACGTGGGGGCATACGTGCTCTAACTGCGGGATGAGATTCCGGGGCGCTTCGTGCGGGTTTTGCGAGGTGCCGTTGTGATGTCGCGGGCGAAGGGGGCTGTTGAAGAGGGGCTTTTAGACCTGCGGGGGCGGTAGTTTTCCGTCTGTGGGCTTGAAATGGTTTGTTTGGCGTGGGACAATACTGACTGGTCAGTTCTGCGAAAGGGGGCTTCAACGTGCGAGGGGAAGAGGCGAGACGCCGGATCATGGAGGCGGCGGAGAGGCTCTTTACGAGCCGAAGGGTGCACGAGATCACGCTGGATGAGGTGGCGAAGGCGGCGCGGGTGGGGAAGGGGACGATATATCAGTACTTCGAGGATAAGGACGATCTGTTCTTCCAGGTTGCGGCTTCGGGGTTCGACGAGCTGTGCGAGCTTCTGCGCGAAAGGGTGCCGGGAGGGGTGGGGTTCGAAAGTCAGCTGCTGAGCGCGGCGAAACAGACGAGCGGGTTTTTCGATCGCCGCCGGCAGCTATTTCGTATGATGCAGGGGGA
The DNA here is from genome assembly GCA_964622675.1 of uncultured Planctomycetota bacterium. Taxonomy (GTDB): domain Bacteria; phylum Planctomycetota; class DG-23; order CAZBND01; family CAZBND01; genus CAZUUK01. Next base: position 31,352 of record CAZUUK010000027.1, on the reverse strand, counting down.
GGACAGCCGTATGTACTGGCTGACGGGGAAGATGCGCGAGCGTTGGCTGGGGAAGAGGAAGAAGCTGGTTTCGACCGTGTCGGAGATAATGGAGAAGGGGGCGGCGGAAGGAAAAGTGCGGAGGGACGTGCCGCCGGAGGCGCTGGCGAGTTTGTTTCTGGGCATGTTGAGGGCGAGTGCGAGAGAGCTGGCGGAGGGTCCGGGATCGTCGCGAAGCGATGAGCTTATCGTGGATGTGTTCTGCCACGGGGCGTGGGCGAGTGAGGAGAAGGCGAGGCGTCAACGGCGGCCTTCGGGGAAGTGAGTTGGAAGGCCGGCGTTTCGTTAATACGGAGCAGAGGATGGGAGCGAGAGAGAGGAAATTTGCGATGCTGGTGCCAACGATAATAATGGGTGTGCTTGCGGTGATCCTTCTATTAGTGGGGTACGCGAGGGGTGAAGGGGAGGAGATAAGGGGGCTTAAGGCTGGGGGGAAGATGATGGTGGAGATAGTGCCGCTTTTGGCATTTGCGTTCGTGGCGGCGGGGATGGTGCAGGTGCTGCTGCCGCGGGAATCGCTGGCGAGGTGGGTGGGACAGGAGTCGGGGATGCGTGGGATATTCGTGGGGACGATTGCGGGTGGGCTTTCGCCCGGGGGCCCTTACGTTGCGCTGCCGATCGTGGCGGGGCTTCTGCGTACGGGGCGGGTATTGGCACGATGGTTGCTTTCCTTACAGGATGGTCGCTTTGGGCGGTGGCGCGGCTGCCGATGGAGGTGGGGATACTGGGATGGAGGTTTACTGCGATCCGGATTGCGAGCACTTTTTTCTTCCCGCCGGTGGCGGGGTTTATAGCGCATGGTTTGTTCGGAGGTGCGAGGTGAACGGGAAGGGATTAGGGCTGGTGAGAGGTTTTTTCGAAGGAGCGACGGCATGAAGAGGCGCGTCTTAGGTGTTGTGATTATCGCAGCCGTGGTCGGGCTGCTTGGCTGGCAGATTTATCGGAGAGCGACGAGCTCTTCACAGAGTTACGGGTACGGGGGTAAGGCGCCTCCGGTGGCGGTTGAGGTGGTGCCGGTTGAAGCTGCGACGGTGCGGGAGGTGGGATCTTTCACGGGGACGCTGCTGGCGAGGTCTCAGTTTGTGGTGGCCCCGAAGATCGCGGGGAGGCTGGAGAGGCTGCACGTGAACATAGGGGACAACGTGAAGCGGGGGCAGTTGATCGCGGAGCTGGACGATGAGGAGTACGTGCAGCAGGTGGAGCAGGCCCGGGCGGAGCTGGAGGTGGCGAAGGCGAACGTTGCGGAGAGGGAGAGCGCGCTGGAGGTGGCGAGGCGGGAACTGGAGAGGGCGCAGATACTGCGGGAGCAGAAGATCGCGTCAGAATCGGAGCTTGAGGAGGCCGAGGCGCAGGCGAAGGCGTCCGAGGCGCAGTACAAGGTTACACTGGCGCAGGTGGAGCAGAAGGAAGCGGCACTGAAGGCGGCGGAGGTGCGGCTTTCATATACGAGGATCGCGGCTTCGTGGGAGGATGGGGAGGAGTCGAGGGTGGTGGGGGAGCGGTTCGTGGATGAGGGGGCGATGCTGAGGGGGAACGATCCGATAGTTTCGATACTTGACATCGGGTCGCTGACGGCGGTGCTGTACGTGGTTGAACGCGACTATTCGAAGATGAGAGTGGGTCAGAAGGCGGTTGTGAGGACGGATGCGTTTCCGTCGAAGGAGTTCGCGGGGGGGGTTTTGAGGGTGGCGCCGATTTTGAAGGAGGCATCGCGGCAGGCGCGGGTGGAGGTGGAGGTGGCGAATGCGGAGAGGGTTTTGAAGCCGGGGATGTTCGTGCGGGCGCAGATCGAGTTTGCGAGGCACGAGGGAGTGAGGGTGATACCGCTTTCGGCGCTGACGAGAAGGAACGGGGAAGAGGGAGTGTTCGCTGCGGATCTGGAGAAGCGGACGGCCCGTTTCGTGCCGGTCGGGCTGGGGATCGTGGATGGCGAACTGGCTGAGGTGACCGAGCCGGAGCTGGAGGGATACGTGGTGGTGCTGGGGCAGCACCTTCTGGAGAACGGTGGAGCGATCACGGTGCCGGGGATGAGTGGGGAGAAAAGAGCGAGTGGGGGGAGCGGAAGCACGGAGGGGGGCGAATGAAGGTATCGAGATTTGCGGTTCATAGGCCGGTATTCACGGTGATGGTGACGCTCATTGTGATCATTCTGGGGGGAGTGTCTCTGAGCCGGATTCCGATCGATCTGATGCCGGACGTGACGTACCCGGTGCTGAGCATTTCGTGCGGGTACGAGAACGCGAGCCCGGAGGAGATCGAAGAGTTAATAACGCGTCCGATCGAGGAGGCGATGACGGCAGTGCCGGGGGTGGAGGAAGTTACTTCGACGTCGTCGGAGGGGTCCAGCAGCGTAAGGGTGTCGTTTTCGTGGGGGACGGACTTGGATGCGGCGGCGAACGACATCCGGGATCGGCTGGACCGGGTGGTTCCGCGGCTGCCGGATGGTGCTGACAGGCCGAGGCTGAGGAAGTTCGATCCGGCGGGGATGCCGATATTGATGCTGGGAGCTTCGAGCAAGCTGGATCCGGTGCAAATGCGGCAGCTGATTGACGATGAGGTGAAGTACCGGATCGAGCGCGTACCGGGTGTGGCGTCAATGGACGTATGGGGCGGGCAGGAGCGGGAGATTCAGGTGAACCTGGACGCGGACAAGATAAAGGGGCTGGGGCTGCCGCTGGATCAAATCCTGAGCCGGATCAGGGCCGGGAATGTGACGCTGCCGGCGGGGACGATCGAGCGCGGGAGGTTTGAGGTAACGGTTCGGACGCCGGGCGAGTACAGGAATCTGGATGAGCTTGAGAGTACGGTGGTGGCGACGCGGGAAGGCGCGGCGGTTCGGCTGAGGGACGTGGCGAGCGTGGAGGATGCGTACCGGAAGGTGACGCGGATAGTGAGGATCGGCGGCGACGAGGGGGTGCGCGTTTCGGTGTACAAGCAGTCGGGTACGAACACGGTGGACGTGGCGCGGAGGGTTCTCAAGGAGGTGGAGCGGCTGAACCGGGATATTCCGCAGATCCAGTTGATATCGATTTTCGACACGTCGGACTACATCAAGCGTTCGATAACGAACGTGGGTTCGGCGGCGCTATACGGCGGCATATTTGCGGTGGTTGTGCTGCTTTTCTTTCTGCGGAACATGCGGAGCACGGTGATCATCGCGCTTGCGATACCGATTTCGATAGTGGCGACGTTCGCGCTGATATACTTCGCGGGGTTTACGCTTAATATTATGACGCTGGGCGGGCTTGCGCTGGGGATAGGGATGTTGATAGATAACTCGATCGTGGTTCTGGAGAACATCTACCGGCTGAGGGAGTCGGGGGAAGGCGGGATGCAGGCGGCGCTGAACGGGAGTGAGGAGGTTACGGCGGCGATAATTGCGAGCACGCTGACGACGCTTGCGGTATTTTTGCCGCTTATTTTCATCCGTGGGATGGCGGGGGTGATGTTCAAGCAGTTGGCGGCGGTGGTGAGTTTTTCGCTGGCGTGCTCGCTTGCGGTGGCGCTTACGCTGGTGCCGATGCTGGGGGCGAGGTTTTTGCGGCCGACTTCGCTGGAGGCGACGGCTGACGAGACGCTGGGGCATAAGGTGTTTCGGCTGAGCGGGCGGATGTTCAAGCGGATGGAGAGCGAGTACAGGGGGGTGCTGCACTACGCGCTGAGACACCGGGCGCTGGTTGTGGCGGGAGCGGCTGTGCTCCTTGGCGGGAGTTTTGCGCTGGTGAAGCTGGTGGGGGTGGAGCTTATGCCGACGACGGATGAGGGGGAGGTGTCGGTGAGCGCGGAGATGGAGGTCGGGACGAGGCTGAAGCTGGTGGACGAGAAGATGAGGCTGATCGAGGCGATGGTGAAGGACGAGGTGCCGGAGATGGAGAGGATGATGGCGAGCGCGGGAGGCTCGGGGTGGCGTTCGGCGGGGTCGCATTCGGGAAGCGTGAGGATAGCGCTGAAGCCGAAAGCTGAGCGGGAGCGATCGAGCGAGGAGATCGCGTCGGCGCTCAGGAAGAAGCTTGGGAACATCCCCGGGGTGGAAGTCCGGACGCGGACGAGAGGGGGGCGGTTCATGCTGCGTATGGGGGCGGGGGGTACGGAGAGGGTGCAGATTGAAGTGCGAGGTTACGATCTGGAGACGGCGGACGCGCTGGCGGAACGGGTGAAGGAAGTGGCCGAGGGGACGGAGGGGGTTACGGATGCGCGTGTGAGCCGGGAGACGGGAAGTCCGGAGGAATTGATCTTCGTGGACAGGGAGAAGGCGGCGGACATGAGGGTGACGGTCTCGCAGATCGCGAACATGCTGCAGACGGTGCTTTCGGGGTCGAGCGCGGGAAACTACCGGCAGGGCGGGGATGAGTATCGGATCGTGGTGCAGTTGAAGGACGCGGAGAAGATGGAGATGCGCGACGTATTGGATCTGATGCTGACCAACGCGGAAGGGGAGCCGGTGGTGCTGAGGAACCTGGTGAGCGTGGGTCCGCGGAAGGGGCCGGTGCGGATCGAACGAAAGGATCAGGAGCGGCTGGTGACGGTATCGGCGAACATAAGCGGACGGGATATGGGTTCGATCATAGGGGACATTCGCAGGGGACTCAAGTCGGTTCCGGTGCCGCGGGATTTCAGCGTGGCTTTCAGCGGCGATTACGAGGAGCGACAGAAGGCTTTCAGAGAGCTGGCGATCGGATTGGCGCTGTCTTTAGTGCTGGTGTACATGGTGATGGCGTGCCTTTACGAGTCGGTGAGGGATCCATTTGTGGTGATGTTCTCGGTGCCGCTGGCGGCTATCGGGGTGACGCTGATGCTTTTCGTTACGAAGACGACTTTCAACATACAGTCTTTCATAGGGTGCATCATGCTGGGGGGGATTGTGGTGAATAATGCGATTCTGCTGGTGGACCATACGAACCAGCTCAGGCGGCTGCATGGGATGGGTCTTTTCGAGGCGATAGAGGAGGCGGGGCGGAGGAGGCTGCGACCGATTTTGATGACGGCTTTGACGACGGTATTCGCCCTGCTGCCACTGGCGCTGGGTCTAGGGGAGGGAGGAGAAGCGCAGGCGCCGCTGGCGAGGGCGGTGATAGGCGGGCTCGCCAGCTCGACGCTGATCACGTTGGTGTTCGTGCCGGTGGTTTACTCGATTTTCGAGCGGAGATCGGTGAAGGTCGAGGGGGGAGCCGACAGCCCCGAGAGTGGTCTGGCGGGTGTGCCGAGTTCGGCGGGGGGAAGGAGTTAGATGCCTGTGAGGAAGCTCTACCGAGGCGTGATGTGCGGGTTGTTTTTTGTGACATGCTTTGCGCTGCTCTCTTGCGCGAATCTCGGTCGGGAAAGCTACGAGGGCGCCGCCACGGGTACAGCTACAAGCGGGATTGGATACGCCGGCGAATTCGGTGGAGAGGAGGTGGCGGCGGGGGCCGCTGAGTCGGAGGAGCCGCGTGGGCCGCTTGAGGTGACGGTTGAGGGGGCTATTATGCTGGCGCTGGAGAACAATCGGGGGCTGAGGGTGCAGCGGCTGGGGCCTGCAATTCGACGCACGTACGAGGACGAGGAGCGTGCGGAGTTCGATCCGACGATTGCGGGGGGATACGCAGGTTCGCGCGAACATGCCGAGCGGATGTCAAGGACGACGGGTGAGGCGGCGGAGACGACAAGCAGCCGGATAGGCGGCGAGTTGGAGATCAGCGAGAACTTCCCGACGGGTACGGATGTGAGCTTGAGGCTGGCGACGGATCGAGACTGGTCGGAGCTTTACAGCGACGAGCATGAGGCGCTGGTGGAGCTTACGGTTACGCAGGCGCTTTTGAAAGGGGCGAGGGTCAGCAGCAATGTGGCGAGCTTGCGCCAGGCGAGGCTTGACACGCGAGCTTCGGAGTACGAGCTGCACGGCTATGCGGAGTCGGTGGTTGCGGAGGTTGAAGGGACCTACTGGGAGTATGCGCTTGCGGAGCGGCGGATTCAGATCTTCGAGGAGTCTCTGGGGCTGGCGGAGCAGCAGCAGAGGGAGACGGAAGAGAGGATAAGGATCGGGAAGCTGGCGGAGACGGAGCTGGCGGCGGCGCAGGCGGAGGTGGCGCTCAGGCGGGAGGACTTGATCAACGCGCGGAGCGCGCTGGCGACGACGCGGCTGCGGCTTTTGCGGTTGCTGAATCCTCCGGGCGGGGGGCTTTGGGAGCGAGAGATCATTCTTCGAGACCGACCTGCGGTGCCGGAGGTGAAACTGGACGACGTCGAGAGGCACGTGGAGGTGGCGCTGCGGATGCGGCCGGATCTGAACGAGGCGCGGCTTGGGGTGGAGCGAGGGAATCTGGAGGTGGTGAAGACGAAGAACGGCGTACTTCCGAAGATGGATTTGTTCGTCACGCTGGGGAAGACGGGTTACGCGGATTCCTTTGGCGGGTCGGTGAGGCAGATGGACGGGGAGAGCTATGCGATTTCGGGCGGGATAAGCTTCGAGTATCCTCTGCGAAACCGGGAGGCGAAGGCGCGCCAGAGACGTGCGGTCCTAAGCCGGACACAGGCGGAGGAGGCGGTGGCGAACCTGGCACAGCTCGTGGAGGTGGACGTCAGGTCCGCTTACATCGAGGTGGATCGGACGGCGGAGCAGGCGACGGCGACGGCGGCGACGCGTGCGCTCCAGGAAGAAAAGCTGCGGGCGGAGACGGAGAAGTTCAGGGTCGGCAGGTCTACGACGCTTCTTGTGGCGCAGGCGCAGCGGGACCTGGTGGCGAGCCGGATATCAGAGGTGGATGCGGTGGTGAATTATCTGAAGGCGCTGGTGGATCTGTTCCGGCTGGAGGGGTCGCTATTGGAGCGGCGCGGGGTTACGGTGGCTGAGCGGTTCTTTTGAGACGCATGGTTCCGGGGCTTGGCGGCGGTCGGGTTTGAAAAAAACACATGCTTGGGCGGATTCGCGGCCGTCAGGATTCAAAAAAGTCGGTCTATTTCATGGATTCGAGGATGGGGAGGAAGTTGACGCCGCGGCCGTGCCTTCGCGTGAAGGTTTCCCAGAAGACCTTATTTTTGCGGGCGTATTCTAGGTTGGAGAGGACACCCCAGACCAAGGAGCCGTGTCCGATTGCCCAGCCGCCGTCGCGTGCGGCGTGGGCGAGGGGGTCGGGGCCGCCGTCCAGTTGATCGGCGAGCCAGTCTTCCATTTTGATGCGGAGTTCGTTGAGCTTTTCCGGATGCTTTTGGGAGAGTTCCTGCTCGGGGTCGCCTTCGACATCAAATAGCTCGTAGGTTTTGATGTGGTCGAAGGGGCCGGGGTTGAGGGTGTGGGCCATGCCCCACTTTCCTTCGACGATCATGCGCTGGGCGACGAGGGCGTTGCAGTCCGTGACGATGAAGGGACGTGGTGCGGGTTTGCCGTCGGTCGCGGAGGCCAGGAAGCTTTTGCCGTCGATGCCGGGCGGGACGTCTATCCCTGCGAGTTGGAGGACGGTGGGCATTATGTCGGCGCCGTAGACGAAGCCGTCTACGCGGGCGGCTTTGGGGAATTTTGCGGGTAGGCGAGCGATGAGCGGCACGTGGCAGATGTTCTCGTAGCAGGAGAAGTGGTCGAAGAAGCCGTATTCTCCGAAGGCTTCGCCGTGGTCGCTGGTGATGATGACGAGGGTTTCTTCGGCGAGGCCGCTACGGTCGAGGTGGTCAATGAGGCGGCCTACTTCTTCGTCAACGAAGTGTATCTGGCTGTCGTAGCGTGCGAGAGCTTCTGCGGAGGAGAAGGTGGCGTCGCCTTCGCCCATTTGGTGGTAGCGGGCGTAGAAATCCTTCATTATGGGATTTGCGTTCAGGATGCGCATGTCCGGGGCGAAGGATTCGTAGGTCTCGGTAGGGAAGAGCTTGCGGTGTTTCTGGGGGGCTTTGTTGTAGGGCTGGTGCGGCTCCCAGTAGTGGACGAAGAGGAAGAAGTTTTCGGGGTCGCGTTCTTCGAGCCAGCGGATGGCTTCGTCGGTGACCTCGGGGGCGGTTCCTCCCTGGAAACGAAGGCCGGGCGGCCTTATCTCATGCCAGCCGCGAAGAAGCCAGGGGCAGGGGTAGAGGACGTTGCTGATGGCGGCGGTGCGCCAGCCGGCGCCGGCGAGGACTTGCTGAAAGAGAGGGGGGCCGGGACGGAAGGTGTCGGGCGATTGGAAGCCGAATATTCCGTTGTGTATTCCGAAACGGCCGGTGAAGATGGCGGTGTACTCCGGCGGGGTGGGTACGTCGGAGGCGTAGGAGCGTTGGAAGATTACGCCTTCGGAGGCGAATTTGTCTATGTTCGGGGACGTGTCGAAGCGGTAGCCGTAGCAGCCGAGATGGTTTGCGCAGTTAGTGTCGAGAGAGATGAGAACTACCTTCACGAGGTCACTCCTTTTCTGATGCGGCTGTCGGGTGGTCTTGCCAGCCTTGTCCGTTGTCGTGCCAGGGTCAAATAGTTTACGTCAGTACGGTTTGGATGGCAAGCGCGGTTAAAGCCGCAGGAGTAAGTGAGGTCGCTCGAAGTGGGCGGCAGGAGATGGTATAAGTGGGAGAGTCCGTCTTTTGCGACGCTTGGTTCCGGGCCGCGCATACATGCGTCTCAAAAGAATGTCCGCGGCGGCGCAGGCATCACGATTCAGAATATGCAGATAGAGTTCGGATGGGGGACAGGCTGTGAAGAATGGTGAAGGGGTTTCGCGCGAGCGGATCGGGGGGAGGCAGTGGCTTTTGAAGGCGGCCGTGGCGGACGCGTTGAAGGAAAGGGTTATTCGATGGCTTGACGTGCTTAAGGGGCGGCCCGAATTCGAGGTGGTGAGGGATAATGCGGGGCGGACGGTCGCGATGGTTGACGGTGGCAAGGAGCTGGGGCGGGTGGTGGTGAAATGTTTCAGGCTTTTGGGATTGAGGCGGAGGCTGGGGCACCGGTTTCTGGCGAATCGTGCGAAGAGAGAATGGCGGGCGACGCGATATCTGGAGGCGAGGGGGATTTTGGTGGCGGAGGCGCTGGCGGTCGGATGGAGGCACCGGGGGTTTATGGCTGAGGATTGCTGGTTCGTTTCGCGACGTCTGGAAGGTTTTGTGTCCGTGTCCGAGCTGATGGGAAAGGGGTTCCGGCAACCGGGCTGGTCGGCTGAAGTTCGTGGTGAAGTGATGAGGGAGGCAGGGAGAACGATACGCCGGCTGCACGAATTGCGGTTTCGCCACCGCGACGTTCATCCGGGGAACGTGCTCGTGCGGGGGGACGGGGGAATTGAGGTGGGCGTCGTAGATCTGGACTGCGCGAAATTCGGGCGGCGAATTTCTGCACGCCGCCGAGCGAAAGACCTGGCGGACATGGGCAGCAAGCTGAGGCGCAGGGGTGAGGCGGGGGATCTGCCGGCGTTCGTGGAGGGATATATGGAAGGAGGATCGCCCGCGGTCTTGCGGAGGCTGATCGAAAAAGCTGTCGCCAAGAAGGTTGCGGAAAGGATGCGAGGGCGGGGGAGGAGGGCTTCGGCCGGGGAACGGCGAAAGAGTGCAGGTGAGGGGGCGGGGTAGGGCCGGGTCAGTCGCGATTTCTTCGGGTTGAAGCCGCCTGCCGGAGGCGCTCGAAGAGGATAGCGCCGCAGGCGACGGCGACGTTCAGCGAGTGTGCGGCTCCGGCGATGGGGATGCGGAGGGTTGCGTCGGCGGCGCGGCGAAGCTCTTCGGAGACGCCGTCGGCTTCGCTGCCGAGGATGAGGGCGGCGGGTGCGGTGAGATCCGTTTCCCACAGGGGCTTTTCGCCAGCGGCGGATGAAGCGAATATCTTGAGACTCGCGGCCTTGAGGCGAGTGACGGCTTGGAGGAGGGGGAAATCTCTGAAGACGGGCATGGTCAAGATGGAGCCGGTGGAGGCGCGGACGGCGGGGCGGCCATAGGGGTCGGCGCAGCCGGGGGATAGTATGAGACCTGAGGCGGATGCGGCGTCGGCGGTTCTGACGATGAGGCCGAGATTCCTGGGGTCAGCGACGCGGTCGCAGAGCAAGAGTAGCAAGGGCCTGGTGGGGAGAATCTGTTTGAGGTTGCAGGGCTGGATTCCGACGACGGAGACGCATTCTACAGCGGGTTCGTATCGTGTCGCGAGGATTTTGGCGAAGATGCCGCGGGAGGTGAGGTAAGTGGGGACGTGTCGTTCAACGAGTTGCTGAAGGGTGGTGGCTGGAAAAGAGGCGGCAGCCGGTTTTGATATGAAAACGGACTGAAGCTGGCTGCCAAGGCGGAGGGCGAGGTCCAGGTCCTTGCGGCCCTCGGCGAGGAAAGCGCCGTGCTTGCTGCGGCCGGCGGAGGCGGCGAGGGAACGGGCGAGTTTCACAGCGGGATGCTTGACGCTGGAGATCTCTTCAATTGGCGGGATGTGAGGAAGTTGAGCGGTCACGCTGAAATTGTAGTGGCCGGGGAAAGGGCGAATCAAGAGCGGAAGGAGGATTGATCTGAGAAAGTTCCGCAGTTAGCATTGTGCCTTACACGATGTATCGCCGATAATCCAAACAGGCGGCGGGGGGGGTCAAGTACAGCTGGGCAAAGAACTCAGGGATGTTGCGTTTAGTGACGCTGTCATAGGCCGGAGGAAACGCATGACACAGGAGGAATTAAGGAGCATTGTGGATGGGATAGCGGCGCTGCCAACACTGCCGGAGGTCGCGAACAAGCTTGTGGGGCTTCTTTCCGATCCGGACGCTTCGGTGGACGAGATAGTGGAGACGATTTCGAAAGATCCGGCTACGGCGGCAAAGGTGCTGCGACTTACGAATTCGGCGTACTACGGGCTGCCTAGAAGCGTAGCCAACATCCGACACGCGGTGCTGCTTCTGGGGATGAGGACGACAAGGAACCTGGCGCTGGGACTTTCGGTGGTGAAGGTGTTCGGCAAGGATGGAAAGAGGGGGGGCGTGGACTACAGGCTGTTCTGGCGTCACAGCGTGGGTGCTGCGTACGTGTGCAGGATGCTTGGGGAGAGGGTGGGGGACGGGGACGTTGAGATGCTGTTTCTGGTAGGTTTGCTGCACGATATCGGGAAGTTGGTGATTGCCCATCACGCGCCCGACGTGATGATGGGGGTAATCAGTAAGGCGAAGGCGGAAGGGATCCGGATTTTCGAAGCGGAGAAGGCGGTGTTTGACACGACTGACGCGGAGGTAGGGGCGTGGCTTTGCGAGCGTTGGAGGCTGCCGGCGAGGCTGATCGAAGCAATAAGGTTGCGCGACAGCGGGAAGGCGGCGGAAGGAAACGTGGGGGTCGCTGTGTGCAAGCTCGCCGATTACGTTTGCAGCGTGAAGGGGGCGGGATGTTTGGCGGAGGTGGAGGAGCCGAGGGTCGACAAGGAGGTCTGGTCGGCGCTGCATATGGACGCCGGGCGGCTGAAGGAGCTTTTGGGGGCGGTGGATGCGGAGCTTGAAGCGGCAGATGTGTTCATGCAACAGGTATAGGAGATGAGAGATGTACTTGTCTGAGCGCCACAAACTGATCGATCTATCGCCGGAGCTTGTGCCGGGGAAGGAGTCGCGGCGGCTGGAAATAAGGCCGTTTGTGTACGAGGGAGACGGGACGATAATGCACGACGTTGACATGATGAGCCATGTTGGGGTGCACATAGAGGCGCCGTCGCACTACAAGGAGGAGCTAGCGGACGTGGCGGCGCTGCCGCTGGAAAGCTTCATCGGGGAGGCGATTGTGCTTGATTACGACGCGGCGGGGGCGAAGGCGAAGATCAGCGAAGAGGGGATGAAGAAGCTCGCGGGAGGCCGGCTCAGGCCGGGGGATATTCTGCTGCTGCGGAACAGATTGAGCAAAGACGATTCGCCGACGTTGACGGGTGAGGCGGCGAGATGGCTGGCGGGGCTTCCGATAAAGATGCTGGGGATCGGGTTGAACTGCCATTTGGAGGCGGAGAAGGATCTCGGGGTTCACGACGCGCTGCTGCGGAAGAACATACCCCTCATCGAACGGCTGGTGAATTTGGATAAGCTGCCGGAGAGGTTCTTCTTTATCGGGTTTCCGCTGAGGATTAAGGGACTGGATTCCTCGCCTATAAGGGCGGTGGCGATCGTCGAGGGCGGTTTTTGAGACGCATGCCTGCGGAGCCGCGCAGGGACGGGTCTCAAAAAGGGGCGTGGCCTCGCGCGCGTTTCTTTGACACGCCTCTCGGCCAAGCCCCCGCGAGCAGGCGTCTCAAAAGACGCGGAGAGGGTCACTCACCGTACTCTTTGCCGGTGCATTCTTTGTAGGCCTTCATTGCGGCGTCGAGGACCGACTCTTCGGGTTCGGTGAGGATGATTTTCTCAAGTAGCTGGGCTGATTCGTCGCCGGGAGTGTTACCCAATGCCATGACGACGACGAGCTTAGTCCGGAGTTCCTCAGATTCGGAGTAGACGCGGTCGAGGAAGGGGACGGCGGCGGGGTCGCGGAAGAGGGTATATCCGCCGAGGATCGCCGTTTTCATAAATGAGTCGGTCGTCGGGTCGTCGTAAATTGCCTGGTATGCTTCGAGGCCGCCGGGGGCTTTGATTTTTGCGAGGCCGAAGGCGGAGTTGATCCGTACTCCTATTTCGGGATCGCCGAGAGCTTTCTGAAGGATCGGTATGCCGGACTCATCCTCGATGAACGCTACGGCGTGAGATGCCATGCGCCGGACGAGGGTGTCGGTGTCGTTTTCGATGGCGACGGCGAGTGCCGGGATGGCGGCGGGGTCGGCTAGCTTTTCGAATATGGCGGCGGCGGCGAAGCGGCGGGTGGCGTCAACGCTTTCAAGGAGGAGGCGCTCAAGCTCGGCGATTGCGTCGGCGCCGAGGGCTTTGGCGGCCTTGACGAGTTCGTTGGTCTTGCGCGATGTATATGCTTCCAGGCCGAGGCCGGCGACTTCCTGGACGAGGGTTTTGAATTCGTCCATGGTCATCGGGGCCTCCGGCTCGGGCGTGGGTTGCGACGGCTTCTCCTCCGGCTGAGGGGGCTGCTGCTGCGGGGGTGAGGCTGAGGCCTTCGCGAGGCGCTCTGCGAGTTTGTTTCTATCCTCTTCGATCGCGTCCCTTGCTTCCTCGGCTTTGCGGAGCTTCGACTGGAGCTCTTCTATTTCAGCTTCAAGGCCGGCCTTTTGGGCGGCGGCATCGGCCGCGCGCTGCTTTTCAGCCTGAAGCTGCTGCTCGACGGAGGTGAGATCCTGCCGGGTGCTCCGGCGCCGCGCTCCCAGAATACTAATCGCGGCTACGAGAGCGATCGTCACGACGGCTATCAGGACCTTCGATGCTTGCATTGCGGCTCCTTCCTTTCGGGTTGATTGCTGTGTCGCGCTCCCCGCAAATAAGTACGCGAGAGATGCGGATCTTATTCACGAAGAGGCGAGGAGATTATAAGGGCTTTCTCGCGAACTTCAAGGCCGTGAGGGAGGGAGGGGGGAACGTGTAGTCGAGCCGTGGGCCGTCGGCGCTCTCTCTCAATTCGATCAACCGTACGTTGCCGGAGTTTTGCCAGGTGTTTGAGCTGACGAAGCTCTCGGGTGCGATTTGTGAGACGTTGACGTCGGGCTGAGGCTGGAAGTCGTGGAGGAGTATCGAGGCGGGAAGGGGTTTTTCGGGATGGCGGTTGGCGACGATCAAGGAGAGAGTTTTGCCGCTTTCGTCGAGGAGGGCGAGGCAGTCGAGATAGGGAACGGCTTCGACGGCGGGCGAGGTGCGCTTGGGGACGCTGAAGGTGGGACATGCGACGTCAAGGCGGACTGGGAACCTGCCGGGCTGGTTTGCGTAGAGGTGGTGAGCCCAGTGGACGGGATTGGGATAGACGATTTCCCTTGCTTTCCTGAGGCCGCCGCCGTGGTTTACGAGGGCGCTGTGAGTGATCATTTCGACGAGGTCGCCCTGCCTGATGCAGGAATGGAGGATGCCGGAGAAGAAGAGGGCTTCAGCCATGGTCTGGTTAGTGGGGTAGCCGGGCGCGAAGACGAATATCTGAAGTTCGGTGACGGCGATGCGGGGGGCGGGAATCGCGGGAGTCATTTGCCCAGCGAGGGTGTGGAGCAAGCCGTCGTAATGCCAGGTGTAGGCCATGAGTGTTTCAAAGGTTTCTCTGGGGTCGCAGGCGCGGTTCAGATTGCTGCCGAAGAGGGTGTGAAGCGATACGGAGCGGAGGATGCCGGGAACTTTTTCGACGAGTTGAGCGTTCCATTCGGGGGTGTGGCCGCAGGCGATGAACTTTATGCGGGGGTCTGCGGCGCGCATGGCTTCGTGGAAGCGGCGGTAGCGGCCGGGGTATTCTTCGGCTGAGCAATGGCCGATCTGCCATTTTCCGTAGAGTTCGTTGCCGATCTCCCAGTAGGTGATGTTGTAAGGTTTGGGATGGCCGTTTGCCGCGCGGATTGCGCCGTAAGTGGTATCTGCGTCGCCGTTGCAGTATTCGACCCAGCGAGCGGCTTCTTCGGGGGTTCCGTCGCCGGCGTTGGCGCATATGAGGGGTTCGCATCCGACGATGCGGCAGAAGGCGATGAATTCGTCGGTGCCGACGTGGTTGTATTCGAGAGCGTTTCGCCAGGCGGGGTTTTGGAGAGTGGGGCGGCGTTCGACTGGTCCGATGCCGTTCTGCCAGTGGTAGCCGGAGGAGAAGTTGCCGCCGGGCCAGCGGAGAAGGGGGAGGTGGGAAGCTTTCAGATAGGCGATGACGTCTGGGTCGAAGCCGGCGGCGTTATCCTTCGGGACGAGGCAGACGTGGTCGAGCCAGAGGGTGCCGGGGCGATCTATGGATATGATGAAGTCGAGGGGAGCGCCGCGCTCGGCGGGCTCGATCTTCATTTTCATTTTGTACGGCTGCCAGTCTTCGGTAAGGCGGGGGGAGGCGGCCTGGGCGAGTGTGTCGGAAGAGGAGCGGGGGCGGACAGTGAAGGTGACGGTTCCGTCGAAGTTCTTCGCCTTTGCCCAGAACGAGAGTTCGTAGTTCTGCTGGCGGTGGAGCGGCAGGAAGATGGGCTGGGTCAGTCCGACTTGTGCGCCGTACGGCGGACTTGAGATTGACTTGACTTCCATTTTCTGGGCGGAGGGGGGACTGACGGCGTCGGAGTCGAAGGAGAAGGTCACTTCTCCCTGACCGAAGGGGAGCCAGTAGAGAGCGACTTTTCTGCTGACGGCGTCCACGATGCCGCGGTACTCGGGCCTTCTGTCCATTTGGCGAAGCCAGTGGCCTTTTTCGATGTCCCGGCCGAGGGTTTCGGCGGGCGCGAACTCGGGGTTCTTGAGGACCTGAGCCCACATGCCGTTGTAGATGTTGAAGCCGAGGTGCTCGGTGAATTTTCCGAAGAGGAAGTCGGGGATTGGTTTTGGAGCGGTGGTGCCGGCATGGATTTCGATGCTGCTCCGATCGGTGTCCGCCTGGGTGAAGGTGAAAAGGCTTTGCTCTTCGGCCGCGAGGATGAAGGATGCTGCCGCAAATGCAGCGTAGGCAAGGACAGTGACCAAGAAAGCCGCGTTAGGATGTCCGTTCATTTTATTGTCCCATCTGTCTGAGGAGGGAAGGGTTGCAGTGCGGTGAAGTATAGTGGCTGGAGCCAGGGGCGCAAGGGGGCTCTTGATTGAGGCCGATTTGCGGGCGGAGGAGAAGCGGGGAGCGGTTCATGGTATGAGGGTAACGGCGCTCCGCTGCTGAAAGAGTTCGACGAAGGCCCCGAGCTGGGTTCCGTCCTTTCCGAAGCCGAAGAGTATTTCGTTGAGGGTCTGCGCTTTGACTTCGGCCATGTCGCGGACGACCTTGACGAAGTCGGTGCGGGCCAACTGCGAGCGGTGCTGCTTCAAGGCGTCGAGCTTGCAGGCGATGTCATTTGAGGTGAGGGAGACGATGGTGGTTACATCGCGAGGGTTTAATGACATCCAGGTGGTCTCGTAGTGCCAGACGGTCCAGCCGGGCATCTGGATGAGGGCTTCACTAACGAGCTGGGAGCCGAGGGAGTGGACTGGGTGAGGGTCGTCGAGGCGCGGGAGGAGCAGGAGCCTGGGGGCCGAAGCGGGTAGGGGACGTCCGAGCTCGCCGAGGGCCTGTGCAAGTCGTTGGATCTCTTCGGGTGCGACCGAGTGTCGCTCGTATAGGTCAGGTAGGTTGAGGCACTGGACGGAATCAACGCCGAGTGAGGCGGCCTCGGCCTTTGCCTCTTGCTCGCGGATAAGGATTTTGCGGCGGATCACCTCTGTTGAATCGGAGGGCCAGGAGAGGAGGCTGGTCTCCGCGAGGTATTCGCGGAGATATTCGTCGGAGACGCCCCTGTGCCCGGAGGTGAGGACGATGGCAGCCAGCGTGGGGCGGATGGGTTGAGAGAAACGATTGAGGCGACACATCAGCCCGCCGCAGCCGATGGCGGAGTCATCGGGGTGAGGAGAGATTGCCGCAACGAGGCGGAAAGGGAAGTCGGCTATGGGAAGTAGGGTCGGGTTCATTGTTATTTGGCCCAGCTAATTTCTTCGAATGAGGTTTCGAGGGAGGCGTTTCCGAAACGTAGGCGTACGGTGCCTCTTTTGCGGTCGATGGAGTAGACGGTGGCGGCGGTGTCGAAGCGGGGGAG
Organism: uncultured Planctomycetota bacterium; assembly: GCA_964622675.1. Taxonomy (GTDB): domain Bacteria; phylum Planctomycetota; class DG-23; order CAZBND01; family CAZBND01; genus CAZUUK01. Next base: position 14,812 of record CAZUUK010000027.1, on the reverse strand, counting down.
GTAGACCTGGTCGCCCTGGCGGAGTTTTTTGACGAACTCGGCGTGCTTTTTGCCGAGCGGGGTATTGAGGATCTCGGCGTCGATTTGCCTGGCGAGAGCTTCGGCGCGCTGGGCGACGGGCTCGGGTGCCTGGCGGAGGTCGTGGAGGGAAGCATCAATGCGGCGCTTGATGTGAGAGAGGATCGTGTGAAGTTCGTGGTCGGCCTCGCGAGTGAGGCGCTGGCGGAGGGTTTTTACGGTCTCAAGTTCCTGGCGGCATTGTTCCTGGAGTTTTTCAGCCTCTTTTCGAAGAGCGATGGCGCGGGCGCGATTGCGCTCGGCGGAGGAGGCCGCTTTTTCCATCTTCTTGATGAGAGCGCGGGTTTCGGGAGGTTCGGCGGTGAGAATCTCTTCCGCTTTGGATAGCACCTTTGGAGGGAGTCCGAGGCGCCGGGCGATGGCGACGGCGTTGGAGGAGCCGGGCTGGCCGATGGTGAGGCTGTATGTGGGGGCGAGAGTCTCCTGGTCGAATTCGACGGAGGCGTTCTCGACGCGCGGGCTGTTGAATGCGTAGCTCTTAAGGGAACCCAGGTGCGTGGTTACGGCGACGCGTGCGCCGGTTCGGGCGAGGAAGTCGAGGAGGGCGGTGCCGAGGGCGGCGCCTTCGGCGGGGTCGGTTCCCGCGCCGAGTTCATCCATCAATACGAGGCTCTTTCTGTCTACGTGGTGGAGGATTTGGGTGATGCGGGAGATGTGGGAGGAGAAGGTGCTGAGGCTGGCTTCGATGCTCTGCTCGTCGCCGACATCAATGAAGACGTTGCGGAAGATGGGGAGGCGAGAGTGGGGCGCTGCGGGGATGTGCAGGCCGGACTGGGCCATGAGTGAAAGGAGGCCGATGGTTTTGAGGGTGACGGTTTTGCCGCCGGTGTTGGGGCCGGTTATGACGAGGATGTCGAAGTCGTCGCCGAGGCGGACGCTTATGGGGACGACGGTCTGGAAGGGGTCGGTCTGGGGCTTTTCCGCCGGATGTTCACCCGCCTTGTTTGTGGTGGGTGAGGCGGGTTTGTTGCTTTCGAGCCAGAGGAGGAGCGGGTGCCGGGCCTCGTGGAGTAAGAGGTGTCCGTCGTGGGAGAGCTGGGGTGGAGACATTTTGAAGGCTAGGCTGTAGCGAGCTTTGGCGTAGGTGAAGTCGAACCAGGCGAGCGCGCGGACGGTGGTAAGGATATCGTGGCGCTGGTCTGAGACGGCCTTGGTAAGCTCCCAGAGGATGCGGGAGACTTCCTGGCGCTCTTCGAACTGGGCATCGTCGAGTTGGTTTCCGAGGTCGACGAGCTCCTGTGGCTCGATGAAGACGGTTTGGCCTGTCTGGGAATGGTCGTGGATCACGCCGGGGACGAGATGCTTGTGCGTTACTTTGACGGGGAGGGTGTATCGGCCGTGACGGGGAGTGACGGTGGTTTCCTGGAGGAGGTTTCGGAAGCGGGGTGACTGGGCGAGGTTGTAGGCTTTTTCGCGGATGTTCTTTTCAAGAGATTCTATTTTGCGGCGGAGGTCGGCGAGTTTCGGGGAGGCGTCATCGCGGACGAGGCCGCCCGCCGTACGGCGGGGGTCAATCGCCTTGTCAATAATGTCGCAGAGGTGCTCGAAGGTGAGGAAGTGTGAGGACAGCGACGAGAGTCTCGGGTAGTCGGGTCCGAGGCCGGAGCAGAGCTGCTTTACGGCGGAGCCGGCTTCGAGGGTTGAGCGGATGTCGAGTAGGATGTTTGGCTCGAGGGGGGTGCCGGCAGTGGCGGTGGAGGCGACGGGTGCGGCGATGTCACGCGCGCCGGCGAGAGGGATGCGGACGCGTGCTTCGAGGAGCCACCGCATTTCGGTGGTCTGCTCGAGGCAGATGGTGATTTTATCGCGCGTGCGGATGGGGGTTACGGAGCCGGCAATCTGCCTGCCGAGGGGGGAGGCGGCGTAGCCTTTGAGGATTTCCTTTACGCGGTCGAATTCGAGAAGGTCAAGCGAGTGAGAGTCCATTCTTTTGACACGCATGTTTGAGCGGCTGCGCAGGGGGGCGGACTAGAAAAGCCTAGCGGCTGAGGGGGGACAAGTCAAGTTTTTTGAGACGCATGTCTGTGGGGCCCAGGAGACATGCGTATCAAAAGAGCTGGTCAGCCGCTGCGTTTGAGGAAGCCTTTGCGCTTGGCCTGTATTTCCGCTATGTGGAAGGCCCACAGTCCGAGTGGAATCAGTATGGCTCCGGCGAGGAGGAGGATAAGTATGTCTCCGGCCAGGTTCTTGATAGGGGCTGCGTCGAGGAGTGCGCTGCGGATGGAACGTAGGGCGTAGGTGCCGGGGGAGAAGTAAGAGATAGGCCTGAGCCAGGAGGGGAGGACGGAGACGTCGTAGTAGATGCCGGAGACGAGCATTATGAATGCCTGGAAGACGTGGGTTGCCTGCGGTCCTTTTTCGGGGGAGAGGAGGGGAAGTATGGCGGCCATTATGCCCATGCCGAGGAAGGAGAGGCTGGCGACGATGAGGACGAGGAAAGCGCCGAGGAGGTTTGCGTTTTTCAAGGTGGTGAGGATGTGTGCTTCGGGGAAGGTGGTGTGGAAGAATAGCGCGGCGCAGGCGAAGATGATGGTGGAGCGTATGACGCTGTAACCGACGCCGAAGGCGGATTCGCCGAGGAGGTGTGTGAAGCGGTGGATGGGGGCCATGAAGGTGTATTCGATGGTTCCTTCCCAGCGCTCCCAGGCGATGGTGTCGGCGATTACGTCGAAGAGTATTATGAGAAAGCTCCAGAAGACGGCGCCGACGACGAGGTAGAGGATTTTGTCGGGTTCGCCGTGCCTGATGAGGCCGATGGCGAGGGCGTTGACCATTCCGTAGGCGAGGAAGACGATGTCCCAGCCGGCGTATCTCCTGGTGAGGTGGAGGTCGCGCACCATGAAACCGAGAGTCGCTTTGAATTCCCTTGCGAGTAATGCGCGCATGTTTTTCCTCCGGCTTCAGTTTTTTTTCTGTGCGGATTCCCGCTGGGCGAATGTAGCGCCGGTGACGTGGAAGAAGACGTCCTTGAGTGTGATGGGCCGGTCCTTCGGGGGGACGAGGCCTTTGAGCACGGCGGGTGTGTCGAGTGCGACGAAGCGTCCGCGGTCCACGACGGCTAGCCTGTCGCAGACTCTCTCGGCTTCCTCCATGTCGTGGGTGGTGATGATGATTGTGGCGTCGTGGTTCTCGCGCACGTACTCGACGAAATCCTGGACCTGCTCCTTGGAAACGGGGTCGAGGCCGGTTGTGGGCTCGTCGAGGAGGAGGAGCGAGGGGGAAGTGAGAAGGGCGCGGGCGATGGCGACCTTCTGCTGCATGCCGCGTGAGAGGTCGGTTAGGGAGCGGTTCATCCTTGAGGTATCGAAGCCGAGTTTTTTGAGGATGTCTGCGGCGTGCTTTCGAGCGTGGGCCATGGGGACGCCGTAGAGCCTGGCGGCGTAGGCGAGGTTTTCCCAGGGGGAGAGTTTTTTGAAGAAGGAGGCTTCGACGGAGACGCGGTTGATGAAGCGCCTTACCGTGAGGGACTCTCGGACGGCGTCGTGGCCGAAGACAGTGACGCGACCCGTATCGGGGAGTATGAGGGTGGCGATTATGCGAATGAGCGTGGATTTTCCGGAGCCGTTGGGTCCGACTACGCCGAAGCATTCACCTCTTGGTACGGAGAAGGAGACGCCGTCAACGGCGCGGATGATTTTTCTAGGTGCGCGGAGGTTGCGCAGGAGCCAGGAGCGTGCGTCGTCGGCCTTTTTCTTTTTCTCGCGCGAGGAGAAGAACTTCTTGTTCAGGTTTTCACATTCAACTGCAGACAATTGAGGACTCCATTCGATAGACACGTAGAGACTGAGGTGCCGCAATCAGGTCCGGGGAGTTAGTGAAAGACAAGGTGGCTGCGGGAGGCGCGCGCGGTGTCGGCATACTGCGAGCCGAGAGCGGCGCGCTTAGGGGGAGTCAGTTATGGAAACGCATTCGCATGACAGGCCTCCCGGTCGCCTGTGTTGCAGTGAGGTAGTAAGAATAACACTACCATGGATTCGGACGTTGTCAACAGGCTTTTCTGGAATTTTCTTTCGGGTTGACTTGGGGGTTGCAAAAGCTTATATGGTTTCGACATGGCCGATGGAGACAGGCGGGTCGGGATAACGACGACGGTACCGATTGAAATCATCTTCGCGGCGGGGCTGGCGCCGGTGGATTTGAATAATGCTTTCATCACTTCGCCGGACGCGGGGAAGATGGTGGAGAAGGCGGAGGGGATGGGGTTCCCGAGGAACATGTGCGCGTGGGTGAAGGGGATTTACTCGGCGGCACGTGCAATGGGGATAAGGAGGGTCGTGGGGGTCTGCCAGGGCGATTGCAGCAACACTCACGCGCTGCTGGAGGTGCTGCAGAGTGAAGGGGTGGAGGTGATGAGATTTGACTATCCTTACGAGCGTGAGGCGGGTCCTCTGGAGCGGGAGATGAGGGAACTGGCGGGGGGGATGGGGACTTCGATGGACGCGGCGGAGGAGATGAGGGTTTCGCTTGGGCCGGTTCGAGAGCTGGCGAGAAAGGTGGATGAGATGACGTGGAAGGAGGGTAAGGTTTCCGGGGAAGAGAATCATTTGTGGTTGCTAAACTGCAGCGATATGAAGGGGGATTGGAGAACGTACGTGGATGAGATGAGCAAGTTTGCGGAGGAAGCTTCGCTGCGGGATGAAGCGAGAGGGAGGTTGAGGCTGGGGTTTGTTGGGATTCCGCCTATATGCGGCGGGCTTTATGAGTTTGTGGAGGGGCTGGGGGGGCGGGTGGTATTTAACGAGATGCAGCGTCAGTTCAGCATGCCGTATCGAACGAAGACGCTTTTGGAGCAGTACCTGCGGTACACTTATCCTTACGATGTGTTCTTCAGGGTGGAGGATATTTTGCGGGAAGTGGAGCGACGACGCATAGATGGGTTGATCCATTACGTTCAGAGCTTTTGCTTCAGGCAGGTTCACGACAGGATTTTGAGGGAGAGGGTGAAGGTGCCGGTGCTGACGCTTGAATGCGACCGGCCCGGGGAGGTGGACGAGCGGAACAAGATGAGGCTGGAGGCTTTCGTGGAGATGCTCGATGGCTGATGGGAAGAAGAGGAGACTGGCGTTCCTGCTGGTCAGGATTTTTGTCACGTTGGGTCTTATCGGCTACATATGCTGGCGGATAGATATACGTGACAAGGTTTTCCTTGCGGACGGAAGCGTGGTCGAGGGGAAGCTGGTGAGGTGGGACGAAGAGGTGATAGAGATCGTTCCGAGGGGCGAGGAGGAGGCGATGAAGATTCCGGGTGGAGAGGTGGCGCGGAGGAAAGACGGGAGTCTTTCGGTGAATCCGGGTTTCGTGAGGGTGTTTGCGACGTCGAGGAAGTGGCTGCTTGTAGTAAGCTTTCTGGCGATGGGATTTCCTCCTGCGATAGCGGCGCTGAGGTGGAGGATACTGCTGAAGACGCAGGGGATAAGACTTGGTTACGTGCGGTCGGCGAAGTTGTGTCTTATCGGGCAGTTTTTCAATAATTTTTTGCTGGGCCTTACGGGCGGTGACATAATGAAGGCGTACCTTTTGACGAAGGAGACGGAGCGGAAGGCGAAGGCGGCGCTCTCGGTGTTTGTGGACAGGCTAGTGGGTATGATGGCGCTTGCTTTTGTTTCGGGGGCGTTTGTGACGATGAATCTGGGAAGCAAGGAGCTAAGAGAGGCTGCGGTATTCATCTATGCGGTTCTGGTAGTTTTGGTCGGGGTTTTGCTGGTTGTCGGGAGCAGGCGTTTCAGGAAGCTGGTGCGAGTGAGGAAGCTGCTCGGAATTGCGCCGCTGAGGAAGCTGGTTGAGGAGCTGGAAGAGGCGCTGACACAGTACAGGGACAGGAAGCACGCGATAGGCATTGCGTTTGGACTTTCGCTCCTGGCGCATGCGATCATGATCGGGGTGAATTACGGTACGGGGAGGGCGCTGGGGATCAGTCACCTGAGTTTGGTCCATTACTTCACGTTGGTGCCGACGATCATAATAATAAGTGCGATTCCCATATCACTGGCCGGATGGGGATGGGGAGAGACGCTGTACACGTATTTCTTCGGGACGATGGGTGTGCCGGGGACGCAGGCCGTGGCGCTGTCGGTGGCGGCGAGGCTGTACCAGGTTGGTTGGAGTTTGCTGGGGGCGGCATTTTATGTTTTCGGAGGCGCGCGCGGAAGGACGAGAGTAAATGGGTGAGCTTGTTGACTTGAAAGGTGTCATCCACGTCCACACCGAAGCATCGGACGGTTCGGGGAGCCTGCCGGAGGTGATTAAGGCGGCGAGAGAGGCGGGGTTGGATTTTATCGCTGTGACGGATCACAGGGGGAGGAGATGGGACAGGCCTGTTCCGGCGAGCGGATGGGCGGAAGGGGTGCTGCTGCTTTCGGGATGCGAGATTTCGCATAAGCGGGGACATATGCTGTGCTTTGGATTGAGACGAACGAGAGGGCTGAAGAAAATGAGCCTGGGCGGCTGCCTGGAGGAGGTGAAGAAGCAGGGAGGTTTTTGCTTCGCGGCTCATCCGCTGGGGATCCACAAGCCACTATTTCATATCAAGGCGCGGGGCTGGAATCATTGGGAGCTTGACGGGATTGTGGGGATGGAAGTTTGGTCGTACGTGCACGACTGGGCGGAAGCTCTGAGCGTGAGGACGGCGTGGAGGCACCTGTGGAATGCCGACGAGTGGATCGGGGGGGTTCCTGAAAAGCTGACGAGGAAATGGGATGAGCTGTGCATGGAGAAGAAGGTAGTTGGGATTGGCGGTCTGGACGCGCACGGGGGGAAGCTGTATCTGCACAAGGTGCCTTGGGCGGAGATACCCGAGGTTTTCTCATACGGAAAATTGTTCGGGGCGGTGCGGACGCACGTGCTGAGTCCGCCGCTATCGGGGGACGATCAGGCGGACACGATGCGTGTGTTGGAACTTATAGCGGGGGGGCAGAGCTATTTTTCCTACGACAGGTTGGCGGAGGCGGATGGCTTTCGGTTCTGGGCGGAGAGGAACGGCGGCGTTTACGAGATGGGGTCGGAGGTGACGGGAGAAGGCGTGCGATTGGGTGTAAGAGTTCCGAGGTGCGGGGAAATACACGTGATACGGAATGGGGACGAAGTGAAGTGCGAGGAGGGGAGTGAGATGTGGATGGAGGATGTCGGGGCCGGGGTATACAGGGTGGAGGTAAGTATTGACGGGAGGAAGTGGATATACAGCAATCCGATTTGGGTTGGGGATCTGGGGAAGAGTCAGTAGCGAGTTGCGAGTGCACGGCACAATGGGAGACAGCGGGATGTGTGATCCTCGGATATGGGCTGGTCTCATTGCGTTTTAGCCTCTGGCCCGACGGTGAGGACTATTGAGGCGCGGTTGTTGGTTTCGTCGGTTTCGGGAACCAAATTGTTGGGGTCCACGACGGCGAATATTTCATATTTGCCTTCGCCGAGCTCGCCTTCTTCCAAGAACATGCGGCTTGCCTGGCCTGCGGTGGAGCCAGCTTCCATATCGAGAGCGCCGTCACCGATCCATTTCCCTCCTTTTTCAGGGTCAGCTAGATAGAAGCTGGTTCCGACCTTAAAGATGGTGCCTTTGCCCTTGCTGTGGATTCTCACGGATACCATGCGGCCGTGAGGACCGAAGTAACTCCTCATATCCTTCGACGTTATCCATAGATCAATTTGTGGGTCAGCCAAATCCCTGGCGTCCGCAGTAACGCGGTTGTTTGTTTCGTCCGATTCCTTTACGAGGTTTTCGGGGTCAATTGCCACAGCAATACGGTCCTCGCCCTCTTTCAGGACGAAAGGCTTTGAGACCATTATTCGTTTCCCCATGAAGGGCTGAGCATAGTCCTGTTCATGAACCAATCTGCCATCTTTGTCAGGATCCCCTGCGTAGAACTTTACGTGGAAACCCGGGCTGGGCGCTGTGCCTGTGTTAAACATCAATGTTTTTATCTCGAAGCGGCCGTCAGCAAGCTGCGAGACGGCCAGGCCGTCAATGGTGAGGTCCGGAAGGGCGGTTGTTTCGCCGGGAGCCTGCGCGACGGCCTTGGAGGCCCGGTTGTTGGTCTCGTCGGATTCCTCGACGCTGTTTTCGGGGTCAATTACGACAACGATGTGGTTCTCGCCTTGGCTCAGGGCGAAAGGGCGTGTTCCTTCTAGCCAGGCGGACCCGGGCTCGATCGGCCCGGCGCCGTGAACTCCGCCGTCAGCCAGCCTGGCGCCCTTATCGGGGTCCCCTGCGTAGAACATCACGTGGAAAGAGGGGCTGCGCACAGTGCCCTTGTTATGGATCACTATGCTTGCAGTGAACCGTCCGTCGGGAAGCTGCTCGACGGTGAGCCCCTTGTCTTCAATGGCCACATCCACAAAATCATTTGCTTTCGTGCGCGCTTGCCTGATCTGTCTAGAAGCGTGGTTGTTCGTCTCGTCGGATTCCTGGACGGTGTTCTCCGGATCAATCACGACGACGATCTGGTTCTCGCCTTCTTTCAGGGCGAAAGGGCGTGTTCCTTCTAGCCAGGCGGACCCGGGCTCGATCGGCCCGGCGCCGTGAACTCCGCCGTCAGCCAGCCTGGCGCCCTTATCGGGGTCCCCTGCGTAGAACATCACGTGGAAAGAGGGGCTGCGCACAGTGCCCTTGTTATGGATCACTATGCTTGCAGTGAACCGTCCGTCGGGAAGCTGCTCGACGGCGAGCCCCTTGTCTTCGACAGCCACATCGAGCGTCTCGAAGCCAGATTTGTACCTCGGCAGCGCGTCAGCCACATCCAGCGTGCGGAAGTCTCGATTCTCGTTCGACAACTCTTCGGGCGGTCTCTGAAGGCTCTCGACAAAGAGGTTGTTGAAATCCGCTGCCGAGTAGACCTTCACGAAGAGCTTGTCGCCCACGAAAGGGCCGATGTTTAGCACGTTGTCCAGGCGAATCCAGTGCTGGTTGAGATAGACTTCGTTGTACATGTGGTTAGCGCCGCCCCCGCCGGCGCCCCATTCATAGCCTCTTGCCATGATTCTTTTTCGCATTCTGTCAACGAGGGGTTCGGGGTCTCCTTCGTATCGGTTGATCAACGGGAGGGTCTGGATAATGCGTGTGGGAATGCGGGCGGCGCGAAGGATAGTTGCGCGGAGGATCGCCAGCGAGCTGCAGGTGCCGTGCAGCCTTTTCTTGAACATTGAATCGCCTAAGATGTTTGTTTCCAGGAGCCGCTGGTTCTCGGCGGGGGTGGAAAGGGGTTTGTGCCAGACAACCTTGTTGTCTTTCACCTGCAGATGTGCGAACTCCGGGGTTCTGTTGGCGAGTCTGGTCTCGTTGGCTATCCAGGCCAGAATCTTCTCGATCGCTTCCACGTCCGTCGCTGCGTCCTTGACGATTTCTCGCACCGCCTCTTGCATCTCCGGTGAGAAGTTCATGGCGAGAGTGGGCTGGGTGTATTTCCGCAGCGGCTTTGGAATGGACTTGTAGGGATAGGGTTGGGCGAGCACGTGTGGGGTGGCAGAGGGGAACAAGAGGAGTTCGACAACGGTGGCATCGTCAAGCGTCGCCGGTCCGCTCGCGGGGCGGGCATCCTGGTAGAGGTCTGTCATTAGATTGGCGTCATTTGGCGGCCTGATCTGGCAGATGGCCCTGATCGTGTAGGTATATTCGCGGCGTTCGTCCCAGTCCCCGTCGGGCTTGCCGTCGCCATCGCTATCCTTCTTTGCGGGATCGGTGCGGTACTTGCAGTACTCATCGTAGTCGGGGAGTCCGTCGCGATCCGTGTCGGCGGCTTTGGGATTGGTTCCGAGTTCAGCTTCCAGTGCGTCTTCCAGGCCATCGGCGTCTGAGTCCCGGAGAGCCTGGGCTGCAGCTCCAGGTTCCGAGGATGTTGCTGCGGGTTTGCTTGTTTGGGCATTGGTCAGGGTGAGGCAGGCCAATGCGGCGATGAGGGGAAGAGGCAAGAGCGACCAGCGATTGGAGCCAGGCTTGAAGCGGGCAATCATTGTGATCCTCCTCTTTAATTGAGATTTGTCTTCAAGTATCCCAACCATCCCTGTCAGGCGCTGGGGTTGGGGAAAGCGCTCCAGGAGGCTGACGATGGTGCGGCCGTACTTCCCAGGTTCATCAGGACGTGCGCGGGAGAGGACAAAGGCGTCGCAGGCAAGCTCTCGATCGGCGCGCATGCGGTAGAAGGCGTACCAGATGATGGGGTTGAACCAGTGGAGGATCTGGAGGAGGGACATGAGCCAGTTTACTGCGATATCGCGGCGCTTGAGGTGGGCGAGTTCGTGAAGAAAGACGAAGCGCAGCTCCTCGAGGCTGAGGCGCTCCAGGATGCCTTCGGGGAGCAAGAGGCATGGTCTGACGAGACCGAGGAGGGCGGGGCTTTTGGCCCTGGAAGTCTGAACGACGGCCAAGAATGCGCGGATGCCCAATTCTTCTTTGCAGTCTTCGAGGAGGTCAAGGATTTTCCGGTCGGTCACGGGGCGATGGTGGGTGATCCTTGCTGAAAAGGAGAGGCTGCGGGCGAAGGTGAAGGCGGCAAGGGCTAAGG
>CAZUUK010000027.1:0-4231 GCA_964622675.1 uncultured Planctomycetota bacterium | reverse complement strand
GAAGCGGATCACCCTACACTCGTGCGGCGGTTGCGGCAAGGGCGAAGGCGCGTGCGAGCCAGATTGGCGGGAGAATTTCGAAGGCAATCCTTGCGACCTGAGGTCTGGGCAGGACAGAAGATTCGTCTGCTGTGTGGGGTGCGACAGATGTTGTTTGGGAGGTTTCGGGAGCCGCCGGACGCGAGGTCACATCGTCGAATTTAGGCGTTGGAGCGTCGGCGATGTCCCTGGTGAGATTTGCGCGCACGAAGATGTTTTGGGCTTTCGGCTCGTGCGGAAGCAGATTGACGAGATTGAATACACTCGTTGGGCTCTGAGGGGACCAGGGCATGGCGAGGCGGGCCAGTAAGAGAAACCAGAGGGCGTGGCGCCATGGTGCACTCAACTTGTTGCGCAGCAGTGCGTGGATTATCAGGATAAGAGAGGCGAGGACGGTCGCCTGTGCAGAGGAGCGCAAGAGCCAACCGAAGAAGAGAGATATCTGCGCCATTTTTATCCCTCCCTTTCGTCGAGAATGCGCCGGAGTTCGGCGATCTCGTCAGGAGAAAGGTCGGAGTCCTGAAGGAGGTTTGCGAGCATAGGCATGAGCGCTCCTCCGTAGACGCGGCGGAGGAAAGAACGGCTCTCGGCCCTGACGCATTCGGACTCCCCTACGAGCGGGTGGTAATGGTAGGCCTTCCCCTTTTTCTGGAAGCCAAGAGCCTTCTTGTTCAACAGTCTGTTCAGGAGCGTTTTGATGGTTCTCGGCTTCCACGTCGTGGTTGAGGCGAGTTGCTGGACTACTTCGTTGGCGGTGCGTGGGGCCCTGGCCCAGAGCACCCTCATGATCCGCCATTCTGACGCGGAGATTCGCGGCAGCTTTTTCATAGCGCCCTCCCTCATAGATTACGGATGTAATATCCAGTTCCAGCACTAGTATTACACATGTGGTCGGAAAGTCAAGAAAAAAATTCTCTTTTTCGGGTGCGAGGGTGGAGGGCCGTCTTACAACTTTATTGTGTGGTGCGGAGTGAGTCGAGCTGTTCCCTGGCGTGGTCGGCGTAGAGTGACCCCGGGTACTCGTTTATGAGGCGCTGGTAGGCTTCGCCGGCTGCGGCGTTATCCTGAAGGTCGGTCCTGTAGGTTTCTCCAATTAGATACAAGGCCCTCGGGGCCGCTATAGTCTGGGACAGGTCTTTGGCAATGCGTTCGTACTCCGCGAGCGCTTCGTCGTACCTGCCGTCCATCTTGAGATAGTCGGCCACGGGTATGACCCACTCGGCGATCCTTTCATCGTCGTGGAACCGATCGATGCCCACCCGCATCATGTCTGCGGCAGCGCCGTAGTCCCCCCGGGCGGCCATGGCGGCGGCGATGAGGTCCACCGCGTTCATGTAGCCGGGGAAATCCCCTCCACGCTTTTCGGCCTCCTCCATGGCGGATATGCCGAATTGTTGGACGAGGTCGTAGTTGCCTGTGGCCAGGAGAGCTTTGCCGAGATGCGTCAGCGTGATCCAGTTGGACGGGATCGATTGCGAGGATTGTTGCGCGGGATTCTCCAGGAAGGCTCTCAGCGTTGAGGCGTAGTCGCCGAGCATTCCTTCCCTGGCGGAGAGGTCGACGAGCCAGAGATGAAGCGCCTCGTCGTCGGTCTCGTTCAAGTTTGCGCTTACGATGGCGCGGCTGAGGTGATAGCAGAGATTGGGGTCGGTCCAGCCGTCGGACAGGACTTCTTCGAACAACTGGCGCGCCGTTTCGATGTCGCCTTCGGCCATGTAGGCGTTCACCATGTTGCGCCTGGCCTGCTTCTTCAAGAATTCGTCGGCGGATGAGTCAAGCACTTCCTGCCCCAGCCGGATCGCCTGCGCCGGGTCCAAGGTGGCGTATCGCTCAAGCAGCTCGATCCTTGCCTCGGCCGAGATGGTGGGATCCGGGCAGTACCTGACGATTTCTTCAAATAGCTGGAACATCTTCCACCTGTCGAAGCGCGGGAGTGATTTGGCCAGCGCAAGCCCCGCTTGGTATACCTCAACGGGCTGGTCCACGGAATTGATACCGTCCATGCATACTTGCCACAGCTCTTCCACCTCCGGCCTTTCACCTCTCCTCGCGGCCCGAACGACCAGCTCCCACTTCGCCTTCCACGCCGCGGAGTTGGCCGGGTCCGCTTCCAGGACGGCCATGACCCATTCCATGGCGTCGAGGATGGTACCAACCTGGAAGTGATGCTGGCCGAACCTGTTGACGGCCTCAACCGCCGCGGCGGAATTCGGGTGGTTCGCTATTATCGTTTCAAATTCCGCCAGGGCCTCGGCCATCTCCCCTTTAGCTGAGAGGGCGATGCCCTTCATGAGGTGTGCGAGGGCGCGAACGTTGTCGTCCGGCTCACCTGAGATGATCTCGTCGAGCATGGCTATGGCATCGTCGTACTCGCCCCTTCCCAGCATTACCTTGGCCGTGAGGATGCGGGGGTCCTTGTGAGCGAGATCCTGGGCCAGCTGTTCCCACGAGTATCGGTCCAGGTCTTCGATGGTGTGGATGCTTTCGCTCTCCGCCTGAGATGCGAGTTTAAATCCTGAAATCGAACGGCTTGCGAGGGGCGGGTCGTCCGGTTTGCCGCCGTGACTCAAGGTGGGCGATCCGGCAGGCTGATGACCCGTCTGTGCCCCCGTGTGGGGAGCGGCTTCGGTTGGATCGTGTGCAGCGCGCGGGTGAGCGGCGCCGCCGGAATTTCTGGAAGGCACGAGAAGCCAGCCCAGCGTGAAGATTATCAGAGCAACCCCCCCGCAGAACAGGGCAATCCTGACCTTTTTCATTGTTCACTTGCTCCAAATGGCGATGAGAGAGCTGGATGATGGCGAGCGGCAGCCCGAGACCATCGTGCTCAGCGCCGCTACATATATATACGCGAAAAGAGGGGGCAAGTTTCAGTCAAAAGAAGTTTTATTGGGAATCTTTTTTGCCAATGCAGACGGAATTACGCGAAACGCGGCACGCCGCCGCCGGGCGAAGCGCGGAGGAGGCATTTCGATCGGTGGGGCAAGTTCGCGTGGGACAGGGCGCTCCGACAACATGCGCGGCACTTTTTTCGTTTTCTTCGAGCAAGCGGGACTTGAAAGTTGCGAGGCGCGAAGGTAATATAGGGGGACAACTGAATAGGAGCAGGAACGCAGGTGCCCTTGGACGGGAGAATAGGGAAGCCGGTGGGAATCCGGCGCGAACCCGTCGCTGTGATCGGGGCGAAACTCGGATGAAGCCACTGGGGCAACAGGCCCTGGGAAGGCCCGAGGAGTAGGCGAGACCCGTAAGCCAGAAGACCTGCCTGCGAACCCCGCGCTGAGGATCTTCGAGGCTTGAGATCCTGCGGTTTTTTGTTTCAGGGATTTGTCCCCGGTCTTCAGCGTGAAGGCCGGGGATTTTTGTTGGAGGTTTGCATGAGGAAGTTTGCGCTTTTTCTGGCTGCGGCGCTGTTGGGGATTGTTGCGGCGGCGCAGGCGGAGGAGTCGCCGGAGAGAATAGTTTCGATGGCGCCGAGCGTTACGGAGATATTGTTTGCATTGGGCCTGGGAGGGAGAGTGGTCGGTGTTACGGATTTCTGCGAGTTTCCACAGGAAGCCAAGACGAAAGCGCACGTCGGAGGCCTACTCAACCCCGACATCGAACGCATCCTCTCTCTCAGGCCGGATCTGGTTGTGGGGCTTCCGAACGAGACTACGGTGAGGAAGCTGCGGGCGCACGGGTTGGAGGTGCTGGTGGTGAGGAGTGATTCGATCGAGGAGGTGGTTGATTCGTTTCTGACGATCGGGCGGGCGACGGGAGCCGAGGAGAGGGCGAAGGAGCTGGTCGGTGAATTGGAGGGGAAACTGGCGAGGGCGGCGGAGCTGGTGAAAGGGCGCCCGCGCCCGAAGGTGCTTTTCGTGGTGGGAACGGATCCGATATTCGCCGCGGGTAAGGGGAGCTTTGTGGGTGAGTTGGTGAGGGTGGGCGGCGGGAGGAACGTGCTCGCTGATAGCAAGGTGCCTTTTCCGCAGTTGGGAATGGAGAGCCTGCTCGCGCTTGCGCCGGAGGTGATCATTGATTCGACGGTGGTATCGTCTCCGACGGAGAAGGCAGTGCGGGCGCAAGAGAGCTGGTGGGCGAAGTGGAGCGATATTCCCGCGGTGCGAGAGGGGAGAGTCTTCGTGGTGAGGAGCAATCGCGTCATCGTGCCGGGTCCGAGGCTGGTGTTCGCGGTGGATGACGTGCTTTGTAT
>CAZUUK010000026.1:0-44740 GCA_964622675.1 uncultured Planctomycetota bacterium | reverse complement strand
TGAAAGCTGAGTTGCCACAATTCGGACCGTGGCTTTTGAGGCTGTCGCTCGTGTGCGTCGTGCTGGCGAGCGCTGCGGCGCTGGTGATCACTCTGCTCGGCAAGTGGTAGTACCCGCGAGCGCAGCGGGCCTTAACGAGTCGGCACTCGTAAGGTGAAGCTCCCTACTTGCGCTTGGTCGTCCGCCTGGCTCTTCTCTGCTTTTTCAGGTGCGCCTGGGTTACGGCTTTGAGCTCGGCTGCGGAGCGCACGGCTTCCTGCCAGTTGCCCTCGAAGAAGGCGTCGAAAAATCTGATACGGACCCAGCGGAGTGCCCGGATTTCCTCCAGGGGAAGTATGGAGCGCCAGCCGTCTTCCTTTTGACCTTTGTGGGCTTCTTTGTACAGCTCGTAGGCTTCCCAGAACCGGTCAGGGAATCGCGGCAGCCTCTCCTTCATCGGAAGCAGCGGCGGGAAGGCTGCGTGCGGCTCGTGCTGGTACCAGAAGGCGGTGCTGGAGTAGTCGTTCGAAAGGTCGTTTGCGTGGCCGTGCTCCACCGTGACGCGGACCGACTTCTTGAAGCAGACCGGGTCGAGGACGTGGAAGCGATACATGGACTGCTTGTCGGCCCAGTTGCGGTTTTGGACCATGTGGAAGCCGGTGTAGGGGCCGAAGTAGGCGTAGTTGGGGCACGCGCCGCCGCCGAAGATCTCCTCACTCCCTGTGCCGTGGTAGCTGGGCGGGAACTTCTCGCCGTCAACGAAGATCATGTCGTCCCCTTCGCCGTACCAGCCGCCGCGGATGTTATCAACGTTGAGGAAGAAGCCGACGTAGTTGCCGGTGCCTTTCGCCTCGAGGATGACGTAATTGTCTTTTCCTGTCAGGTTTACGCCTTTGGATCTTGTGCGCGGGACCGCCTTGCAGGGGTTCTTGCGGCGCCACTGCGCGTGGAAGCGCCCGAGGTCTTCCGGAATTGATTCCTCCAAATCGTACTCGATGTGATACCAGAAGCCGCCGAAGTTGAGCTCGGACTGGTTTTCCACCTCGACCACGGCTCGCTTGGAGAAGGGCATGGGGAAATATATGTTGAAGCCGAAGGAAGTGCGCGCGTTGGCGCCGGGGTTGAGTGTCACGGCAAGCGACTGAAAGCACGTCGGTATGCAGAAGCCGGCGCCGAAGAGATCGCCGAAGGGAACTTCGACGCTTGGCGTTTTCTCGCCGTCCCAGTACATCCTTATGATGACCTTCCGGTAATGCAGCGGGTCGCGATCGATGGTTGTGATGTAGAAGTGCTTGATTATGCCCGGACCCTTGAGGTCGGCGATGACGCGCTTCTGGCCGGGTTTGAAGTGGAGCATGTCGCGGTTTCCGCCGGCTCGGTCCCAGCTCGAGATGCGCTTGGTGACGCGCGGACGAATGGTCATCATCTCTCGGAATAGGGATTCCCCTGCACTTGCCATCGCGTGTTACCTCCTTAACCCTAGCTGAAATAATGAATCTTGTTCAGGTCGGTACCCAGCAGTCTCGATCCGATGCTCTTCAGCCTGCCTAGTGGCCCTATGAAGGCCGAGATGACGATGGTGTGAGACTGCTCCTCATTCCGCGCCAGGGATTGAGCAGCGGCGTGACACTCCATCTCGGCGAAGCCGCCCATTTCGCCGTCGTCGTTATAGGTCTGGACGGCATCGCCGTTCCCCCTATTTTTGCCCCAGGGGCGGTCCACGTACGTGCCGTCGTGTTTGATGGAGAACTGCTTTACTATGAGAAGCGGGCTTCCGCCGACCTCGCTCATGTAGCCAACGGCCTCGGGAGCGATCTCGGCCGCGACGCCCATCTTGCCCCGCTTTGCGCCGTCAATCTTGAAGGTGATGACGTTGTTCCCGAGCCAGCGCCTGTCATCGGGCACCGGGTCGAAATAGTCGGTATAGGCGGCTGGCCCTCGAGTCGGGAGTATCATCGTTCCGGGCGGACTCACCTGGAGAAGGCTCCAGAGCCCCGCGTGAGGGGCGTCTTCGCCGAGTGTTCGCCGCCCCAGGTTTTTGAGCGAATGGGCCACCTCGAAGGAAATGAATTTGATCTCGGACAGCTCACTCGAGCTGACGCTCGCCGGGGGCGCTTCGCGAAGGGTTATCCGCCGGGCGAGCTGAAGCTGCAGCGACTCGCCGCTTCTCGTAGTGATTTCGAAGGCGTTCGCGAAGGAGCAGAAGATGTCAATCGCCGGCGCATCCGCCTGGTACTCGCCGGGGTCCATTTGCGAAGGGACGAACCAGTTATCGGCCGGGTCGAGGTAGAATGCATCCTCCGGCGCCAGCCACGTCCGGTGACCGCCGACATTCCAGTTTTTCGATTTGTCGGCATGGAATCTTTCCTGGCCCAGCTCTGGATTAACCCACAGGACGTTGCTTCCCTCGAGTCCTTCGGGGGACGCAGCCATGACCCTGGCGCCGAACCGGCGTGAAACCAAAAGGCCCGGCCCCGAGGCGCAGCCCAAAAGCAGCGGCTCCTCGAACTCCGAGAGCTTGTCCCAGACATCCCTCAGTGTTTGGCTCATATGTACGGCATGCTCCCAGGTATCATAAGTATCCGGTGGCGTGGGCCAGGTCCACGAAGTCGTCCTTGAGCTGTTCGTAAAGCGCCCTGTATATCTTGTAGAGCTTCATGTAGTACTCGCGGTTTTCGGGGATCGGATGGACCTCGTCGGTCACCTTGACCCATTCCTTGACGATGTGGAAGTCTTTGAATATGCCCACACCTACGCCGGCGAGGACGGCGTTTCCGACCGGCGCGCCCTTGGACTCCTTCATGTAGACGCCGTCAATGTTAAGGATGTCGGCGATTATCTGCCTCCAGAGCCGGCTGTGCGCGCCGCCTTCGCCGATGACCATGGGCATCTTTATCTTGAGGCCGCTTGCCTTTATCAGCTCGAAGTTGTGAAGCAGCCCATAGCCGACGCCCTCCATGAACGCGCGGATCACGTGCCCGCGGGTGTGCGCCAGCGACATGCCGAAGAGCACACCGCGGGCCAGCGGGGCCCATATCGGCGTGCGTTCGCCCATGAAGTACGGCAGCACGATTAGACCGTCGCTGCCGACGGGGACCTTTTCCGCCTCGAGGTTCATCACGTTATACGCGTCAACGCCCAAAAGGCGCTGCGCTTCCAGCTCGGCCTGGCCGAAGTGATCGCGGAAGTAGCGGATGAGAGCGCCGCACGAGACGAGCGCCGCCAGCGTCGTGTAGCACCGCTTCGAGTACGCTGTGTGGACGATGGTAATCATGTGGCGGGTGAACTTCGGCTCGTCGTGGACAATTCCCAGCACGCCGGCGGTACCCATCACGAGGGAAGCGTCGCCGGGATCGACGGCTCCGCCCGCGACCCAGGCGGCGTTACAGTCCACAGTGCCCGCGACCACCGGCGTTCCCGGAGCAAGCCCCGTTTCGCCGGCGGCCTCACGAGTCACCTCCCCGATCACCTCCTCGCACGGATACGGTTCCGGCATCTTGTCAACGTCAATTCCGATTTCCTCAAGCAGGTCCGTATCCCATCTCTTCTTGCGCACGTCGAAGGCGATGCCGATGAGGGAGGCGTTGGAGTAGTCGGTGACCGCCTTGCCCGTGAGCTTCATCGCGGGGTAATCGGCGGCGGTCTGCATCTTGTAGGCTTGCTTGTAGAGTTCGGGGCGGTTGTTTTTCTCCCAGAGCAGCTTCGCAGTGGCGTAGTAGCCGTCTATCGGGTTTGCGCTGAGCTCGAATACGCGATCCTCGCCGATCTTTTCGCGCATCCAGTCGCATTCTCTCGTGGCGCGGCGGTCCATCCAGATGTGCGCCATCTGCAACGGCCGGAGGTTTTTGTCCACCAGGATGCATGCGGGAGAAAGCGCGCTTATGCTGACGCCCTTTATGTCTTTAGGGTTGACGTGAGACTGTTGGATGGACGAGCGAATCGTGTCCGCGACGGCGTTCCAGTACCATTGGGGGTCGTGTTCAGCCCAGCCGGGACGGGGTGTCATCAAGGGGTACTCGACGTACTTGGTGCCGAGCACGTTTCCCTCAACGTCCATAACAACCGCTTTGGTTCCGCTCGTTCCCACATCACAGCCTACGAGAAACTCTGCCATGTTTCACTCCTCCTTGGCCCTTCAGTGCGCTTGCGCACGGCGTGACGCGAGTTCTGACTCAACAGGGGGTTTTCTCGTACGGGCGCTCCTCGTCCTGCACTTTGTATCCGATTCCCAGCCGCTCGCAGACCTCAACCAGCCCCGCCGTCTGCTCGCTTGCGACCACCTGCATGTGGTTGCAGGGATGTTCCTGGAAAAGCTTCTCCATCGGGACGTTGAACTTGAAGAACGCGTGGGGCCAGCCGGGGGTGGTCTCAAACGAATCTCTCGGGCGACGAATGAAGCTTCCCGGCACGATGTCCATCCAGTACTTCCCGCTCATCCTTCCCAGGCGGGCCCCGGTCACCGGGCCGGGGGCGGCGTCGAAGTTCACCGTCGCGCCGCAGGCAGCGTAGAAGAACGCCTGCGAATTGAGCTGAACCTTCTTGAGGTTTGCAACGCAGTCTTCCGTGCGCGTCGCGAACCACGGCGTGTGCGCCCCGCAGTTCACCAAATACAGAACGTTGTGCTTCGGGTCGAGATGCCTGAAGTCCGCGAACATAGTCGGCAGCCCGGCGAGCAGATACATTATCTGCTGTGTCATTGCCGCATCCTTGTCGTCCTCGCAGGCGCAGACGGTGATCTTCTTCCTCTCGCCCCCGGGGCCGACGGTATCGTTCGAGAATGCCTGCGTCAGACACTGTGTTACGTGATGTTCGCTTAACTCCGTCTGGCACTTTATGCCGATGAAGTCCAGGTTGTTCTCCTTGATGATGTCTTGGGTCGCGTAGTAGCAGGCTATCTGGTACTTGAGTTTGGATTCGTTAAACTTGCCGGAGTAGCGGATTCGCTTTCCAATGTTCTTCGTAAGGAAATTGAAGGCTCTGGTGACGCGCCGGTCGCGCATTTTAACCACTTCGCTGTTTACGCCGTTGCTCCACTCGATCATCTCATTGGCGCGCCGCACGATGTCTTCCTGATCTATCGGCTGGGTGTCAACGCCGAAGACCTTGGCCCACTGAAGCGGGTCCGCCTCGGCAGTGACTATCTGGATGCTCCTGCCTCCGATCTCGCCGTATATCTGGCCGCGCAGCCTGTCGATGGCCTGCTGCGCGGTCTTGCCCGCGAGCTGGCGCTGGTATGCGAATTCGCAGAAGTTGGCCAGCAGCTTGAGCTTCTTCTTGTCTCTTGCCAGGTTCTCGCTCCAGATGCGGAAATTTGATATGCCGAGCTGGTCTAAGCCGCCGGCCCCGGCCATTCCGCCTACCATCCCGGGCTGCTCCGGGGCGAGGTTGGTGAGAATGGCGATGGGCGTGGATTTGCTTTTCTTCTTGTGCGCGGCGATGAACTGCTGCGCGGTCATTCGCGTCAGCCGCGGCGAAGCCCACACGCTGTAGTTGAAGATGACCCCGTCAATGTCAGCGGCGATGAGCGCCTCGGCCTGCTTGCGCGCAATGACGGGATTCCACGCCATCTGATCCCTTCCCCTAAAGCCCTTGGCTCCATCTACGATTGTCGCTCTGCCGGTGCGGCGTAGGGCTGAGAGTGTGCCCGCCTTGAGCTTCTGGGCGCCGGGGAGAGTCTCGTCAACTACGTGGCCCCGCTCGTCGTTGAAATCCATGAATCCAACACGCGGCTTCCTAGCCATTTTGCCACCTTCCTCCTGTGAGAACTGAGTCCACGAATTTGCGCAGAAACCCTAATCTATATTCCCCCACCGCCGCTGTCAAGCTTGATCGGCCCCGCCCCACGCGAGCTATCTTATGAGGACCAATTCGTGGACGTCTACCTTCGGGATGGTGAAGGTTATCCGCCCATTTTTCTTCTTAAAGGCAACCTCGCTGTTGCCCTTAAGCGGAAGGGAGACCGTCTTTGCGGCGGGTGCCTCCAGGTCGATACAAACGTCATAGGTCGGGCGGTGATAGTCGGCCGCGCTGCCGATCTGGGCCACATCACGAGGGTCCGTCGCGATCAGATGCAGGATGTATTCCCCCGGGCGTTTATTGAGTGTCACGTCGAGCGGCCCCTCTGAAGTTACTTTGACGACCTCGTCGGGGCAGACCAGCGTGATCAGGTGCCTCAGGAATTGAGCAAGCAGCGGATAGTTAGCGGCCAGGTGCGCTCTGAAAACCGGGTACGAGATGTAGACCGCCTTTCCGCTGCCGTAAGAGTTGAGGGACGCTGCGGCGAAGTCCGTGACGCGGTACGGTTCCGCCTGTCCGTGGGAGACCCACTGCTTCTCCGAGCGTTCGATCCGCGGATCGACCATTTGCGCAAGCCGCTTTGCCGATTCGGGACGGGCGTAGTAACCTCCCCAGTAAGCCCCATGCTTTCTTATCCTGCCTGGGATGCCCAGTGGGGAAACTACAAGCGGGATGTCGGGAAGACCTCGAGCCAGCTCGCCCTCCGGCAGAATGTACCCCACGGAGTAAGGCGGCTTGCCGTGGAAGGAGACGCCGAAGGCGTCAGCGAGAACCGACTGAGGCAGCTCCTCGCCGTCAGCGCCATACATGCCGGTCCGGAAGCTGGCAATTATGCGCCCGCCGTCTCTGACATATTTTCTTATCAGGTCGGCTTCGGAATCCGACAGGTGAAGCTGGTCAGGAAGTATGAGCAGCTTGTATCGCTCAAGCTGCGACAATTTCTCCTCGGGAATAATATCGAAATGGCAGTGCGATTCGACCAGCAGCCGGTACAGTCCGCGCAGATGCGGGAGTTGGTCCATCCGGAAGCCCATGGGGGAGGGCGCGTCAGGCGGAGTGACCCATTCCGAAAGGAGATTGGATTTCACCGAATGAAGAACCGCTATGTTGGGAACGCTGCTCGCACCTTTGATGAAGGGCTCAAGGCTTTCTATGAAGGAGAAAACCTCCGAAAGCTGGTCGTAAACGCCTTCCTGCAGCGTCCCGTTCGGGACCCCTGCATCGCCCAGGTGCAGCATTCCGCCGCTTGCGAGGATCGTGGCGGCGGCGGTCTTATGGTAAGCCAGAGGCGCAAGCGTCCAATCGGACCAGTGATAGCAGCCTCTCTTTATCAGTATCTCGAATGGCTTGCCCAGGTTGCGCAGCCAGCGAGCGGTCCAGTCCTGTCGCTCGAGCGAGAGCTTGTCGATCAGCGAGTCGCTCTCCACGTCGCTCTCGAACGGATTGCCGCCGCCGTTCCACATTACGACGGCGTCCGGGTTGATGCCCTTTATCACCTTGCGCGCATCGGCTATGAAATCGTGCCTCGTGATGCGCCGGAACTCCCTAAGCCGCTTGAGGTCCGTGCCGAACGGTTCGCTTGAAAAAGACATTTCCGCCCCGAAGATCGCCTTGAATTTCTCCTGGCAGTGCGTGCAGTGGCAGCCGAACCTGGGCGTCTGAAGAATGTCGAGCCAGAAGCTGTCCGGCCGATATTTTTCCGAAAGCTCCCGCAGCATGGCCAGCGCGAAATCGCGGTGCGGAGAATTCATGCATACCCGGTACCACTGCCCGGTCTTGACGGCTTCCCCCTTCTCGTCTAGCTGGCGCCAGTCGGGGTGTTCACGCGCGTTGCGGTTGTGCCAGCCGATACTTATGTACGCGCATATGCGGATCCCGTGCTCGTGCGCAAGCGCGGCGAGTTCCCCGAAGTAATCGCCCTTCAGGCGGGAGTGCTTGTGCCCGACGTCGGTGTTGTAGAAGCAGCTTCCGTAGTGATCGTTCGTCCAGACCATGATCTCTGACGGACGCACCCGAAGCATCGTCTGGAAGTATTTCTGGGAGTCAAAGCTGCGGAAAGAATCCTCCGGGAATTCGGGGTTGTGGAAGTCAACGAACAGCGTCCTGTAACACTCGTCGAATTGCGTCACTGGCGGCTCCTAGTCGTGCTTTTCCGAGGGTGACTCGGGCCAGTCTCCTTTGGTGACGAGGTCGGCAAGCTCCTTTGCGACCTTGACCGGCTTGAGTGCGACCCGCACCGGAAGGGACATCATGAATTCCGACAGCGATTTGGCGGCCAGCTCCTTCTTCATCCGATAGGGCTTGCTGAGGATCCTGTCCACCATTTCCCTGGCATATAGTTCCAGCATTCTCTTGCGGTCAACCTTGACGGCGGTCCCGCAGGACTCGCAGCGCATCTCCTTGAGATACTTCTCGCCGTAGGTGACCATATGGGGCGTTTCTTCCCCGCAGCGGAGGCAGTAAACGTCCATCAGAACACTTTTCTCCACCATAATGGCACCTCGCTTTCAGGCGTAGACGTCCTCGAGCCTGGACTCGATTGACGGCTCCGGGCTTTTGATCGCGAATTGCACCGCGTCTTCGATTTCTCTTATCGCCTCCTTGTCTATCGCTTCCGCTTCCTCGTTTGTCAAGACCTTCATCTCGACGAGCTTTCGCCTGAACCGGACTATGGGACAGCGCCTCTTCCATTCGTTGATTTCCTCTTGCGTGCGATAGAGGTTTGCGTCGCTCTTTGAATGTCCCTTCCACCGGTAGGTCTGCGATTCTATCAGAGACGGCCCCTTACCTGCGCGGGCCCTGGCGATGGCGCGGGCGACGGCGTCCGCGACAGTGAAGACTTCGTTGCCGTCAATCACCTCCCCCGGGATCCCGTATCCGACGGAGCGCGCAGCGATTGATTCCGCATGGACCGACTTCTTAACGGAAAACGACATTCCGTATACGTTGTTCTCGCATATGAAAACGACGGGCAGGTCCCAGATGGAGGCGAGATTGACCGACTCGTGGAAGCAGCCCTGGTTGGAAGCGCCATCGCCGAAGAAGCACAACACCACCCGATCCAATTTCCGAAGCCTCAGAGTCAGCGCCGCCCCGACCGAGAGGGGAATGCCGCCGCCGACCACACCGTTGGCGCCAAGGTTTCCCTTGTCCACGTCGGCGATGTGCATCGAGCCGCCTTTCCCCTTGCAGTAACCTGTGGCCTTGCCGAGTAGCTCCGCCATCATCAGATTAAGATCGGCTCCCTGGGCGATGCAGTGCCCGTGCCCGCGGTGAGTGCTGGTTATGTAATCCCCCTCTTCAAGGACTGAGCAGGCACCGACCGCGGTGGCTTCCTCCCCTATGTAAAGGTGCGTGGTGCCGTGAATCATCGCCCTTGCGAAGAACTCGTCCACCTTCTCCTCGAAGTAGCGGATCAGAAGCATCTTCTTGTACATGTCTTTGAGTGCTTCAGGGGCAAATTCCATTTTGATCATTCCTCCTCGGGAATGACGGCGGACTTTATCCCGTCGTGCTTCACTATAAGGTCCAGAGCCTCCGCCACCCTGGACAGGGGCAGCCTGCGGCTGATGAACGCCTCCGCATCTATCTGCTTCCTCGCAATGAGGTCAAGCGCCCGCTTCACGTAGTACGGTGTGTGGTGATAGACGCCCTTTATAGTCAGCTCCGAGTAATGGAGCAGCTTTGTGTCCACGGTGATGGTGGTTCCGGGCTTGCATCCGCCGAATAGGTTTATTATCGCTCCTTTCCGGCCCATGAGAAGGCTTGCCTCCCATACCTCCGGAAGACCTGTGGCCTCGATCACGACGTCGGCCCCGCGGGAGCCCGGCGTCAGGGCCCTGACGGCATCCACCTGGTTGTCAACTTCGGCGGCGTTTATCAGTTCGTCCGCCCCTAGCTCTTTCGCAGTTTCCAAGCGGCTTTGCACCACGTCGCTGCAGATGACCCAGGCGCCTTTCAGCTTGGCGAGCTGCGCGAAGAAGAGCCCGATGGGCCCTGCGCCGTTTACCGCGACGATATCGCCGGCGCGGATGCCGGATTCTTCCGCGCCGTGAAGCGCGCAGGAAAACGGCTCCACCAACGCCGCATGTTCGTAAGCTACGCCTTCGGGGATCTCAAGCAGGTTCTGCTGAACGATCCGGGCGGGGACCTTTATATACTCGGCGTATGCGCCATTTATGTAAATGATGTCCTCGCACATGCTCTGCCGCCCGAGCTTGCAGTAGAAGCATCGGTTACACGGAGCGGAGTTGGCTGAGACGACGCGCATTCCAACTGAGAACTCTTCCACTCCTTCTCCAACTTCAGCGACGTCACCGGCGAACTCGTGCCCGAAAACGGCCGGGGGCTTTATCATCGTCGGATGCCCGCCCCTCAGGTAGACTTTGGCGTCGGTGCCGCATGTAAGAGCCGCTTTTATCCTCACCAGCACTTCGCCGGGGCCCGGCGTTGGGACCGGAATACGCTCCAGACCCACGTCTTCGGGGCCGTAGATCACTGCAGCGAGCATCTTGTCCCTGGCCATGTTCTACCTCAAGGGTTTATTACTATCTTCAGTGACTGCTGAGCCTCGACGGCGAGATCGAAAGCCTTTTGAAGCTCGTCCAGCGGGAGCCTGTGGGTGATCAACCTCTCGACGTTCACACGGCCGGAGTGAATGAGGAGAAGCGCCATCCTCAGGTCCGGCGGAGTGGATGAATAGCTCCCGAGGAGCGTTACCTCCGAATGATACATAAGGTTCGGGTCGAGTTTGAGCTCCGATCCTGGCGGGCATTCTGCGAAGAAGTTCACCAGACCTCCCTTCTTGACCATCTCAAGGGCCTGGGCCTGCGGCCCGGGGTGCCCGACGGCCACTATCACGACGTCGGCTCCTCCAGAGGTGAGGTCCTTGACTTTCTCGACGGGTTCTTCAGACGAAACGTTGATAACATCGTCCGCGCCCAGTTCGAGGGCCGCTTCGAGCCGCGCCTGCACGAGATCCGTCGAGATCACTTTGCCGGCGCCAAGAACGCGGGCGAGCTGAGCGTGGATCAATCCCGCGGGGCCGGCACCGATCACCGCCACGCTGTCGCCGGGCGCAATGTTGCAGCGCAGAATGCCCCTGACGCAGCAGGCGGTGGATTCCGCCATGGATGCCGCGTCGTAGGATAGGTCTTCGGGCATGGGAAGCATGCCTTTCGCTACGCTTGCGGGCTTGACTCGCAAAAACTCCGCGAACCCACCGGGATCTATGTTCGTGGGCTTGAAGTCCCGGCACATCGTGTGGTGGCCGTGTCGGCAGTAGTCGCATACGAAGCAGGGGATGTGGTGCGGAACGACGACCCGGTCGCCGACCTTGAAGCGCGCCACGCCGGGACCCACCTCGACCACATCGCCGGCCACCTCGTGCCCCAGCACGATGGGAGGCTTGACCAGGCGATAGCGATACTTGGCTATGTCGGTCCCGCAAAGGCCGCACGCGCGAACGCGGACAACGACTTCGCCGGGCCCGGCGCAGGGATCGGGCACCTTCTCGATCCGCACGTCCCCCGGAGCGTAGTAGACGCCGGCTCTCATCTAAGCTTTTCCCATCAGTTGCCTTGCGGCAAGGACGATATCTTCCGCCTGAGGGACCGTGGCGGCTTCCAGCCGCCGGTTATACGGAATGGGCGTGTCCGCGCCCCCCAGCCTCTTTATCGGGGCGTCGAGGTAGTCGAAGGCTTCGCTCTCGCAGATCATCGCTGCCAGCTCCGCCCCTGGGCCGAATCTCTTCGGTGACTCGTGCGCTATCACCACGCGGCCCGTCTTCTTGACCGACTCGATTATCGTCTGATGATCGAGCGGCCAGAGCGTTCTCGGGTCAACTATTTCGAGAGCTATGCCCTCCTCCTGGAGCTTTTGGGCGGCGTTCAGGGCCTTGACGACCAAGTGAGACGTGGCGATACAGGTAACGTCCGAGCCCCTGCGCTTTACATCAGCCGCTCCCAGAGGAACCGTGTAGTCGTCTTTGGGTATGCGCTGCTTTTCCTTGTACAAAAGCTTGTGCTCGACGAAGATTACGGGGTTGTCGTCCCGTATCGAGGCCTTCAGTAAACCTTTCGCGTCGTATGGCGTCGAGGGCATTACGATTTTCAGCCCGGGGATGTGCGCCAGCAGGGCTTCGAGGCTCTGGGAGTGCTGGGCCGCTGCGCCGGTTCCCGCGCCGGCCGGGGTGCGCAGCACCATAGGCACCGAAGCCTTCCCGCCGAACATGTAGCGGATTTTGGCAGCTTGGTTGACGAGCTGATCCATCGCGATGGTCGTGAAATCCATGAACATGATCTCGGCGACCGGCCGCATTCCCGTCACCGCTGAGCCGATAGCTGCGCCGGCGATGGCCGCTTCGGAAACAGGTGTGTCGCGGACCCGTTCCCTGCCGAATTCGTGAATCAGGCCTCTGGTAACACTGAAAGCGCCGCCGTAAACGCCGATGTCCTCCCCAATCAGGAAAACACGCTCATCCCGCAGCATCTCCTCCCGCAGCGCCTGCCGGATCGCCTCGGCGTATGTAACTTCTTGCGTAGCTTCGTCCTCGGGCGGCATTCGTGACCCTCTCGAAGGTTCAAAAAACGGCACCGCTCCCGGAATCTCAAATGATAATCCAGCTATCCCGATGGGTCAACACTACGCTCGGTGATTGACACAGCTTGCGGAAGGGTTTAAAAGGAACAGCTTGTGCTTAAGACCACAGGGATTCAGCCATCAATCAAGAGGAGTGTTAGCATGAGGCTCGGAATTATCGGATGCGGAAGGATAATGCTGAACGGACACGTGCCCGCCTTCAAACAACTCGGCGAGAGAATCGAGGTCGCGGCGGCGGCAGACCCGTCCGAGGAGCGCAGGAAGGTCATAGCTGAAGCACTGGGACTCGACGCCGCCCACCTCTACCCGGACTACGAACAGATGCTGGACAGGGAAGATCTCGATCTGGTGGATATAGCAACGCCGCATTTTCTGCACAGGGACCCGGCTGTTGCCGCGGCGAACGCGAAGGTTAACGTGATAACCGAGAAGCCTCTGGCCAGGAATCTCGCCGAGGCCGACGACATGATCACTGCTTGCCAGGATAACGGAGTCCGTCTTGCTGTGCTCCACAACTACAGGTTCCTTCCCGCAGTCAAGCGTCTCCTGGAGGTGGCCAAGAGCGGGGCCATAGGCGAGATTTTCATGTGCAGGATGGGGGGGATGGGCCGTGGTTATTACCAGGGTGTGGCGGAGTACGATCCGAGCTGGCGTGCGGACGAGAGGGGCGGCGGCGGGTGTCTCATAGACAACGGCTATCACTGGGTTTACATCTTCCGGGAGGTGATGAAGTCGCCCCTCACTAGCGTCTATGCGCGCACGGGGACTTTCTCACTGCCGATCAAGGTCGAGGATCTGGCCGCGGTGCTGTACGGACACGAAAACGGCGGGATATTCAGCCTGCAGACGGGGTGGTCTGTGAAAGCCGGAGGCCAGAGCGTCCTTGAAGCGTACGGGAAGGAGGGCGCCATTTCGATGAGCCGGTTTGATGGCAAGCTTGCAGTCTACAGCAACAAGACGGGCGAATGGCGCTTCCCGCAGGTGGAGCCAAAGGCGCCAGGCGGCGGGTTCCCTGCGTCCTTCGCCGAGATAATAGACGCATTTGAGAATGATAAGGAGCTGATCCCCGACGGCGCCGAGGCACGGAGGAACTTGGAAGCCGTTGAAATGGCGTATAGGTCTGCGGAGTCCAACGAGGCCGTTGGCGTTATGATACCTCCGCCTGGAACCTAATCCAGCGGCTCATTTGACCATTACGGCTGCGTAGCCGACCACCTGGGAGTAATCGCCGGTTACGTGGCCGCTGGTTCTGTAGCAGACCAGTCTGGCTGTGGATGCTCCCAACCGCTTGCACCCTACCAACATCGCAACCACGGGGCCTATCCCGCACATGGTTATGTGCTTTGATCGCACAACGTTCCAGACTGCGTCCGGGTCGAGCGCCAGTATGAGGTCAATTGCCTGCTTGTCTTTCGCTTCCGCTGCTTCCTGCGCCTCGTAGTGAGTCATATCCGAGCTGGCCAGCACAAGCGCGTTCACTTCTGCCTTCCGGATCGCCTCCGCGATCGCTCCGCCGAGCTGCTTCAGGTCGTCGAGGTACGAGGACATCAGCACGATCCCAACCACTTTGGCTTGCGGGTTAACGTATTGTATGAAAGGCAGCTGGACCTCGGCGGAATGCTCGTGGGTGTGAGCCAGGCGATCATCCGCGAGTCTGGGAAATTCCGAGTGCAGCGCGTCCAACAGGACGTGGTCAGTAGCCACCTCGCCGAGGGGGGTCCGCCAGTCATCGCTCCAGGCTGAGAACGCGGCGCCCAGACCGGTATGGTTGGGGGCAAGTATTACCACGGTGTCGGGGAGTTCGATTCGCGCGAAGAGTTCGCCCGCTACGGAGCCCGAGTACATGTATCCTGCGTGTGGTGAAACCGCTCCAAGTGCCTTTTCCGCCGGCAGGTCGCTGCGGATAAGCGAGCTCAGCTGCCGCCTGAGTTCTGACTCCTCTCCGGGGTAGAAAGAGCCGGCAACTACCGGTTCCCTAACCATTTTGTCCTCCCTTCACCCTACCGGGGAAGTTCGACGCCCACGCACTTATGCTGGTTGAGGACAAAATCCACCAGCTCCTCCTTGGAGCTGGCGATAAACTCGTAGGTCAAGTACTCCGGGTTGATCCTGGCTATGAGGTGTTTGATCGGCTGCTCGCAGAACGCGCGGTGCTGATCTATTGTGTGGGCGTACTTGCGGGCAACCTCGTATATGTCGTCGAAAGTGGCAGCCTGCCGCAGTGCGGTCATGGCTTGAAGTTGGCGGGACAACGGTTTCCGTCCCGGGAGCGACTTCTGCAGGTGGACGACGCGGATGTCCTGGACAAGGTCGCCCAGGCTGTCCAGCACAGCTTCAATAAACCTGACCGCGCCGGCTTCATCTTCTAGCTCCAGGTTCGAGTTCATCAAATGGCCGGTGTCCAGGACCAGACCCCTCCTGGGGTGAGTGAGCAATCCGAGAAACTCCCTGGTTACTGCTGAGTCATTCAGCCTTAGGCCCGGCCACCAACTGTTCTCGAACAGAATGTCCATGTTCTTCGCCTTGCCGTCCAGAGCAGCATTGGTAAATTCGGCAGTGGCCGTAAGTACGTCCATGTCTTCCTGAAAGAATTCGAACGTGAACGCCTCTTCGACATAGACGTGGTCTGCGTGGATCACCACGTACTTGGCCTCAAGCTTTTCCGCGAGATCGGCGCATCTGCGGTAGGTGGAGATCATTATGTCGGGGCTGTTTCCGCCGAAGTATCGGATGACGTTATCCTCACTGCCGCACTCCTGGACCAGCTTGTCGAACTGCCCGCGCCACATGGCAAGCCAGCCCATCCAGAACGGAAAGTGAATGCCCTTGACGATCTCCTTCGGGGGCAGCGGCACGTCACCGAGCCGTTGCGGCTGGTTGATCATGAGCTCTATTCCGTCAAAGGAATATCTCTCAAGGAACCTCTCTACCTCCTCCCAGTCGTTCCCGAGCAACTCCAGGTTCCCGCCGGCGATGCCGAAGTTCAGCAGTAGCTGCAATTAACGCTCCCGTATATCTAACTCTGAGTCGGATTAACCAAGCGCCATACTAAACCAATAGCATACACACTCTAACGTTAGAGCGCAACTTCCATATTTTCGCGAGCCGCGAATACCAGCGGCGGATCGGCGGAGATCCGCGCGGCCAGCTCTCTAGCGCGGTTCTCGATTTCCTTGACTGCATCATCCGCCCGATCAGGATCATGGTGAGTGAGGGCCAGTTGGCTGGCGCCCCCTTCAACGGTCAGCCTTACGGCGTGTTCGTAAGTCATGTGCCCCCAGCCTCTTTTCTCCTCGTATTCCTCCGGCGTATACTGGGCGTCGGCGACTATCAAGTCAGCTCCCGAGCAGAACTCAATCACTCGCCGGTTTTGCTCCTCCGCCGTGGCTTGGAGGTCTTCGGTACGGAATATACCTGTGCTGGTCTCATCATCTGAGACGAAATCGTAGTATGGCTCATGGTCCCCTGTAAAGACCACGCTCTTTCCACCGTGGGTGAGGCGGTAGGCGAGCGACAAGACCGGGTGATTCGTATTCATAACGTCTACTTTCACTGACTCGATGGTGAAAGAGGTCGTTTCAATCTCATCATACTCGACGGAAGCGGGAAGGAGGGCCGCACGAGTGGGGAAGTAAGAATACTTCATCTGGTTTGAGATGATCTCCTCAAGCGTCATGCCGAAGTGACCCCTCCCGTGTATGATCACCTTTGTGGCGGGTGAATAGAGGGGCGCAAAGAAAGGGTAGCCGCACAGGTGATCCCAATGGGTATGTGTGATCAGGAGATGAACCAGCAGAGAATCTCTGGGGCGTGTCAGGTCTTTGCCGAGGCTCCTAATCCCTGTGCCTGCGTCAACGACAATCAGCACACCCTCGTCGGCGTCCACCTCAGCGCAGGATGTATTCCCGCCGAAAAAGGAGGTGTGTGGGCCGGGGATGGGAACGGAACCTCGCACCCCCCAGAACTTGATCCTCATTTCGAGCGTCCTTCGCCAATCCTGTCGTTGTCGGCCGAAAGCACCTAAGCGCCAGCGAGTGGACAAGCCTAACACCAGTCGCCGCGGTGGTCCCTCTCGTCCACTCAGGAGGGCGCATCCATAATCTTGATTCTAGCCTCATTCACCTCGGAATCAACGGGATTCCGACGCCCTCTTTCAGCCCCGGCCTGCACGCCCGGTTGAGCGGGCGCAATTGCCGATATATAATCCTGCTAATGACAGGTGAAGAACACTCGGACCGCGACCGGAGCAGAAAAAGGCGATGGCTCAGAAATCCGCTCCGACCACTCTACGACTGGGTGCTCAGCTGGGCGGAGACCCCCTACGGTGCGTGGGCCCTGGGCCTCCTTTCCTTCAGCGAGGCGTCTTTTTTCCCGGTTCCGCCGGACGTGCTGCTCATCGCCCTGGGGCTTTCGCGGCCGCGCAGGGCCGTTCGGTACGCGCTAATCTGTTCCGCTGCCTCCGTCGCCGGTGGCATGGCGGGCTACGTGATTGGCTGGAAGCTCTTCGGGGTAGTGGGCGAGCCGGTAATCAGGTTCTACGGCCTGCAGGAGCAGTTTCGGGAAATACAGCAGTGGTTCGTCAGATGGGACGTGTGGGTGGTGGGTGCTGCGGGCTTCACTCCTATTCCGTACAAAGTCTTCACCATTGCGTCGGGTTTTGCGGGCCTGAGCGTCCTGCGCTTTCTGGTGGCGTCGGCCGTGAGCAGGTCGGCAAGATTCTTTATCGTTTCGGTGGTGATGCGGATCTTCGGCGAAAGGGCGCGGGGTTTCATAGATAGGTATTTCAACCTCCTTTCAATCGCCTTCGTCTTCCTGCTGTTGCTGGGGTTCCTTGTAATAAGACTGCTGAAGGGATAGGCTATGAGTGCGCTGCCGGTACCTGGCGGATGTATCGCGGTGATAGGCGGGAGCGCCTGTTCTCGCGCGGTGTATGAACAGGCGGAACAGGTAGGCTATCTCCTTGCAAAGGCGGGCAAGGTGGTCGTCTGCGGCGGGTTGGGAGGTGTAATGGAAGCGGCGTGCAAGGGAGCGAAGAGGGGCGGAGGTCTTACCGTTGGGATACTCCCTGGCCCGGGCCTCGAAGATGCAAATCAGTATGTGGACATTCCGATCGCCACCGGATTGGACGACGCACGGAACCTCATCGTCGTGCTGTCGGGCCGGGCGGTAATTGCCGTAGACGGGAAACTTGGCACGCTTTCGGAGATAGCCCTCGCGCTGAACAATCGGAGGAAAGTGGTTGCCCTGGGAACACCGGACCTCGACGGCAAATGGCTCTCAGGAAAGGGAGAGTTCGTCAGAGTTGCTACGCCCGAAGAAGCGGTGGAAAGAGCGCTGGAGGATTGTCAGAAATGAGCGGCACCAAAAGCGCGATCCTCGCGCTGATAATCGCTTCGCTTCCATTCTGTTCAGGACTTGTGCTATCGCAGACGGCAGCAAAGGCTGGTGAAAAAATGAAGGTTCGCAGGCCCGCTGTGGCGGGTGCTTGGTATCCGGCGGACAAAGCCGGATTGGACAAAGCCGTAGAAGGGTACTTGGCGAAAGCTCCCGAAGCTAAGTTGGGCAAGGCTGTGGCGCTGATTTCCCCCCACGCAGGCTACGCCTACTGCGGCCAATGTGCTGCCTGCGGCTATAAGGCGGCCGGCACACACAACTACCGCCGCGTGATCGCCATTGGCCCGAGCCACAGGACATTCCTGCGCGGCGCTTCAGTCCCGTCTTACACGCACTACGAAACCCCGCTTGGGACTGTCGAGGTAGACAGGGCGGTATGCGAGGCGCTTCTTGAGAACGAGTTTTTTCAGTCCCTCGACAAGGCCCACGATGTAGAGCACAGCCTGGAATCCCAGATTCCTTTCCTGCAGAAGGTCACACCGGGCTTTAAGCTGGTGCCGATATTGGTCGGGGAGGTGGACGCCGGGGGAATAAAGCAGATGGCCGCAGCGCTGGCCCAGTTCCTCGACGACCAAACCCTGATAGTCATAAGCTCCGACTTCACGCACTCCGGCTCCAGGTCGCCCTACAACCCCTTCAAGGAGAACGTAAAGCAAAACCTCAGACAGGTAAACCTTGAGGCCGCCGAAGAGATCATGAGCCTGGATCCTGCTGGATTCGCAAGCTTCCTGGAGCGGACGGGCGCGACCATATGCGGGCGCTACCCGATCCTCATCATGATGGAGTTGCTGCGAGGCCGAAAGGATGCGCTCGAAGGCAAACTGCTGGACTATAGAACCTCCGGCGACCTCACGGGGGACTACAAGGATTACTGTGTGGCGTACGAGTCCATCGTTTTCTATGAGAAGCAAAAGGACTCACCGTCAAATCCACGTGCGGAAGGAGCGGGTAGCATGCTCAGCAAGGAAGCGCGCAGGAGACTGCTGGAAATAGCGCGGCGAGCGGTGGAAGCCGCCGTAAACGGGAAGCCGGTACCGAAATTAGACGCGTCGGAGCCCGAGCTGAACGAAAAATGCGGCGTCTTCGTCACCCTAAAGACGCATGGCCGACTCCGCGGCTGTCTGGGGCAGTTCACTTCGGATTTGGCACTGTGGAAATTGGCGGCGCAGATGGCGGTGGCCTCCGCCACTGAGGATCCGAGGTTCGCTAATAACAGGCTTCGCCCCGAGGAGCTACGCGACGTTAACATAGAGGTGTCTGTGCTCTCACCGTTGAAGAAGCTGAGCGACCCGCTGGGGTTCAAGCTGGGGGAAGAGGGAATATACATTATGCACGGTTTCAGGACGGGCTGCTTTCTCCCCCAGGTAGCGACGGAAACGGGCTGGAGCAAGGAGGAGTTCCTGGGTTACTGCTGCCTCCACAAGGCCGGGCTGTCGGCAGACGCGTGGAAGGACAAGGATACCGAGGTGTACAGTTTTGAGGCGGAAGTGATAGACGAGCAAGAGGACCTTTCTGGCTGACGCACTTCTCCCTGCGGGGATAATCTTGACCGAAACTGGCCGGGACGGGAAGGGAGTTCCAGGGCGGTGGTATGACCAGCGCGCCCCCGTACTTGTCATCTTGTTTCTGGTGTTAGGTGCTTTCGGCCTGCCGATTCTCTGGCGGAGCAGCGGATTCTCGCAGCGAGAGAAGGCTCTCTACACCGTGCTTACCGTACTGTACACTCTGCTTCTCGTCGCGATTGCCGTGTGGATCATAGTTCTTGTGCCCAGGTTGCTGTTAAAACTGCTGAGCACGATCTAGCAGTTTCTCGATTTCTTTGCGAGAGCGGAGGCCGGGTTGTCGGAAAAAGTCGTCGCAGCCATGAGTGGTGGGGTGGATAGCAGCGTCGCCGCTTTTCTCCTCAAGGAGCGCGGCTACGACGTTACGGGCTTGTTCATGAGAGGGGGAACGTACGCCGACCAGCATGGACAGCAGCGCTGCTGCAGCCTCGCCGATGCTCACGACGCCAGGCGAGTGGCCGACAAGCTGGGAATTCGGTTTTACGTCGTGGATGTCTCCACCGAGATGGAATCAATAATAGAGTACTTCTGCGATGAGTATAATCGCGGCCGGACGCCAAACCCCTGTATCGTTTGCAACGTCAAGCTCAAGTTTGGCCGGCTTTTGGAATACGCTGATGCAGTAAACGCCCGATATGTGGCAACCGGCCACTACGCTCGTATCGAGCGGCGCAACGAACGCTGGCTCCTCAGGAAGGGACTGGATGAAAACAAGGATCAGTCCTACTTACTGTTTGGCCTGGGGCAGGGGCAGCTCTCACGCGCGATATTCCCGCTGGGCGAGCTGTGCAAGCCTGAGGTTCGCCGGATAGCCGCTGGCCTGGGGCTGCGAGTGAGCGACAAGCTGGAAAGCCAGGAGATATGCTTCGTTCCGTCCGGGGATTATCGCGATTTGATTCGGGAAAGATGTGCCGCGGAGATAAACCGCGGGCTCATGGTTGAGTCGAGCGGCAAAGTGATCGGCCGGCACAGGGGCATCCAGCTTTACACCGTAGGGCAGAGGCGGGGTTTGGGAGTAGCGTTGGGCAAACCGAGGTACGTGGTGAGGCTGGATGCCGAAAGGAACGAGGTGGTTGTCGGGAGCGAGAAGGATCTGCTTCGGCGGGAACTCCGCGCCTCCGCCCTGAACTGGATCGCCTTCGACCGACTCGAAGGGGAACTCGAGTGTGAAGCCCAGATACGCTACAGGCACAAGCCGACGAGGGCAAAGGTTATTCCCGAAGACCATGCGGTCAGGGTTGCCTTCCACGAGCCGGAAAAGGGCGTCGCGCCGGGACAGGCGGTCGTCTTCTATAACGGCGATATGGTGCTGGGAGGGGGCTGGATCGACAGCTAGGGGAAGAATATCCTGAGTTCGCCCGCGAGGTAGAACGAACCGGTCACGCATACCAGGTCCGTCGGGTCCGCCCAGGATAGAGCCGTTTCGAGGGCCTCTTTCGGATCGGCGACATGAGTAACCCTGGCTGCGGTATGGGTTCGCGCAACCTGGGCCAGCTCCTCCGCGGGCAGCGCGCGCGGGTAATCGATGGCCGTGGCAATTATGCGGTCTGCATGGTTAAGTTCCTTCAGGGCCGCTGCATCCTTATCCTTCATCATTCCCACTACCACTATCATGTGTCTGTAGCTCAACGAATCGCGGAGCGCCCGGACGAGAGCGCGGACGGCTGCCGGGTTGTGCGCGCCGTCAATTACTACTAAGGGACGGCGGGAGACCACCTCGGCCCGTCCGAGAAGCCTCGAATCCAGGAGACCCTGCCGGAGAAGTTCCTCCCTTATCGAGAAATGCCCGGCCTGGGACAGCAGCTCCGCGAGCGATATCGCAATGGCCGCATTGACGGCCTGGTGTCTGCCGAGCAGAGGTAGATAGAGGTCAATCAGGTCGAACCACGGGGTCCTCAGCGAAAAGCCGACCCCTCGCCGCCATGTTCTCACGTCAAAGAGTTCAATATCCTTTCCCACAAACCAGGAAGGTGCCCCGAGGTCGGCGGCTCGATTGCGGATCGCCTTTTCCGCCTCCGGTGCTTGAGGGGCCGATACGAGAGCCACGCCTTCCTTTATTATCCCGGCCTTCTCCCGCGCGATGCCTTCAAGAGTGTCTCCAAGTATCCCCGTGTGGTCGTAATCAATGTTGGTTATCCCGCACGCCGAGGGCAAGCTGACGTTGGTTGCATCCAATCTGCCGCCGAGCCCGGTTTCCATCACGGCAAGTCCAACCGATTCGGATCGGAAGTGAAGCCAGGCAAGCGCCGTCAGCGCCTCGAAGAAAGTCGGCGAGGCGGTGCGACTCTCCAGCTTGAGGCGTTCCAGCGCGGGCCGCAGGCGGCTGATGAGCACGCGCATCTGATCCTTGCTGATCCAGTCCCCGTTGACTGATATTCGCTCCTCCCACGCCAAGAGGTGCGGAGACGTGTAAAGGCCGGTCCTAACGCCGTGCGCGCGCAGAATGGAAGCAAGGATGGTGGAAGTGGAACCTTTCCCCTTGGTTCCGGCGATGTGCGCACATGGAAGTCGGTGCGGAGAGCCCACGAGTTCGAGCAGCCTATTCATTCCGCTCAGGTCGAACGTGGCGTCGTTGTACTTCTGAGGGACCTTCCTCTCGTAGTTTATGAAACCCATGAGGTATGAGAGGGCCGCCTCGTAGGTTGGAAATTCGCCGCTCTCGCTTTTGCCCGTGCCCTTGCGAGTGACGCTCCCCATTGACAGATTTCTCCTTTAGAATAGTATTAAAGCCGGGGAGTAACGATGCCAACGTCGCCCAATCCAAATATATCCGGCCGCCGTTTCCTTGGTCAAGGGCTGCTTGTCCGGCGCGACATGATTAAACTCATTCTAATCGCGGGGTTTCTAGTGGGGCTGTTACTGGTTGGACGTCACCTGGGACGGACATCGAGGCAAGCCGGCGTCGTCCCCCATGTCCCCGAGAGCGGGGTGGCCGGCCCAGGCCAGGCCGAACTCCGCCAGCTTGCTGCGACGGACTATCAGCGCTTGGGCGTGGAGGAAAAGCCGGAATTGCTCCAATTGCTTCTCGATTGGGCCGCCGCGGGGGGACCGGGCAAAGCTGGCTTCGGGCCGACTACTTACGAAGAATTGGTCTCCTCACCCGACTTGTACAGGGGCAAGGGGATCACCGTAAGCGGCCAGATCCTTAGAGCCGAGCAGAGCCTCCTCAGAGGAGTTTCCGTCGAAGGGCAGTTCATTGATGCTGAAAGGCAGATATTCAGCTTCTTCACCCCCAGACCTCTGGGATTGACACAAGGTGTCGCCGGCAAGCTTTACGGGGTCTTCTACCGGATAGCCGCCTATCCCAACAAGCGCGGAGAGCTGGAAGTCACCCCTGTAATCATCCTGTCCGGCGTGGAGCCGCTTGCGCAACCGCAAGGATGGTGGAAAAGCCTTGTAGCGGCTATCGCTGTGACGCTAGTCCTGCTCGCGGCCATCCTAATTGCCACTCGATTTGAGAGCGGGGACCGGCAGCGGTTTAGAAGGGCTGTAGACAGGCTGCGCTCGGGACGCCCAAACGGCGCACCGACCTCGACCGTATAGAATGTTGGAGAAACCTGATGAGTGACGAACATCTTGTTCCTGCTCAGGCCGGAGTTCGCGACGATCGGCTTGCCGAGGGAGAGCTTATTAAGCTGGGAATCTCGGGCGATGAAGCGGCGCTGGAAGCTTTGGCTCGAATTCACAGCGGCAGGATATTCAGGCTCGCTTACCATCTGCTGGGGGATTACGAAGCGGCGCTGGATGTGCTCCAGGACTCGTTCGTCAGGCTTTTCCGCTCACTGCGGACAGTAGATCCCAAGCGAGGTGCCTCGGCGTGGTTGCACCGCGTCGCAGTGAATCTGATAAGGGACAGGCTTCGAAAGAGGAAACGCAGGGGCGGCGAAGCGATACTGCAGGAGCAGACGCAGGGCTCATCGGAAGAGCCTTGGGAGGCCGCCGAGAGAAAGGACCTCAGGGCGGCAGTACACGACGTCCTTATGAAGCTCCCGGAGAGGTACAGAGTGGCCCTGGTGATGAGGGAGATGGAAGGGATGTCCCCGCGCGAAATCGCGCGGTTAATAGGATGCAAAGAAGCTACCACAAGGTGGCGGATTTATCGAGCGCGGCGTCTTTTTGAGGACATCTGGCGTAGAGAAGGTCACCTCGATAGGTGGAATGCCGGAGATTGACAGATGCGATTGAGATGCTGGATAGCTCGCCGTAAACTGGGGGCGCTTGCAGCCGGTGAACTCCACGGCCGCAAGGCGGAAATGGTTCGCGCGCACCTCGAAGTGTGTCCAGCTTGCGCCGAGGAATTTGCCAGCATGGACAGCGCGCTCAACGCTCTGCGTCACGTTGGAAGTGAAGTGAAATGGGGCGATGCCGCCAGCGCGGAGTGCTGGAGCGCGATAAGAGAGCGGCTAAATAGGGGGAAGCGGAGAACCGTTCGTCGGCGCATCCCGGTTGCGACGCCAGCGGTGGCTCTCGTGGGGGTGCTGCTTGTCGCCGCAGGGCTGTGGGTTGGGCTGGTAGGGACACAAAAGCCCAACCCGGAGAACTCCCCAGCAGAAAGAGCAATGGTCCCGACAGAGACACCCGCACCCGAAGACATACGATACGAGTTCGTGGCCGAGGATTACCTGCCGGTTGTCCAGGAGTACGACTTCGAGGTGGTCAGGGCATCCGATAACGGAGGATGGGGGCGGTTCTGATGACGGCGTTGAGCAGGCTGTTTTTCCTGGGAGCCGCGTGCTTAATTGCGCCCGCATTTGTTTGGGCTGAGGGCCCGGCCTCTGCGGACCTGGACCCCGTTGTTGCTGAAGCTCATAAGTGCGTCGTGTCGGTGATTTCAGAGCGCCCGGGCGGTGGGAAGTGGGTTGGGGCAGGGGTGATATGGGATGGCGTCGGCAACGTGGTTACTTTGAAAGCAGTGGTTGATAGGGGCGAGCGATTCGAGATCGTGACACGATCGGGCAACCGGCGTGGGGCTGCGCCGGGAGGGCTTGATGAAGTCAGCGGGATCGCATTACTGAAAGCCTCCGACTTGCGTGGGGTTGGAGTGAAGCTGGCGGAGGCAAGCGAGTTGAAGGTCGGCGAGTGGGTTGTGGCGGTCGGTAGCCCTTTCGGCTCCGGTGCTTCCCTCGGGATCGTTAGCCAAGTAGGAAGGATGGCCGTCACGCGAGGCCCGGCGTGGATTATCCAAACTACTGCTGCCGTTGGTCCCGGTGATGTGGGGGGCTTGCTCATAAACACAAGAGGGGAGATGGTAGGCCTTCTGTCGGGGCGGTTGGTTTCGCCGACTGTGAGACGTCCGCTGCCTGGCGGCTCTGGCCCTGTTCAAGCGGCCATTGAACTCCCCGCCGCGCGGCAGGGGCTGGCCGTTCCCGCCGATGTGGTGAGGCACGTGGCCCAGGAACTAATAGCCCACGGCCGCGTCCGCAGGGCATGGCTGGGGCTCTCGGCAGTTCCCGCGCGCTCCCTGAAGGCGACGGCGCGACTCCTCCCCAGAGAAGGTGCACTGGTGGTCGGTCTGGTCGAGGGCTCACCCGCTCACAGGGGGCGTCTCTCCATCGGTGACGTACTGGTAGACTTGGCAGGGCGCGCGGTTCGTTCCCTCGCGGATATCGAAAGAAACCTAATGACGGTGGCCCCAGGGCAGAAAATTGAGCTGGCAGTGCTGAGGGACGGGCAGAGGGCCTGGCTCCGCGTCGAGGCCAAAGAGCGAAGCGAGTCGACGGAGCAAGTGTGGCTTTGTGCCGGTGGCTTGAGGCTCCGTGAGAATGGGCTCGTAGTTATCGCGGACGGCGGGTGGCCCGGCGTGAGAGCCGGCGACAGGATAGTCGCCGTGAACGGGCGCGTTGTAAGCGATCTCTCAGAACTTCAGACTGCACTGATCGCGCCTTCCCAAAGGCTTGCTGTCATCCGCAGCGAGGAACTCGTCGTCCTGCCGAGGCCGCCGGCGGAGTGACGGGAGCCAGGGAACTCCTCTGCGGCATCCGCTGCCTGGATTTCATTTCGCCTGCTACCTCTTTGTGTCTCAACTATTTGCCTCCGACCGTGCACCGGAGAAGAGCTTGATTGAGGTATCGAGTTTGCCGGAAAAAGCGTTCCAATCAGCGGGCCAGTTGGGTACAATGTGAATTCCAGATCGTGGCTGGGGCTTCGTGTCGCGGAATACCTCGAAGAACGTTGCGCGCTGCGACACTGCAGGCAGAAAGGAATGCCGAAATGCGTCGAAGGATCAGCCGTCGTGAGTTTATCAAAGGCACCGTCGCGGGAACAGCAGCCGCCGGTTTGTTCGGCTTGAATGCATGCGCATCCGCGACGAAGTCACGAGAGCGTCAGAAGCTTAACGTGCTCTTTATGATGAGCGACCAGCACAACGCGCGCGCGTTGGGCTGCGCAGGCAATCGTGAAATTCAGACTCCGAATTTGGATAGGCTTGCCGGAGAAGGCTGGCGCTTACCCAATGCCTTCTGCCAGACGCCCCAGTCCTGCCCGTCGCGGTACACGCTCTTTACAGGCCGCTACGCCCACAGCCACGGATGCCGCTGGAACGGCGTGAGGGAGCCGCTGGACGAGGTGACCATCGGCGAGGTCTTCAAAGAGGCCGGCTACTCGACGGCGACCATCGGCAAGCACCACATGAGAAATCATCCGACCAAGCACGGGTTTGACACCGTGATCGACATGCCGCAGTACAACCAGTTTCTGAAGGACGAGCGGCAGCCAACTGCTTACGCAAAGGGGGATTGGCTGCCCTTCAAAATCTCCGGGCCGGTTGGCGTGAGCGATGCCGACAACGATCATCATCCTATGGGCTTTTGGACCGCGGCGACCATCAAGTTCTTGCGAGAGCACAAGGATACGCCTTTCTGCGCGTGGTACTCGTTCTACGGCCCTCATACGCCCATCACACCCTCGGAGCCGTGGGCCAAGATGTACAATCCGGGCGACCTTGCTCTGCCGGGCAATTTTGACTACGAGCGCTCCTCCATGCCGTGGATGTTGATGCAGGCGAAAAACCAATTCCGCAAGCTGACGGAAGCGGACCACCGCAAGGTGCTGGCTCTCTACTACGGACTTGTGACACAGGTGGACTACAACATCGGCCGCGTGCTGGCTGAGCTTGAGAGACTGGGACTCGCCGACAAAACAATCGTCGTTTACACCGCCGACCACGGCGAGATGATGGCGGAGCACCGCGCGTGGACCAAGTATGTGCTCGGGCTCGACGCCACGGTGCGGGTGCCGATGATTATCCGGTTGCCGGGCGCAGTGACGGGCGGAAAAGTCGTCAACGAACTCGTCGGTTCCATTGACCTGATGCCGACGCTCTGCGAGCTCGCCGGGCTGGAGTATCCCGACAAGGTGCAGGGGCTGAGCATGGTTCCGCTCCTGGAGGGGAGAAAGGTGGAGTGGAGGAAAACGATATTCTCCGAAATAGGATATCCGGGCAGGGCGGTGGGTCGCTGCTCCATTGCACGCACGCATACTCACAAGTACGTCCACCACGAAAACCGCAAGCAGCCATACGAGGAGCTGTTCGACTACGCGACCGATCCGTGGGAGACCAGGAACGTCATCGAGGATCCCAAGCACGCGGCCGTTCTGGCGGCGCTGAAGGCCGACATGAAGAATTGGGAAGATACCACGGACCACGCGCCGATGTACCCGATTGAGCAAACCCCGAAGCCGCCCAGGAATAGACAGCCTGCTAGCTCCCCAGCGGGCGGATAAGGCTGGATTGGGGTAACCTCTAGCATTTTTTTCCATGCCGGGCGACGGCTCTCCCTAGGTAGTTCCACGGCAGCATTCACTCCATATGCATGGGTGGCTCCGCACCATAACCTCTTTGACCGCAGCAGGTTATGCTTGGGGGAGGGGAGGTGGCGGGGGTGGTGCTTCCCCTCTACACGTCCTTATCGGCCCTGCAATTCAAGACCGGCGAGGAAAGATTTCTTGATTTTTCCCTTGACAAGCCTGAGAGCAGATGATAGGCAATGATATGGTACGAGCGTAAATGACAGGAGCTGCAAAATGGCACTTGAAGCTGCACAGGTTGCACAGCCCGCCGCGGCCGAA
The DNA here is from genome assembly GCA_964622675.1 of uncultured Planctomycetota bacterium. Classification (GTDB taxonomy): domain Bacteria; phylum Planctomycetota; class DG-23; order CAZBND01; family CAZBND01; genus CAZUUK01. The sequence goes on along the minus strand of CAZUUK010000026.1, from coordinate 17,342 downwards.
GGCAAGGAATGGTACTCGATCGGGGAAGCGGCAGAGTACCTGGGAGTGAGCCAGCCGACGATTTTCCGCTGGATGAGGAACGGGGAGCTGTCGTTCTATAAGGTTGGGGGCTCGACGCGATTTTCGAGAGAGGGGCTGGACGCGGTAATTGAAAAGACGACGGGCCGCAAGGAAGCAGAGGCCGCGGCGGGCCGCTGCGCAGCGTGCGGGCATAACGTACTGGTAGACGGACGACTGCAGGGAACGGGGCGGCTCTACTTCAAGCCGCAGAGGACGAAGTTCTGGGTATTCGCCGAATCCCTGGTGGGACTGCGGGCGCGCGTCTGCAGCGCGTGCGGCTTCGTCCAAATAAGCGCCGACGTGAAGAAGCTGAGGAAGCTTCAGCCGGACTGACCGCACTATGAGACACGCCGTCTGAGCAAGACATCGTATCACTTGAAGTCAGACGTTGGGTTCTAGTCGTAAGTGTGTGACGGGAAGGTCGGGCGACATATGGATGAATGGGTGGAGAAACAGGGGCCGCTAAACGGGAATCGCTTCAAAGCTCTTGCCCTGGCGCTGGTTAGTCTGACGTTAGGCCTTCTGGGATGGGTGGGCTTGGTCCTGCCGGGGCTCCGCTTCCAATCCGGCCGGTTGGAAGTAGTCCTTTTCTATGTCCCCGCATTCGCGATTCCAGGGGTAGTTTTCGCGCATGTGGCCATCAGGCTGGCTAAGCGGCTCGGCCGCGCCAGAGCGACCGGGGCCATCGGATTCGGTGGTCTGGTGATCGGGTATTCGTCAGTCCTCATCGTTGCCGCGGTTTTGCTGCCGCAGGTGCTTCTGCGTCGTGGGCCGGATCGTGACCTGGCGAGGAGAAGAGCCTGCAAAAACAACCTGAAGATGATCGGCCTGGCGCTGCAGGTCTATGCGCACGACCACGACGGCTGGTTTCCCATCGGCCCAGCGGGAACGGATAGCTCGTACGCGCTGGGAATACTTGCATACGCAGACGAGGAGAGGGCGCAACCGTACCTCTTGGACGCTGCCATTTTCCTCTGTCCAAGCTCGGACGATCTCCCCGGGCATTGGCGGCTATCCGGCCGGGGCTGGTCCGCCGAACGCGGCGGCTTGCGTCCGTCTTCCACCAGCTACACTTACTTGCCCGGCTATGCGGCTGCAGATCATGCCGACACCATGCTGCTCTTCGATGACAGCCCCGAGCGCCACGACGGCGGCCGCAACGTCCTTTTCCTCGATGGCCGCACGGAACACGTCAAGGAAGAGGAATTCCAGAAGCGCCTGGGGGAGCAAGAAGCTTCCATTAACGAATACGGAGGGTAAACCATGCATGAGGAAGAATCGAGGCCGGTACGGCGCGCAACTGCAGAAAGTGCATTTCACCTGGCAGTTGCGAGCCTGGCGTTGACACTTCTCGCCCTGGCAGCGACTACTGCGGCGAGGATATGGGGGATCTGGTACGGGCTGGAAGCGCTTGCGTGTTTCGCGCCGCTGCTCGCAATTCCCGGGGTCATTTCCGGGCACATGGCGCTCCGGGCTCTCAAGCACGGTGGCCGTGCCAGGGGGATCCGAGGCACTGCAATCGCCGGTCTCGTGACCGGGTACGCGGCCCTTGCCTGGTTTGTGTTCTTCTTCGCCTATGCAGCTACCAGAGGGACCGGGCCATCCCGCCAGCCCTCTTGCAGGAACAACCTTAAGCAGATCGGTCTCGCGCTCCATATTTACTCGACGGACTATGACGAGTGGTTTCCCATAGGGCCGCCGGAGACGGACAGTTCATACGCGCTTGGGATCCTGGCTTACGGGGAGGAGCCGTACATACCCTGGGCGGAGATTTTCATCTGCCCCGGCTCTGACGACCGGGTAGGGGCCTGGCCGAGGAGGGAAGCCGGCCACTCTGCGGCTCAAGGCGGCCTCCGGCCCTCCTCGACCAGCTACGTCTACCTGGCTGGTACGAAGTCGAGCGATCATCCGGACAGCATGGTTGTCTTCGACGATGATGCGGCACGCCATGAAAACGGCCGCAATGTGCTTTTCGTCGACGGGCGCGCGGAATACCTCAAGGAGGAGGAGTTCGCCGAGCGGCTCATCTGGCAAATGCAGGTCCTGCTGGGTCAGCGACACCACTCCGCGGACTGAAACGATGCCTGTGGCTTTCGGAGCCATCCTATGCGAACTTTCCCTCCGAAGTGAACGGAACTTGGACAAGTGGGAGGACAAGCGATGGATGAGGAAGGACCGAAAGCGGCGCCTGGGGGCGCGTGTCCCGGTCGTGCCGGTGCAATCGCGAGCCTGGTCTTGGGTCTGCTCGCAGCGGGAGCGAGCAGCTCGCTTACATGGTTCGATGAGCCGCAGGGGCTTTTTTGTTTCGGTCCCGTACTGGCGATTGCTGCGGTAATTTTCGCGTGCAGAGCACTTCGCGCTTCTAAGCGGACGCCGCGCCCCAAGGGGAACCGGCCCACTGCAATTGGTGGCCTGGTGGTAGGCTCGCTCACGCTTGCGTGGCTCCTGTTCTTCATGGTCGGTTGTCAGACGCGCAGGTACCGATATCGGGGCTCCTGCAAGAACAACCTGAAGCGGATCGGCCTCGCGATGCACCTGTACGCGACCGATTACGACGACTGGTTTCCCATAGGCCCGCCGGAGACGGACAGTTCGTACGCGCTCGGGATCCTGGCTTACGGGGAGGAGCCCTACATAACCTGGGCCGACATTTTCATCTGCCCCGGTTCTGACGACAGGGTAGGGGCCTGGCCGAGGGCGGAAGGCGGCTACTCCGGGGCTGGAGGCGGCCTCCGGCCCTCCTCGACCAGCTACGTCTACCTGGCCGGCATGAAGGCAAGCGATCACCCGGACAGCATGGTTGTCTTCGACGATACGGACCGTCATGAAAACGGCCGCAACGTACTTTTCCTCGACGGCCACACGGAATACCTCAAGGAGCACGAATTCACCGAGCGCCTTATCTGGCAAATCCAGCTCCTGCTGGACCAGCGGCTGCGCTCCGCGGACTGAAAGACACCCGTGGCTTTCGGAGGCATCCTATGCGAAGTTTCCGTCCGAAGCGAACGGAACTTGGACAAGCGGGAGGATAAACGATGGATGAGGAGAAATTGAAAGCGACGCCTCCGGGCGGCCGTCTCGGTCGTGCCCCAGCAATCGCGAGCCTAGTGTTTGCCCTCCTCGCAGCGGGAGCGAGCACCTTTCTGATATGGTTCTTTGAGGGGAAGGCGCTGTTCTGTTTCGGTCTCCTGCTGGCAATTCCCGCGGTCATGCTCGCCTTCGGAGCACTTCGCGGTTCTAAGCGGACGCCGCGGCCTAAGGGAACCCGCCCCATTGCAATTAGCGGCCTGGTGGTAGGGTCGCTCACGCTCGCATGGCTGCTGCTTTTCATGTATCGTGCCTTTGAGAGCAACACAAGAATATGTCGCTCCTCCTGCAAGAGCAACCTGAAGCGAATCGGCCTTGCACTCTATATTTACTCCACCGATTACGACGGCTGGTTTCCCATCGGTCCGCCGGGAACCGACAGCTCGTACGCGCTGGGAATACTTGCATATGGAGACGAGGAGGGGGCCGAACCGTACGTCTTCGACGCTGGTCTTCTCCTCTGTCCAAGCTCGGACGATATCATCGGGGGTTGGCGCCTCTCGGGGCGCGGCCGGTCCGCGCAGGCAGGCGGCCTCCGCCCTTCCACCACGAGCTACACATACCTGCCAGGTTTTCGCGCTGATTCGTGGGGTAATTTGATGGTCCTGTTTGACAAGAGACCCGTGTGCCACTTGCATCGGAAAACTTGGTTGGGCGTGACCTTCACGCGGCGCAAGGAGCCCGGTCGTAACGTCCTGTTCGTGGACGGCGACGTGAAATATCTCGAGGAGGAGGAATTCCGAGGGCGGCTTGGCGACCAGGAAAAGCTTCTCGAATGGGTCAGAGAAGTCGCGAACCGCGATGAGCTCTTCAGGTGAGGAGAGAGCCGTCAGGTGCAGGAATAGGGTCAGCCTGGGGCGGGGCAAGAGAGCCGCCTAAAAGCGGGGACTGGGCCAAGCGCCGTTAGAGCCGGCTCTAAACGGGAGTGTTCCCGCAGCCCGCCACGTGCGATCGTATTGTGAACTTCCCGTTTTCTGTTTATCCGAATCGCCCGATGATGGTAGAATTTCCTTCTTCAAGTGGAGGAGTACATGCAAAGGGTACCTGTAAACCTGGCCGAGCGAAGTTATGAGATTCTGGTGGGCGAGGATGCCTGGCAGGCCGCCGGGGAGCTACTTGCCGACCTGCTTCCGTCCAGGAAAGTGACGACAGTCACCGACTCCGATGTGGGCCCCATCTACGCGGCGTCGCTTGAGGAACGGCTGCGCTCCTGGGAGTTTTCCGCAGAAACTGTGCAAGTTCCGGCCGGCGAGGCGAGTAAGTCTTTAGAGACGGCTGAGCGGCTTTACAACGAGTTCCTTGACCTGGGAATGGATCGCGACTCGGCGGTCATCGCGCTGGGCGGCGGCATGGTGGGGGACCTGGCGGGGTTCGCCGCAGCGACGTTCATGCGCGGGATCGCCTTGCTTCAGGCGCCGACTTCGCTCCTTGCCCAGATAGACAGCAGCGTGGGCGGCAAGGTCGCGGTCAACCTCAAGAAAGGGAAAAATCTCGTGGGCGCTTTCCACCAGCCGCGCCTTGTCGTCGCCGACACGAGCACGCTCAAGACCCTTCCGCACGACGAGCTGGTATCTGGGATGGCGGAAGTGGTAAAACACGGCGTCATACTGGATGCTGACCTTTTCTCGTTCCTGGAGGAGCACTGCGACGAGCTTATGAAGCTCGAAGCCGATCCGCTGGAGAAGATGGTGGCGTGGAACTGCCGTCTCAAGGCGAGTGTGGTCGAAAAAGACGAGCAGGAAGCCGAACTGCGGTCGATCCTTAACTTCGGCCACACGCTGGGGCATGCGCTTGAGTCGGCGGCTTCTTACCGCGGGCTGAAGCACGGCCATGCGGTGGCGATGGGGATGGTATTTGCCGCGCGGCTTGCCATCGAACTGAAGCTGTGTGATGAGAATGTTCTGGAGAGACTTACGCGCCTTCTGAAGAGAATCGGGTTGCCTGCGGGAATCGGGCGGCCGATTCGGCCTGAAGAGATTCTTGAGACCATGCATCACGACAAGAAAACGCGCGGCGGAACGCTGCGCTGGGTGCTTCCCAGACGAATAGGGGAGGTGGATGTCGGGTGTAAGGTTGACGACAGCATTGTGGCAGAGTTGCTGAAGATCGGCTAGGAGCTGGGTAGATTGGAGGCCCACGAGATCGGCTACCTCAATCTGGCGCTGGCGAAAGGGGTGGGGCCGCAGACGGCGCTGGCTCTGGTGGAGCGGCTCGGGTCTGTGGAGGAAGTCATGAAGGCGCGGCACAGGGATCTGGCCGCGGTCCCACGGGTAGGGCGGAAGCTGGCTGCTGAGATCGTGAGGATACGCGAGAGTGACGAAGCTGAACGCGAGCTCGAACGCGCCGCGCAGCTCGGCGCTCGACTGGTCACGATAGGCGGCGACGGCTATCCGGAGGGGTTCAAGTACATTCACGATCCTCCTATCGTGCTGTACGTGAAGGGTCATTGGAAGCGGGAAGACCTGCTTGCCTTTGCGGTAGTGGGGTCCAGGCGGTGCAGCTATTACGGGCGGTCGCGCGCGGAACGTCTGGCCAGGGAACTCGCTGTGCGGGGGATAACCGTGGTTAGCGGGCTTGCCCAGGGAATAGATTCGGCGGCGCACAAGGCCTGCCTCAAGGCGGGTGGCAGAACTATCGCCGTCCTCGGCTCGGGCTTTGGGAGGATCTACCCGAGGCACAACAGGGGGTTGGCTGAGGAGATCGCCGGGCAGGGCGCGGTGATAAGCGAGTTCCCAACGCAGACCGCGCCGGAAGGGACCAACTTCCCCAGGCGGAACCGGCTCATAAGCGGGCTTTCGTTGGGTGTGGTGGTGGTGGAAGCCGGCAGGCGCAGCGGAGCCCTCATAACTGCAAACTGGGCGCTGGAACAGGGAAAGGAGGTCTTTGCCGTGCCCGGCGAGGCAGGAAGCTACCTGAGCCGCGGCACGAACCGGCTCATCAAGATGGGAGCGAAGCTGGTGGAAGAGGTGGAGGATATCCTCGATGAGTTTCCTGACATCCAGGAAAGCCTCGGCGTTACGGAAGAAGCAGGGGAGGGGGGAAGCCAATCTCCGCCCGGCCTCAGCGGCGACGAAAGGAAGGTCTTGGGGGCACTGGGCCGGAAGCCTGTCAACATTGAGAACGTGATCGTTTCGGCGGAGATGCCCGCCCAGAAAGTGAGCAGCGCTCTGATGATGCTGGAGCTGAAAGGGCTGGTCAACCAGCTCGCAGGGAAAATGTTCGTCCGCAGGCAGTAGGAGATCGCAATCAGGAGGAAATGATGGCCCTCAGAGGTTCGAATAAGGTCGCTGCAGCGATTGCTCTGGCAGTCGTTACCGTTGCTGGATGTGTTTCAGGAGGATCGGCGCAACGCGGACTTTTCCCCCTGGATGTTGAGCTATCATCTGAGCCCTCGGGCGCAAAAATTATTGTACGGGTTATGGTCGAGGAGCACCCGGGGAAGTTGAAAATCTTGGGACTGACCCCCAGCGTGCTCACGATTCCAGCTCCGGTTACGGTAGTCTTGCACAAGAGGGGTTTCGCGCCGGCAATGGTGGACCTTGGCTCGGCCAGGTCGGTAAAGCTCTCGCTTCAGCCGATTGGAACGGACTCCGTCTACCAGGACATCTGGCGGGAGGGAACCTTCCAACGTGAGGCGATTTCATTCCAGGATGAGGAGCTCAAGAGGCGCGCGTACATCAGTGACAATCCCAAACTGCTTGCTCGTGTCAAGGAAGCGATCGAGAATAGCACGCTGCTGCAGGGGATGACCATGGAGCAGGTTCTGGTAGTGCGGGGACATCCACAGGGGGTGATTTCTGCCGAGGACAGCCAGCGTCGGCAGGACAAGTGGCTTTACGGCGAAAAGGTACTCCTCTTCAAGGACGGCAAGCTCAGTGACTGGCAGGAGTAAGAGCTGAAGGTCATTCTGCTCGAAAGTCGCCTGATTTGCCGCCTGTTTTCCTCAGCAGCCTTACCCCGCTTATCACGATTCCTCGATCCAATCCTTTACACATATCGTATATGTTGAGCGCAGCGACGGCCGCGGCAGCGAGCGCTTCCATCTCCACCCCAGTCTTGGCGGTAGCCCTGGCCGTGGTCGTGATTTCGATGCCGTCCGGTGGGAGGGGGCGGAACTTCGCCTCGATATGCTCCACCGAAATCGTGTGGCACATCGGCATGAGGCGGCTTGTTTCTTTCGCCGCCTGGATAGCCGCCACGCGGGCCACCGAGAGCGCGTCGCCTTTCGGCAGCTTTCCCTGCAGCAGCAGTTCGAGGACCTCCGGCTTCATCTTCACGCGCGCGGTCGCAACCGCTGTGCGAACGGTCTCATCCTTGCCGGAGACGTCGATCATCCTTGGTTCGTTATCTTTCATATCCTTGGGCTATCCGCCGACTCTATTCATCGGAAAGCTGCGGCGCTGGGGGTGGTGTGAAGGCTTGCTGGCAACGGCCTCGCCGATTGCGCCCAGAACCTCCTCGTCGCCCGCATTGCTTCGCAGCATGTCGAAAATGGGAAGCCTTACCTCGTGCAGCAGGCAGGGCTTTATGAAGCCGTCCGCCGTGAGCCTTATTCTGTTGCAGCGGGCGCAAAAGGGCATCGTCACAGGTGAGATGAATCCTATAGATCCGCCTAGGTCTGCGAAGGTATAAGTTGAAACGGGCCCCGTATCGTAGCGGGACCTTGACAGAGGAACCAGGCGATCGAGGGCCGAGAGGCGGCGAAAGGTTTCCTCCGTTGGCACAACGATGTCGTCCGGAAGCTCCTGCCAGACGCCCCGCGGCATGAACTCGATGAACCGGATAGGCAGCTTTTGACTGATGGCCCATTCAGCCAGATCTGCCACTTCCTCGTCGTTGATGCCTCGCATCACGACGGTGTTTACTTTGATGGCGCTGAACCCGGCGCGGCGGGCAGCAGCTATGCCGTCAAGGACGCTTTGAAGCCCGCCTTCCCGCGTAAGGTCGCGGAACTTTCGCTCGTCCAGCGTGTCCAGGCTCACCGTGATTCGGTGAAGCCCTGCATCAGAAAGTTCGGCTGCGTAGTGCTCGAGGAGTGTTCCGTTGGTCGTAAGGGAGAGATCCTCAACTCCAGGGATCGAGGCGAGACGCCTGACCAAATGCGAGAGATCCTTGCGGACCAGCGGCTCGCCTCCGGTGAGCTTTACGTTCCTTATCCCCAGCGACAGCGAAAGCCGGACGACCCGTTCAATTTCCTCGTAGCTGAGGATCTCGTCTCGCTTGAGAAGGGGAACCCCCTCCGCCGGCATGCAGTAGGTGCAGCGGAGGTTGCATCGGTCGGTTACCGAAACGCGCAGGCAGGTGATTTCCCGCCCCAGTTCGTCTCTCACGGTTGGCTGCCTTGCTAGAGCTTCTCCGGATCCTCGACAAGCTCCTTCACTCGTTTCAAAAATGCGGCGGCTACAGCGCCGTCCACAGCCCGGTGGTCACCTGAAAGGCTTAGGTACATCATTGACCGGATGTGGATTGCGCCTTCGATGACGACGGGGGCATCCTGGATCTTGCCTACGCCGAGGATCAAACTCTCGCCCGGGTTTATGACGGGGATGAAGCTCTCCACATCGAACATCCCCAAGTTAGAGATCGTAATCGATCCGCCCGTGTATTCGTCGGGCGTGAGGCGCTTGCCGCGCGCCTTTTCGATGAGGCTCTGGGATGCGGCGGCCACGTGCTCCAGCGAAAGGCGGTCGGCGTTTCTTATGACCGGCACAATTAGACCGTCTTCCAGAGCGACCGCGATCCCTATGTTTATATCCGGATTCTGCTCGATGTATTCGTCCTTCCAGACCGCGTTGACCTTTGGGTGTTCGAGCATGGCGAGAGCGACGGCGCGCGTGAGGAAATCGTTGTAGGAGATCTTCGTCGGCGCAGTCTCGTTGAGCTTTGCGCGCAGCCGCACGCACTCGGTCATGTCAACTGCTATGTTGAGATAGTAATGAGGGATGTGGGTCTTACTGAAAGTCATCCGCTCGGCGACGATCTTCCGCATTGCGGTGAGTTCCACACGCATTGCTGCAGGCGCGGCGACGGCCGGAGCGGCAGCCAATACATCATCCTTTACGATTTTCCCCCCGGGGCCGGTTCCTTTGACGGCGGTTAGGTCAACCCCGCGCTCGTAGGCGACTTCCCTGGCGGTTGGGGTGGCCTTCACTCCCTCGAGCCGCTCAAGGTACGACTTAACGTCCTTTTCCACTATCCTGCCGCTGGGGCCGGTGCCGGAGATTACGTTTAGGTAGACCTTCTTCTGCTTGGCGAGGCGCCTTGCGCGAGGCGAGACGAACCGGCGGCCAGGCGGGGGAGCCGGGGCAGGCACCTCGACCTCCGGGGCTGCCCTTTCAGCCGGTGCTTCTCTAACGGCACTCGGTGCGCCGGGCTCTTCTTTCTTTCCAACCATTCCGGCGATTTCCTCCTCGGAAGGAAGTGCCTCGTCCGCTTCGCCAACCAGCGCTATGACAGCGTTAACCGGCAGAACCTCCCCCTCCTTGGCAAGGATCTTCCTCAACACGCCGCTTACGTACGACTCGACCTCGAGAGTGGCCTTATCCGTAGTTATCTCCAGCAGGATGTCTCCCCGCGCTACAGTGTCTCCTTCCTTCTTTGCCCATTTCTCTACGGTCGCTTCTTCCATCGTCTGCCCGAGCTTGGGCATGAACACTTTCTGAATCACCTCGCATCCTCCATACTAGCGGGCCAGCGCCTTCTTTATCCCTTCCAGAATATCCCCCGCATCGGGAATTGTCGCGTCCTCGAGCACCGGGCTCATGGGTATGGGAACATCTGCGGCGCAAACGCGCGCAATCGGCGCGTCGAGGTAATCGAAAGCGAACTCGTTCACGCGCATCGCGATTTCCGTTACCACGTTGCCGTTCCTGCACGCGCCTGAGGCGAGCACGAGCCTCCCCGTCTTCTTCACCGAGTCTATCACGCAGCGAATGTCGAGCGGCTTGAGACAGCACAAGTCGATCATCTCGGCATCGATCCCTTCCTCCTCAGCCATCCCGCAGGCCTTCAGCCCATCCAATGCCATCGCAGAGTAGGAAACTACTGTGACATCCTTTCCTTCCCGCGTAACATTCGCCTCACCCAGCGGAATTGTATATTCCTCGTCGGGCACCTCTCCTTTAGTTTTGTAGAGCATCTTGTGCTCGACGAAAAGGATCGGATTGTCGTCGCGTATGGAGGTTTTCAGAAGCCCCTTTGCGTCGTAGGGGGTGGCTGGAGTGACGATGAGAACGCCCGGAGCGTGCACGAACCACGCCTCCAGGCTCTGTGAGTGCTGAGCGGCAATGCCTCGGCCGGCGCCGCCCTGCGTTCTCAGAACCATGGGCACTGTGGTTTTGCCGCCGAACATGTAGCGGTTCTTCGCACCCTGATTTACAAACTGGTCCATCGCAATGGTCATGAAATCCATGTACATGATCTCCGCGACCGGCCTGAATCCAACCATAGCGGCCCCGACCGCGGACCCTGCAATTGCGGCCTCGGAGATCGGCGTGTCGCGCACCCTTTCCTCGCCGAATTCTTCGTAGAGATCTCGCGTGGCACCGTAGGCTCCGCCGTAAATCCCAACGTCCTCGCCCATAACGAAGACCCGCTCATCTCGCAGCATCTCTTCCCGCAACGCGTCCCGTATCGCTTCCCAGTAGAACTTCTCGGGCATTGTGTCCTCCTCAGATGTCAGCTTGCCGCGCTTTTCTCGAGCCCCATCTCTCCCTGGATGTATCCGACGTAGACGTCTTCGTACAGGTCTTCAGGAGCCGGATAGGGGCTCTTGTTCAGTGCGAAATCTTCTGCCTCGGCCATCTCCCTCGCAACTTCGTCTTCAAGGGCCTTGTAGTCGGCTTCACTGAGCGTGTCTTCCCCCGAGATGAGTAATTCGCGGAATTGCTTGATAGGGTCGCGCTCCTGCCATTCGAGCTCTTCCTCTTTGGTTCTGTACTTCCGGGGGTCGCTGCGCGAATGCCCGCGGTAGCGGTAAGTCTTGCATTCGATCAGAGTCGGTCCATCCCCGCGCCTGGCACGCTCGACGGCCTGTTCCACCGCATCATACACATCCATGACTTTCATTCCGTCAATGACGGCTCCCGGCATGCAGTAAGCCTCCGCGCGCGTCCCGATGTCCTTCGACGGGCAGGCGCGCGATATAGCCACCGACATGCCGTAGAGATTGTTTTCACAGATATAAACCACGGGCAGCTTCCAGAGCGAGGCAAGATTGATTGATTCGTGGAAGACGCCGTTGTTTGACGCGCCGTCGCCGAAGAAGCAGAGCACCACTTGGCGTTTTGCCATGAGCTTGCATGCGAGGCCGGCGCCGGTGGCGACGGGGATGTTGCCGCCGACTATTCCCGTAGCGCCGAGGTTGCCCGCCCGCACGTCGGCGATATGCATCGAGCCGCCCCGCCCCTTGCAGTAACCGGTGGCCTTGCCGCAAAGCTCCGCCAGCATGAGGTTCAGTTCCCCGCCTCTGGCGAGACAGTGGCCGTGCCCGCGATGAGTGCTCGTGATGTAATCCTGGGTGCCTATCGCCGCGCAAGCACCGACTGCCACGGCCTCCTCGCCCGCATACACGTGCGATGCCCCTTTTATCACGTCGCGCGCAAGAAGCTCGAATACTTTGTCTTCAAAGTGCCGGATCTGCAGCATCTGCTTGAGCATATGAATTTTTTTCTCCCCGCTCAGTTTCGAAAGCACGCTGTCACCTCCTCGTTAATCATAGTCGGCGCTGATTATTACCTTGAGTCCTTCCGCGCGTTCGGTTGTTTCGATTCCATCTATGGTTCGGTCAATGCTTAGACGATGGGTTATAAGGGAGCGGGCGTCTATTTTACCTGAGCCTATGAGGTCCAATGCGGCGGCATTCTGCCGCGGCGTCGAGCCGTGGTTGCCGATGACGTAAAACTCCCGGTAGTGCACCAGATTGCTGTCGAAGTTGATATGTGGATTGTCTTTTGGGAGACCGCCGAAGAAATTGACGACCCCGCGCTTGGCGACCATGGTCAGTGCCTGTTCCTGCGCCTTTCCCGAGGAGCAGGCCACGATAACGACGTCAGCGCCGACGCCGTTCGTCTCTTCCATTATCCGCTTGGCCGCGTCCTCTTTTTGTGAGTTCAAAGAAATATCCGCGCCGACCCAGCCGGCGAGCCCGAGCCGCTGGCTGGAAATATCAATGAGAATTATGCGCGTAGCTCCCCGCGCGCGCGCGACCTGGACGTTTAGGCAGCCGATCGGGCCGGCTCCGATGACCGCCACCGTCTGGCCCAACCCCACCCACGCCAATTCCTGCGCGTTTATGCAGCATGCAAGCGGCTCGGACAGACAAGCCTCTTCGTAGGATACGCCGTTCGCTATCGGATTCACGCAGCCGTTGGCGACGGCAAGCCGTGGGACGGCCATGAATTCCGCAAACCCGCCGTCGTACATGTAGCCGATGGCGGTCAGGTTGTCGCACATGGTTTGGATTCCGCGGCGGCAGTACCGGCACCTGCCGCAGGGAACCGCCGGGGCTACCGCCACTGGCTGGCCTACTTCGTGGCCGGCGACGTTCTTGCCTACCTCGACGATCTCGCCCGCCAGCTCGTGTCCGGTGATGCGCGGCGGGATGATCAAACGATGCCCGTGCCGGTAGACCTTAACGTCCGTGCCGCATACCGCGCAGGCATGCACGCGAATCAAAAGCCCGTCAGGCGGACACTTCGGGACGGGGACATCGGCGATTTCCATCCTGCCTACTTCTCTGAGTATGGCTGCCTTCATGGGCTTCCCTTAGCCGCGCTCCGGCCGGCTAACTTCTGAAATGCCGCAGGCAGAGCTTCCAGGATGTCGCGGGCCGTGACGGAAATCTCACCGATCTGGTCTGCCGCAATATCACCGGCCAATCCATGAACGTAAACGGCCAACTGCCCTGCTTCGAACGGGCCAAAGCCCTGGCCGGAAATCGCCGCTATCGTCCCGAGCAGAACGTCCCCCGACCCGGCCGTCGCCATCCCGGGATTCCCCGTGGGGTTCACGTAGAGCCGCTGTCCGTCGGTGACTACTGTCCGGTGACCCTTGAGTATGACAGTCGCGCCGGTGAAATGGTGAAGCCGGTGCGCCGTTTCAACACGATCTGACTGGACATCTGCCGACGTAGTAGCAAGGAGGCGGGCCGCCTCCCCCGGGTGGGGTGTTATTGTGACGGGGGCAGCTACGCGTTTAAGTAGATCGATCTCTCGAGCGAGGAGGTTCAGACCGTCGGCGTCAACGATAGCCGGCTGATGAAGCTTCGGCATAAGCCCGGCCACGAATCTGCCGGTATCAGCGTTCGTCGAGAGGCCCGGGCCTATGGCTACTACGGTAGCTTTGGCCAGCAACGGGTTGAGAGCGTCTATCGCCTTTGCAGCTATAGTTCCCGCTGAAGTCTCCGGGAGCGGCTCGGTGATATGGCATGAAAGCGGCCCCGCCACGATGGGATACAGGCTCTGCGGCACGGCCAGGTGCACGAGCCCCGCCCCAGAGCGAAGCGCAGCAGCAGCGGCCAGTCCGGCTGCACCGGTCATCCCTCTGGAACCGGCTATTATAAGGACGTGTCCGTAGTCTCCTTTGTGTGAGTCTGCTTCGCGCGGCCATATTTTCGGGAGTTCGGTTATTTCCTTGAGGTCCGTTCGCACGAAGGGCTCTCTCCGCTCATATGGTTAACGATGGATGCGAAATAGGCGGCGCCGAAGCCGTTGTTGATATTCACTACTGCGACGTTACTGGCGCAACTGTTGAGCATCGTCAGAAGGGGCGCGATGCCGCCAAAGGAAGCCCCGTACCCCACGCTGGTGGGAACCCCTATCACGGGCTTGGCTATCAGTCCTCCCACGACGCTTGCAAGCGCTCCCTCCATTCCCGCCACCACAATCATCACGTCGCACTTCTGAAGCTCATCGAAATGCGCCAGGAGGCGGTGGATCCCGGCCACCCCCACGTCGTAAATCGCCTTCACGGGGTTCCCCAGGCACTCTGCCGTTATGCGCGCCTCCTCCGCCACGGGGATGTCGGAGGTGCCCGCCGTGACGATGCCTATATGGCCCTTGGCCCTGGGTGGCTCGCATTGGATGAGACTGATTACCCGTGCAGTCTCGTTGTAGGAGGCGCCGGAAAGCTCCTCCTTCAAAGCGGCGTAATGCTTCTCCGTCGCATGTGTAGCAAGCAGATTCGACCCGGCAGAGACTATCTTTCCCGCGATGCCCGACACTTGTTCCGGCGTCTTGCCCTGGCAGAATATCACCTCCGGCCAGCCGCATCTGATGGCCCGATGCAAGTCAACCTTTGCGAAGTCTATATCCTCAAAGGGAAGACGCCGCAGTGTCTCGAGGCCCTCTTCCACGGATATCTCGCCCTCTTGCACCTTCTTAAGCAGCTCCTTCAGCGATTCCGCATCCATGATCTCAACCGGTTTCCATTCTTGGATAGGCATCCAAATAGAGGTCGGATGTGACACCTTTGCCCAGCAGGTGATAGCCCAATCCGGCGACCATTGCTCCATTATCTATGCAAAGCTCGAGAGGGGAGAGGAAAAGCTCGTATCCATGTGTTTGAGCTGTTTCCTGCAAGCGCTCGCGCAGCCGTGCGTTCGCCGAGACTCCTCCGCCAACGACTAGGTTTCTTGCTCCCGTTTCCTTCAGGGCGCGAAGCGTGTTACCGAGAATCATATCGCTCATAGCCTCCTGGAAGCTGGCGGCCACGTCAGCGGTTTCCTGAGGCGTAAGCCGGATGCTTTTCAGGTCGCGGCCGCGGCTGTGGCCCTGGCAGCGGTACAGCACGGCCGTCTTTATCCCGCTGAAGCTGAAATCCAACGGGTGCTCATCGAGGAACGTGCGCGGGAAAGGCACGGCATCAGGAAAGCCGCGCTCAGAGATTTCCTCGATGGCCGGGCCGCCGGGGTATCCCAGCCCGAGGATTGCTGCCACCTTGTCGAAGGCTTCGCCCGCCGCGTCATCGGTGGTCGCGCCAAGCAGAGCGATATCCGTCCAGTCCTTCATGTAGAACAGACTTGTATGGCCGCCTGATGCCACCAGACCCACGGCGGGAAAGTCCACTTCCCTCTCAAAGTTGGCGGCGTAGAGGTGCGCCTGGATGTGGTCAACTCCCACAAGCGGCTTATCGAACGCGAACGCGATTGCCTTGGCTGCTGAAACTCCGATGAGAAGCGCCCCAATGAGGCCGGGATGGTTCGTCACGGCCACACCGTCGCTCTCTTCCAGCCGAAGCCCTGCATTCCGGCATGCCTCCTCTATCACAACCGTGACGCACTCCATGTGCGCGCGGCACGCAATCTCTGGAACCACTCCTCCGTACACGCTATGCAGATCAATTTGAGATGCGACCACGTTAGAAAGGATATCGCAGCCATCCCTCACAAAGGCGGCTGAGGTCTCGTCGCAGGAAGTTTCAATGCCGAGGATAACCATGCCTAAGCCTACGGCTCGTTGGTGCTTTGTTTGTAGAGGAGCGCCCCCTTCAGGGCGCACACAGCCGCCTGCAGTTGAATGTCAACAGCGGCTTCTTCTTCGCCCTCTTCGGCTTCAGCAGCGGTAGGCGAAGGAGAGGGCGATGGGGTCCTAAGGATTTCGAGCTCGCTCCGGCTTTCGAAAATCTGCAGCGATTGCTCTCTAGTAAGCTTCACCTCTATGTCTGGCTGAATCCCCCAACTCGCCTCGTCCGCCTTCTCCGCAGGCCGCGATATCGATTTTCCTGAAGGGGTGAGGTACTCTGCGGTGGTAATTCTCAGCGCCGAGCGGCCGTCTTCCAGCGGGATCAAGGTTTGAACAAGAGCCTTCCCGAAAGTTCTCTCCCCGACTACGATTCCTCGATTATTGTCTTGAAGCGCGCCGGCCACGATCTCGCTCGCACTTGCGGAGAACCCGTTCACAAGCACGGCGACGGGTAATTCCGAGAAAGTGCCGACCCTACGCGCCAGGATGTCTTCATTTTGCTCTGTGAGCTTCCCTTTGATCGAAACTATCTTCCCCTCGTTCAGGAACATATCGGAGACACTGACTGCGGCTGCAAGCAGACCGCCGGAGTTGAACCGCAAGTCGACCACCAGCGCCTTCATTCCCTGATCGAGAAGTTCCGCGATGACCCCTCTTAATTCCCTTGGGGTGGTTTCCTGGAACTGGACCATTCGCACGTAGCCTATTCCTGTGTCGGGGTCCAGCATGTACTTCCATCCGCCGGCGGGATCGCGCTCGTACCCCTTTATGCTCTCAACCTTTATTAGGTCGCGGGTAATCGACAACTCGATGGGTCTGTTCGCGCCTTCCCGTACGATCGTGATGGTTACCTGCGTGCCTTTAGGGCCGCGCATTAAGTTGGCAGCCTCGCTGTCGCTCATGCCTTTCGTTGGCTTGTCTTCGATCTTGACTATATGGTCCCCGGGGTGAATTCCCGCACGGAAGGCGGGCGTGCCCTCCAGCGGCGTCACTACCGTTATGTACCTCGTATCAGGGTCAACGGCGATCAACATCCCCAGACCGCCGAACCGTCCCGTTGTATCAATCTCCACGCTGGAATGAATGTCAGGAGGCTCGAACTGGCTGTACGCGTCAAGCTCGGAAACCATTCCCCTGAGGGCACCGTAGAAAAGTTTTTCGGGGTCCGGGGTCGGACCGTGGTACTTCTCCTGAATCTCAGTTAGAACCCGGACAAGAAGTTCGTAGTACCGATAGACCTCCTCGTCGCTTTCCTTGGCAAGGGACCTGGCAAAAGGTAGCGCGAAGATCAGAGCGGCGATGACTACCGTTGACACTGCTTTAGACTTCATTTTCGACTCCATTTATGGATTCTGTGAAGTGGCTCCCTGTTTATTCCCTACATGGTGACGAGACCCACGCCACCAGGTCGTCACCCTTCAGCTTATTCGGCCCCTTGTCGCGGCCTTCTCCCATTGTAGGCCTCTGAGACATTAGCTGTCTCCAGGCATCGGACTGCAATTTACTTCAGCCGGACGGCGAGCATACTTTTGCGGCTCTCGGCGGGTTCAAGTGCTGGAGTATCTGTGGCAGTCGTCTCCGCTGGTCTTGGCCACGCACCAGCCAAACACCTTCCGTCAAGGTCGGCTAGCGCTGCAGAATGGCCCTCTTCTCCCGAGGGACCGCTACGCCCCGGCTGCATCGCTTACAAAGTGGGCAGGGGCGGAATTGAACCGCCGACACCAGGATTTTCAG
>CAZUUK010000025.1:0-45107 GCA_964622675.1 uncultured Planctomycetota bacterium | reverse complement strand
AGCAGGTCCCAAGGGTCCGGCTGTTCGCCGGTTAAAGCGGTACGCGAGCTGGGTTTAGACCGTCGTGAGACAGGTCGGTCCCTATCTGCCGTGGGTGTAGGATACCTGAGGGGTCCTGCCCTTAGTACGAGAGGACCAGGGTGGACGGACCTCTGGTGTTCCAGCTGTCGCGCTAGCGGCACCGCTGGGTAGCTATGTCCGGACGGGATAAGCGCTGAAAGCATATAAGCGCCAAGCCCACCCCAAAACTAGGTATCCCTGAAGGCCCCTTGTAGACTACGAGGTTGATAGGCCGGGCGTGTAAGCGCAGCAATGCGTTTAGCAGACCGGTACTAATCGGCCGTTCGGCTTGGCCGCCTCTTACCTTACTCACCTTAATTCGGCAACGCAGGCTCATGACGTTATCTCCAGAAACTCCCAACGATCGAATTCCGGCGATCATGGCAGAGGGGAAACACCCGTTCCCATTCCGAATACGGAAGTTAAGCCTTCTGCGCCGATGGTATTGCCCCTCGGGGTGAGAGAGTAGGTCGTCGCCGGGATTCTTACAGCCCAAAAAAGGCCCGTTCGGTTCAACCCGAACGGGCCTTTTCTTCTCGCCTCAGCGTCTCCCCCACTATCCCTATCATCGCTGCCAGACCCTCCGGCCAGTAGCGTACCGCCTGCGCATTCAATACATCCATCGCCTCCCCAACCCCCGACCCCTTCATCGTCAGAATGTCTAGATCGTTCCCCACCGCAACAATTCGCCCGCCAATCGAAATCTCCTCCCCCTTCAACCCCTCGGGGTAACCCGAACCATCCCAGCACTCGTGATGCTGCGTTACTATGTCCCTAACCACATCCGGCACATCGGGGAAAAGCGCAAGCTTCTCTTCAGCGTAAGTAGAGGTGTGAAGCTCCGCGTGCTCTTCATCGGAAACCGACTCCGTCGTCGCCAGCATTCCCACATCATGAAGCAGCGCCCCCGCTGCAAGATCCTCCAACTCGCTCCCCCCTAGCTTCAGCCGTCTCGCCATCTCGACCGCCAGCACGCACGTGTTCAACGAGTGAGCCGACAACGACCGTCGGTGCTCCGAACCCAAAACGTACGAAGCCCCAACATTCCGCCCCAGCACCAACTTATGCGCCAAATCCATGATCCCGTCCCTGAGTGATTCATCCGCCCTTGCGCCGCTCACCGAAACCGGCTCGAAAATCTCCTCCAGCTTCCGCACCGCAACGTCGTATTCCGCTTCCTCGGTCCTTTCCGGAAGCCCGCCAGCCTCAGCCACCCCAATCTCTGCCTCCGCCTCCGCAACCTCTTCAGAATAGCGCTCGTAATCCCCGAGAATCGAATCATACATCTCAGAAATCTCGTCACACTCGCGTATCAACCGTTGCCTGACCCCCTTCAGACTCTGCAACAGTCGCCGGCAATCCTCCGCACAGCCGCCCTCCTCGCTGCACAGCCGCCGAAGTGCCTCCGACACCAGCCTCTGGTACTCACCTATCACCAGATCGGCGTTCGCGATCCTCCTGGCCAGCACCTTCGCAATGTGAAGCATCAAGACTGGATGCCCCTCAAGCAAGCTGTCGAACTTCTCAGCTGGGATCGCCGCCACCTGACAAAAAGTATGCGCCCGAACCGTCGCCGTCCGTCTCGCCCCCTCTCCCAAAAGCAGCGCCATCTCCCCGATCACCTCCCCCGGTTGAATCGTCTGTATAACCCTCCCCTCAACCACAACCTCCAGCAGCCCTCTCATCAATATGTACAGCTCCTTCGCCTCATCCCCGTCCTCGCACAGGTTAGAGCCGGCCTGAATGGAAACCAGCCTCCCCCGGCGCGCCGAAGTAATCGGCGCCAATGAACTGAAATCCTTCTGCTGTTGGCGCCGCAGCCGCTGCCCTCGCTGGAACGTCTCGCTCTGCAACGCCCGTCGGCAAGCTTCTGCCACCGGCCGCATAAGCCCATATTTTCGCATAAGGCGCTCACAAATCACGTAGAACTTCATCGAGTAGTCGTCCACCTTCATTCGCATCGCCGTCAGCGCACCACCCCGCTGCTTCAATTGGTCATTCTTGCGACAAAGCCGCGGTGCCATACTTCGCGCCATCGTCAACCCCAGCGACGGCAGCTTGAGTATACTCTTGTCAATGCTGTGCTGCGAAAGCGGAATCAACTCCAGCGTAGTCGCCTCTGCAGCCACGAGCGTCGCATGGTTTACCCCTAGCAACGCCTCCACATCCCCCACAAGCAACCCCTCCTCCTCCAACGTCTCCACCAGCACCCCTTCCTCCTTGGCCTCTTCCAGTTCGATCGGATCCTCGCGCCACGGGGCCACCAGTACCTCCACTCGCCCCGCTCGCAGAATCCCCAGATGTCGCGGAAGGTCGCCCTGCAGCGCAATAGCCTCATTTGCCTGGAACGTCATTCGCTCCAGAGACCGCTGACTCACCTCTGACATTTCCTAAGCTTCCTTCTCTTCACTATCTGCTAGTAGTTCCTTCCTCTGGCTGTTCCTGAATGAATCGCCTCACCTTCTCCACCAACTCATCAATATCAAACGGCTTCACCAGGCAGCAATCGGCCCCGCACTCCACTATCCGTTCCAGGTTTCCGTCCTCAGGGTAACCTGTTATCACCACCACCTTCGTCAAGCGTGACCATTCCGCCCTCTTCAGCGCTTGACAGGCCTCGAACCCGTTCATATTCGGCATCAATAAGTCGAGCACAACCACCTGCGGCCTGAAAGCCCCCGCCTTAAGACAGGCTTCGTAACCATCCTGCGCCGTCTCGATTTCCACCCCCTCGATCTCCGCCTTCAGCGCCTCGGAAACAGCCATCACCATCGTCACCTCATCGTCGGCTATCAGAACCCGTCGCGAAAACGATGTTCGTGCCGGTTCCTCTGAGTATGGGATATCGTGTTCCCTCAGAAACCTATCGAACTCCTCGGCGTCTACCCGGTAGTGCCCGCCTGGCGTCCGATACGCCTTAAGCAAATCAGCCCGAATCCATTTCGCTACGGCTGCGGAGGTTACCGAAAAGTAGCTCGCAACCTCTCGAGTTGTCAAACTCTTCCGCTTGGCCACATTCTCCGCTCCTTTTCTCTCAACACGCATCCGTCGCCATCATGTTCCTGTTTTTCACACTTTACCCGCTTCCACCACTATGTCAACCCTTCTGCCCCCGCCCACATTGACACTCCTCGGATACCTTGTATGATAAGTCTATGGTACCCGTTTCCTCTTCAGACTGAAACAAGTGACACCACCTTGGATTCGGACTACGACACCAGGGTTCTCAAAATCATCCCACAGGATTCGACGCGGAGGGAGCCATGAACGCCCATGAGCGCACACCCGAACTCATCACATCAGCCGACGGTTTCCAACACGCCCTCGATGTGCTGGACAACATAGCTTGCGGACTGGTTGTCATTGACCGGCAATTGCACATCGTCTACATTAATCGCTGGCTTCAAGAGCAGTGCGACCCGATCGACCTCACCTCTTCGCCTTGCTGCTATGAATTCTTCCCACATCCGCCCAGAAACCAGCCCTGTCCCGACTGCCCTGCGCTGAGAACCTTCGCTGATGCGGGGGTCTACACCATTGAGGTCAACTCCGACAGCCGGAAACCCAACGCCTGGTATCGGCTGACCACTTCCCCCATCACTGCGCAAGACGGCACCATCAACACGGTTGCTGAACTCGTCGTGGACATAAGCGAGACCAAACGCCTGGAAAAAGAACTTCGTCGCTCCGAAAAACAACACAGAGATCTGGCCGAATATCAGCGCCGCATCCTCGAGCAGACAAATGTGGGCGTCGCAGTTCTTGATCTGAACGCCACCGTGTTATCCTGGAACCGCGGCGCCGAGAAACTCTTTGGGTATTCGCCTCAAGAGGCACTCGGCAAGAGCGGTACCATGTTGCTCGGCCCCCAAGACGCCGCTACTAGGGAGCGTGCAACTCAAAGCTTAAGGGAGCGGGGATATTGGGAAGAGGAATTTCGCCTGCGCAAGAAAGACGGTCGCCAGATTTGGGTCCGCGGACATGTCGCCTATATGTACAACGATGTCGGTCAACCCATCGCCACTATAGCGGTGCTCACGGATTTCTCTGCTGAGGTAGACCTCAGACGGCGAATGCAACTCTCTAAGCAGCGTCTCACAGCAATTGTCGAACACGCCCCCTTCGAGATCGGCGCCGTTGACAGCGATGGAACCGTAACCCTGTGGAACTCCAAAGTCGAATCCGTCACCGGTATTCCGAAATCACAGGCGCTTTGTCATAGCCTCGCTGGATTGCTCCCTTCCGATGACCATTGCCGTGGTTTCCTTGCAGAGATCGAAAAGGTCTTCCTCATCGGTCAAATGCGCGAATTTGAAGAAAGCGCTCCTAAGTCAGTAGGGCCCAGAAAGGGACAGCACACCGAAGAACTCTTCTGGCTCGTCCCGGTGTTCGGACGCGACGGCCAGGTTGATGAATGCGTATGGTTCCTGTGGGACGCAACCGAGTTCCGACGGCTTCAGAGGGAACTCATCCGCACCGCCAGAATGGCCGGCATCGGTAGACTCGCAGGCGGAATCGCCCACGAGTCCAACAACATCATGGGAGGCATGAAGCTTCACGCCCAGGTGGCCTTGAAAAAAAACAGCCTCGAAGCCTCACAGCATGCCCTCGGGGTAGTCCTCGAGGGCGTAAGCCGCGCTAAGAAAATGTCAGAGAGCCTCCTTTCCCTCGCCAGCGACAGAGCTCTCTCCCCAAGGCCGGCCAACGTCAGAGAAGTCATGGACAGAACACTCCTCCTGGTCGAATGTGAGCTCGGAGACAAAAACATCTCCATTGTAAGGGAGTACGACGATGTCCCCGACACCTACGTCGACCCGGAAAGGCTGGGGCAGGTTTTTATGAACCTAATAACCAACGCGCGCGACTCCATGCTCCCCGACGGCGGCACCGCCACCATCCGCATTGGCCGCGACGACCGCAACATTCTCATAACCGTCTCTGACACCGGTTGCGGCATCCCAAAGCACATCCTCGACCATATATTCGAACCCTTTGTCACCACCAAAGGTCCCCTTGGTAAAGGCTCTCTTCCCGGCTCCGGATTAGGCCTTTCGGTCTCTCACAGCATAGTGAAGGATCACGGCGGCACCATAACCGTCAAAACCCGCCTGGAAGAAGGAAGTACGTTCACCATACAACTCCCCATACAGGTTAACCCGCAGACGGGGGACCCCAACGAAGGTGCTTAAACATGGCGGTCACTTGCGCCAAGTGCGGCAGGGAATACGACATCACCCTGTTTCAGTTCGGGAACAAGGTCCAGTGCGAATGCGGAGCCGTAATTGATGCAACCCAGCCCCTCAGACCTTTTCAACCACGCCGCCAAACCCGCCTCGCCGAGTTCCTCGCCAGACTGAAAATGTCTGAACTTCAAAGAATGTCCGAACGCGTCTGCGCCCTCATCCTGAACCCGGAATATCCCCAGATCGACATCGAGATTGAAAAAGCCAAAGTCAGAGAACGCTGCCAACAGCTCTTCCCCGACAGCATGGACCTGTACGAAATGATCTACGAAAGCAGGTTCACAAGGCTGTGGGAGCAATTCAGGGCCGCGAATGATACTTAAATCTCCAGTCCCTGGGCAAGCATTGCCGCAACCTCCACCACACGTATATTCGCGTTGAAAAGCCTCGACTCGTACCTTAGCTGAACCACACAAGCGGGGCAAACCGTCGCCAGACTTCCAGAGGTCTCGCTCTCCCTAGCGTGTGAGCCCACGCTCCCCACCCGGCAGCCGCACCAGCTTCTTCAGACCACCCCGTTTCATTCGGGATCGCTTTCGTAGAAGTCCGCCGCCGCAGCGACACCCTCACCGGGGGAAATCTTCGAAGCCATCGAGTGGAGTATCTCCCCCAGCGCGGCAAGAAACAAAAGCACATTCTTTTTCGTAGAAGAGCTCCCCATCAGCCCTACGCGCCATATTCGTCCCTTCAGCGCACCCAGGCCGCCTCCTATCTCTATCCCAAACTCCTCGAGCAGGCGCTTTCGTACCACCGCATCCTCGACCCCATCGGCCACCGAAACCGCGTTCAGCGTCCACAGCCTGTGGCCTTCCTGTGCGGTCAACTCCATCCCCATTGCCTCCAATCCCGCCTTCAGCGCCAGATGGTTTCGTTTGTGCCTTGCGAACCGCGCCTCCAGGCCCTCCTCCGAGATTATTCGGAGTGCTTCGCGCAGCGCGTAGTTCATGCTGACAGGCGCCGTGTGATGATATGTCCTCTCCGGACCCCAGTATTTCGCGACCATCGACATGTCCAGGTACCAGCTTTGCACCTTGGATTTCCTGGACTGTATCACCTCCATCGCCCGGCCGGAGAACGTGACCGGCGACAGCCCGGGCGGACAGCTCAGGCACTTCTGCGTCCCGCTGTAGCACGCGTCAATCCCCCACTCGTCCACCTTCACAGGATGTCCCCCCAGTGAAGTAACCGCATCCACAAGGAAAAGCGCCCCCGCCTCGCGTGCCATCTCCCCGATCTCTTCCAGCGGCTGCAGCACCCCAGTAGAGGTCTCCGCGTGCACTATTGCAACCACCTTCGGCTTGCTTCCTGAAAGTGCCTTCTTCACCTCCTCGGGCTCGATTATTCTCCCCCAATCCGCATCCACTCGTATCACTCTTGCACCGCACCGATCGGCCACATCGGCCATCCTTTCCCCGAATAGCCCGTTCACGCATACCAAAACGTCGTCACCTCTCTCAACCAGATTAACAAAGCATGTCTCCATCCCCGCGCTTCCCGTCCCGGACACGGGGATCGTCATCCGGTTCCTCGTCTGGAATACGGCCCTGAGCAGCTCCTGAATGTCGTCCATTATGGAAATGAACTCCGGGTCGAGATGCCCGACCACCGGCGCCGCCATCGCGTTAAGCACCCGTGGCTCTACGTCGCTCGGCCCCGGACCCATCAGAACTCTCACCGACGGATTTACGTCTGCGTAGCTCTGCCGCATTTCACCCTCCTTGTTACCAACCTTCACTGCTTCGGCAAGATGATAGCGACGTCCCCCTACACGGTCAAATCCGAAAGCCCGCCTTGTCCTGCTCACGCCCCTGGCTATCCCTCGTTCGAATCCAGATGCGTCCGGACCGCCTCCGCCAGCTTCCGCGATATCCCCTTCACCGACGCCAGCTCGTCCACCGTTGCCCTTCTTATCGCTTCAAAACTCCCGAACTGTGAAAAAAGCGCCCTCTTCCGCACCTCTCCCAACCCGCGGATGCCCTCAAGCTCCCTATGCTTGTAGTCGCGGCTCCGCAGCTTCCTGTGATACGATATTGCGAACCGGTGCGCCTCGTCCCGCACCCTGCGGAGGAACTTCGCCGCTCGCGAATTCGGTTCCAACCTCAGTGCCCCGGCAACCCCTGGACGATAGAACCTGTCCTCCTGGCGTACCCCCCTCTTGCCCCCTTCATCCCTCCCCTTGGCTATCGCAGCCAACTCGACGTCGCGGACCCCGAGCTTCCTCAACACCGATTCCGCAACCGACAGATGTCCCCTTCCTCCGTCTATCAGAGCCACGTCAGGGAGGTCTTTCTCCTTCAGCCCCCGCGAAAGCCGTCGCGTCAGTACCTCCTCCACCATCGAGTAGTCATCAATCCCCTTCACCGTCTTGACCCGGTAGTGCCTGTACCCTCCCTTCTCGGGAAGACCGTCCTTGAACCGAACGCACGCCCCGGTCGCATAGTCGCCCGCTATGTTCGATATGTCGAAGCATTCCACCGTCCTCGGCCCCTTCGAAAGCCCCAGCCCCTCCTCCAGTGCCTCCCTCAGCGCCTCCGGTCCGGCTGCCGCCATTTCCGCCTTGAAGCTGTTTTCTGCGTTCGTCATCGCCATTTCCACCAGCCTCATCCCCTGCCCGCGTTGCGGCTTTCTCACCCTCACCTTCTTGCCCCGCACCTCGCTCAACCACTCTCCCAGAAGCTCGGAATCCTCCAGATCAATCGGCACCAGCACCTCATCCGGCACGAATCGGTTGCTGCTGTAGAACTGCTCCAGAAACGATGAGAACACCTCCTCGGCCGAAAGCTCAGGCTTGTGAAAGCCGTAGGAGGAAAAATCTTCCACCCGTCCGTTCCTCACAAACATCACGTGTACCTGCACTCGTCCGTCGGAGCTGTAGTAGCCGAACACGTCGCGGTCGACAAATCTCGCCTCTGTGATCCTTTGCGCTTCTATTGTTTTCTCGATAGCGGCGATCCTGTCGCGCAGTCTCGCTGCCTTCTCAAAGTCCAGACTCGCCGCCGCCCTCTCCATCTCTTTCTTTAACTGACCGACCAGCTCAGTGTTTCTTCCTCGCAGAAACATAGCCGCTTGATGCACCAGTTCCATGTAGGTTTCCTCGTCCACATACCCGCAGCACGGACCCAGGCATTGTTTGATCTGGTAATTCAAGCAGGGACGGAGCCGGTGCCGGAATACCGTATCCGGGCATTTTCTCAGCGGGATAAAGCTGTTCAATTGCCGGTACGTCATTCGCGCCGACTTCGCTGATGAGTACGGACCGAAGTAGAGCGCACCGTCCCTCTCAAACCGCCTCACTATCTCCAGCCGCGGGAACGGACGTGAAACATCAAACTTCAGGCACACAAAACTCTTGTCGTCCTTCAAGTTCACGTTGTACCGCGGCTTGAACTGCTTTATCAGATTGTTCTCCAGGATCAGAGCTTCCTTCTCCGTCTTCGTCAGGACGAAGTCCACCCGGGTAACTCTATCCCTGAGTAGCTTGATAAACGGCCGCTCGTCCCCCGATTGGTGAAAGTAAGAAAGCACGCGGCTGCGCAGGTTCACCGCTTTGCCGACGTAAATCACCTTATTCCTCGCGTCCTTCATAAGGTAAACGCCCGTCTTCGCCGGCAGCGACCGCAGCGTCACCTCCAGATTTCTCGCGCTTTCCTTAATCATATACTCACCATCCTAGATTGTAGGCTCTTGCCAAAGCACTCTTCAAGAGAAAGGGGAGGGGAGTCCCTGTCTCCGCATCGTCGCATTCCCAACCGGGCCCCCCTGCCATGCCTCGCCGGAGCCCTCCTCGCTCGCCGCAGTGGCACTTGACGCATCCCGCGGAATCCGATAACTTAGTCCCTTTGAGAGCACCCGAGCAGGCTTCTACGGTGGATTCAGCTCTTGGAAGATCGCACAACGCTTTTCCTCTTGCTTCCTGCTTTCAACGAAAAAGACGCCTTGCCCCCGTTGATCCGCTCCGCAGACGAGCACCTTAAAGGTAAGGCCGTCAAAGCTGTCTTCGTCGTCGTAGATGACGGCAGTACCGACGGCACCGCCGACGCCGCCTCAAAAGCTGCCGGCGCCGCGGAACTGAGAATCGTCAAGCACGAGCGAAACCTGGGCCTCGGAGCTGCTCTGCGCACCGGACTCTCGATAATCCTCCCGGAGGCAGCTCCCCGGGATGTCGTCGTCACCATGGATGCCGACGGCACCCACGACCCCGCACTCATAAGCGACATGCTTCCCGCTCTCGACCGTGGATATGACGTTGTCATAGCCTCTAGGTTTGCCCCCGGCGGGAGCGTCTCGGGCGTCCCGCTCACTCGAAGAGTCCTGAGCCGCATAGCCGCCTTCCTCGGAAGGCTTCTTTCTGGAGTTGAGGGAGTGCGCGACTATTCCTCTGGCTATCGCGCATGCCGTGCCTCAGCTCTCAAAAAGGCATGGGCCCAGACAGGCGGAAACCTCCCCAGCACCTCATCCTTTGCCGCAACCGCCGAACTCCTCCTCAAGCTGGGTGCCGCCGGAGCCAGAGTCACAGAGATCCCATTGCAGCTCCGGTACGACCTCAAGCGTACTCCTTCCAAAATGAAGCTCCTCCGCACCTGCGTCGCATATCTTGCCACCTATTTCCGCAACGCGAGGTTGTCGAGGTGAAAAGCTACCTCAGGGCTCTCAGATTCCTGTGGCCTTACAAGTTCCTGCTGCTAGCCGGAATTGTGACCGGCCTCATCGCCAGCGTGTGCGATGTCTTGAGCATAGCCTCCATCGTCCCCTTCTTGAAGGCCGCCAGCGACCCCGAGGGTTTCTCTGCTCAACTTCAGAGCATCTCGGGCTCGGGAAAATTGCCCGTCCTCAAGGATTCCATATCGGCTCTTATATCAAGGCTCCAGGAAATCGCCACCGAAGATGTCGTACTCACCCTCACCATCATCGTATATGGTGCAGCCATACTGACCATCTTGAAGGCGCTTTTCGGTTTCCTCAGCAGATTCATAGCTGAATACGCTTCCGAGAGAGCGACTCTCGACCTGAGGGCGGCGCTTTACGCTAAGGTGCTGTATCTCCCCCTTGGATTCTTTACTAGATTGTCCCTGGGTGAGATACTCTCGAGATTCACCAATGACCTCGGCAACGTAGCACGGGGTTTCAGGATATCTTTCGGCCGGTTCGCCAGGGAGCCAATCACATTCCTGATAGCTGCCGGCGCAGCTCTATTGCTGGACTGGCATCTTTCGCAACTTCGCCTGACCTTCATCGTGCTGATCGCCGCCCCCGTCGCAGCTTGGGCAACCAGGCGGCTCATCCGTCGGATCCGAAAAAGCTCGACGCGGGCTCTCCAAAGAAAAGCAGATATCGTCGGGCTTCTGGAGGACACCATCTCGGGCGTAAAGGTCGTCAAGGTATCTCAGACTGAACGTTCCGAGTCCGGCAGGCTCCGCTCACTGCAGAGCCGGCTGATAAGGGAGATTGCCAAGGTCGTCGCTGCCGACAATGCGCTCTCGCCTTGCGTCGAGGTAATCGCAGCCGGTGCCGCCGCAGGTCTCTTCTTCGCTGCCACAAGGCTAATTGACCTCATGCCTGCCCTCAAAGGTCCGTTGCCCGGATTGGCCTTTTTCTATTACAAGGCTTACAGTTCCGCTAAAAGAATTACCGGCTCTCTCGGTGCTTTCCCAATAGCTGATGCCGGGGCCGCTCGTCTCTTCGAATTAATGGACCTCCCTCCCGAGGCCGCAGACGTCGCCGGCGCGCTTGAGCTTCCTCCTCTCATGGACCACATATCGTTCGAGAACGTCTCCTTCAGCTACGAAGAAGGCGGCCCCCACGTCGTTCGGAACGTATCCTTCGCCACCAAGAAAGGCGAAGTACTCGCCATCGTCGGAAGCAGCGGCGCAGGCAAAACTTCCCTCGTCAACCTCATCCCCCGCTTCTATCTTCCCAGCTCAGGGCAAATCACCATTGACGGTCACGACATCTCCCGCGTTGCACTTCCCTCCCTGCGCCGACAGATCGGGCTCGTAACCCAGGAAACCGTCCTCTTCGAAGACACAATCTTCAACAACATCGCCTACGGCCTCGCCGACTGCCCCATGGACAAAGTCCTTGAAGCGGCAAAATTGGCCAACGCCCACGACTTCATCACAGAACTCCCCGACCGCTACCAAACCACTCTCTCCGGCACCCTCCACAAGCTCTCTGGCGGCCAGCAGCAGCGCTTGGCCCTTGCCAGAGCCGTAGTGCGAGACCCGGCCATACTCATCCTTGATGAAGCCACCTCCGCACTCGACGCCGAAAGTGAATCACTAATTCAGCAGGCCCTGGCCAACATTGTCCGCGGCAGAGTCACCTTCATCATCGCCCACAGGCTTTCCACCATCAGAATGGCCGACAAGGTAATCGTCCTGGAAGGAGGAAGCGTGGAGTCTATTGGAACCCATGACGAGCTCATCCGCACGAGCCGTGTCTATCAGAAGCTTTACGCCCGTGACTTCTCAGACGAAATCCCACCTCCCGAAAAAGACAATACCCAGGAGTGACATCTTGAACATCAGAGCCATTGGCGTTATACCTTCAAGATACGGCTCCACCCGGCTCCCGGGGAAGCCTCTTCTCGACATAGCCGGAAAGCCTCTCATTCAACATGTGTGGGAAAGAGTACGAACATCATCCTCGCTCGACCAAGTCATCGTGGCTACCGACGACCGCAGAGTGTTTGACGCAGTAGAGGCCTTTGGCGGGAGGGCGCTCATGACCTCTCCCAGCCACACCTGCGGTACCGAAAGAGTGGCCGAAGCCGCCTCCCATGTAGACGCCGACGCAATCGTCAATGTCCAGGGGGACGAGCCGGAAATTACCTCCCGGGAGATCGATTCCCTCGTCGCAGCGCTTAGCCGTGATCCCGCCTCCCAAATGGCCACCCTCGCGTTCCCGTCCACTGACAGCGCCCTCTATCGCGACCCCAACGCCGTAAAGGTCGTCCTTGACTGCCAAAGCCGGGCACTCTACTTCTCCAGATCAACGCTCCCAGGCACCAGGTCTGGACAACCCGAAGGCCAATTTCTCATACATCGCGGCATTTATGCCTACACGAAAGACTTTCTACTCCAGTTCGCCCAGCTTCCGCCTTCCTCCCTCGAACTCAGGGAAGGTCTTGAACAACTCCGCGCTCTGGAGAACGGCTTCTCAATAAAGGTTATACTGACCGACAACACCGCGCGCGGAATTGATACCCCCGAGGACTACAAGCAGTTCCTCGCCAGAATGAAAGCTCACCCTAAATGAGTAAGTTCATCTTCGTAACCGGCGGAGTCGTCTCATCGCTGGGCAAGGGAATTGCTTCAGCCTCCATTGGAATGCTTCTCGAAAGCAGAGGCCTCAAAATCCGACTCTTAAAACTCGACCCTTACGTAAACGTTGACCCAGGCACCATGAGTCCCTTCCAGCACGGTGAAGTTTACGTGACCGACGACGGCGCCGAGACTGACCTTGACATCGGCCATTACGAGCGCTTCACCAACGCTGTCGTCGACAAAGACTGCAACTTCACCACCGGCATGATCTACCACTCCGTCATAAGCAAGGAAAGGCGCGGCGACTACCTTGGCGGCACCGTCCAGGTAGTCCCCCACATAACCGACGAGATCAAAGCTTGCATCCTCAACCTGGCCAAGCCCGACGTTGACGTCGTCATAACCGAAATCGGCGGCACCGTCGGCGACATAGAGGGCCTTCCCTTCGTCGAAGCCATTCGACAGCTCGGCCAAGATGTAGGCGGCGAAAACACACTTTACGTTCATGTCACACTCATCATCCACATAGCCGCCGCCGGAGAGATGAAAACAAAGCCAACTCAGCACAGCGTCGGCCGCCTCCGCGAAATAGGAATCCAGCCCGACCTGCTCATCTGCAGAACCGAAAGGCCGCTCTCACAGGCCGTAAGAGAAAAACTCTCTCTCTTCTGCAACGTCAGTGAGGAAGCTGTCATCGAGGGAAGGGACTTCAAATACAGCGTCTACGAGGTGCCCTTGGCCTTTTCAGAGCAGGGCCTGGATGAACTCATTCTATCCACGCTCAAACTCATCCCAAAGCGTCGCGACATGACGCGCTGGAATGAAATGCTTGAGCATGTACGCAATCCAAAAGACACCGTCGAAGTCGCACTCATCGGCAAGTACATACAGCTACAGGATGCTTACAAGTCAATCTACGAAGCGCTGGACCACGCCGGTGTCGCTAACAGCGCAAAGGTCCTTGTCAGAAAGGTAGAGGCAGAAGAGCTCCAGAAAAGTGACCCCGCCGAAATCCTGCGCGGCGTTCAGGGAATACTCGTTCCAGGCGGCTTCGGATACAGAGGAATAGAGGGCAAAATCGCCGCAATAAAGTATGCCCGCACGGCAAAAATCCCCATGTTTGGACTTTGCCTCGGCATCCAATGCGCGGCCATAGAGTTCGCTCGCAACGTATGTTGCCTGGAAAACGCCAACTCCGTAGAGTTCGACCCCGACACGCCCCACCCGGTCATCTGCCTCCTTCCTGACCAACGCTCCGTAAGGCAGAAGGGTGGCACCATGCGCCTCGGCGCATACCCCTGCCTCATAACGCCCGATACGAAAGCATCCCTCGCTTACGGCACCTCCCAAATCTCCGAGCGCCACAGGCACCGATACGAGTTCAATAACGACTACCGCCGCATATTTGAAGAGCACGGCGTTGTCTTTTCCGGCCTCTCTCCTGACGGCGAACTGGTCGAAATGCTTGAAGTCAAAGACCACCCCTGGTTCGTCGCCGTACAGTTTCACCCGGAGTTCAAATCCAAACCCATCGCCGCACACCCGCTCTTCAGGGAGTTCGTCGCGGCTGCCATACGCACGCCGAGGAGGGACTAAATGGTCGCTCACGATAGCTCCGGGAAGTTCCAGAAAAAGGTAGACGAGGAGTGGAAGCAGCGGGCCCGCTCTGAAAAGGCCTCCCGGAAGCAGCCGCAGCAAGAAGCTCCCCCCACACAACTCCCACCACCTTCTCTAAATATGCTCGTCAGCGGCATTGTCGCCGATGCTCTTGTCAGCCTCGGCGCAGTAAAAAATCCCGTCACCGGTAAGCAGACTAAGGATCTCAAAACCGCCCAGCATCTCATCGATCTCCTCCAGATCCTCAAGGAGAAAACCAAGGGCAACCTCGACGAAGGCGAAGAACAGTTCATCGAAAGCGCCCTCTACGAACTCAGAATGAGGTTCGTTTCCACCGTGGCCGAGCCGGCCTCCCCCAAGAGTGGAGAACAGGAAAAGCAGGAATAGCCTCACGCATATTCTTCTCCCGGCAATTCTCCCCCTGATCCTTCCATTGGTGCTGCAATATGGAAGAAGTGCGAATGACCTTCGGCGAACATCTTGAGGAACTGAGGCTCCGCCTCATAAAGTCCCTCATCGCAATCGTCGTCGCCTTCCTCATCTGCATCTTCTTTCTCGGAAAGTACATCGTAAGCTTCGCCAGCGCTCCCCTCATTCACGCCCTCGGTGCCCGCACCTCCATGGAGCGGGCCCGCCAGGCTCCTTTTAACTATGACGCCTTCCTTCACGAAGTCGAAAATGATCCTTCCCTTTCACCTGAACTCCGCCAGGAGCTTTCTTCGCTGGCAAAGGACGCTCGCCGCCGGCGCCTATCGCTGGAGGAGTTCCCCGATACCCTTAACCAGAACGACGCCGCCTCTCCCGAACTAAACCGGGCAGCCGAAAACATCATCACTAGACTGAGACTCAGAAAACTTCCCCTCGATGAACTCCTGGCCAGAGTCGAATCTCTCGAACCACTCCCCGCGGAGCTGAAAGAGCTTGCCCGCGGGCTTGCTCGAGCCGCCACCCCGCGTCCCTTCCAGATCACATCCCCGACCGAAGGCTTCCTCACCTACATCAAAGTATCCCTCGTCGCAGCTCTCTTCCTTTCCTCACCCTTCGTCATATACCAGATCTGGAAGTTCGTCGGCGCAGGTCTATATTCACACGAACGCAGGTATGTGACAGCCTTCGCCCCCGTCAGTGGTTTTCTCTTCGTCACGGGCACCGCCTTCTTCTACTTCCTTGTCTCCCGATACGGCTTGGTCTTCCTATTCAAAGTCGGCCCCTGGCAGCTCATAGACCCCAGAATGAGAATCAGCGAATACGTCGCATTCTTCCTCGTCATGTGTCTCGTAATGGGCGGCACCTTCCAGCTTCCCATAATCATGGTCTTCCTCGCCAAGATCGGCGTGATCGAGCCCGAAGAAATGGCCAGCCAGCGCAAAATCGCCTACCTCGCCTCCTTTATCCTCGCCGCCGTCCTCACCCCGCCTGACGTCATAACCCAGGTCTTCCTCGCCTTCCCCATAATTGTACTCTTCGAGTTAGGCCTCTTCGTCGCAAGGCGTGTCTGAGAAACACCGATCCGCCGAGCTAAGGCTGCCTAATCCGAATAGGAGTGCACCAGCTCCGCACGAAGCTCCAGATCCGCCGGCGGCTTCGGCTTCCCCGCTTTCTCCCATGCCTTCAACCACATCGCCGCTATCCGGCTCGCAGCCGCGTTCATCCGCTCGTACGCAATATCGCCCACCAGTTCCTCCATCCGCCTGTAATATTCCTCACCGTAATCGCCCGCGGCTTCCCTTGCCCTCATATCCGCCAGCAGAATGTTGTCAATCCATACGTACGCCTCGGGCACTATCCTGAAAATGAACTGCGCCGGTTCGCCTTCGTTGAGGTCGTCCTCAGCTAGTGATGCACCCAGCCGCCGCTTCTTCAAAACCCGCTTGGCCAGCTCCACGTCGAACCTGGCATGTATCCCG
The DNA here is from genome assembly GCA_964622675.1 of uncultured Planctomycetota bacterium. Classification (GTDB taxonomy): domain Bacteria; phylum Planctomycetota; class DG-23; order CAZBND01; family CAZBND01; genus CAZUUK01. The sequence continues at coordinate 29,015 of CAZUUK010000025.1, read as the reverse complement.
AAATTGCCCGTGAACTGCCCGTTGTAATTGTACGTGTAGTGGAACGGCACGTGCGCGTCCGCAACGTAGTGCGACAGGTTCGCACCCGCCAACAGGGCGCTTTCCCACTCGCCTGCCCTCATTGCCTTCACCATTCTCTCAGAGTACTCTTCCACCCTCCACGGCAGCACCCCCCAGCTCCAGACCGCCTCCTTTCCGTATCGCCGCACGGCTTCCTCGTAGGAATCCGGAACCCCTCCAAATGGAAACCTGCCGTAAAGGTCAATGTCTATATAGTGCCCCGGCCTCTCCAGGCGCTCTTCCGGAGGCAGCGCCTTTTCCTTGTTCGCCCGGATGTCCGGGTCAAGAGAATGGTAAGCTAGGAAATCTTCATTCGTGCGAAATAGCGTACCCAACTCCCCCGGTAGCGCTTTGCAGGCTGCGCGCGTCGTCGCCACGTGTGCCTGGTCTCCCCAGCCAAAACATGCCCCTGCACACAGAAAAAACAGCAGCACCGTCTGCACGCCGGCTCCAGCGACCTTATGTTTCTTCATGATCAAACTCCTTTTGCAAACCGGTTCTCCTATCGCATTCTGACAGTCCGCCGCAAAACTGTCAACCGTTGCGATGGGGTAGGGCGGTGCTATAATTGATCGCCTTGACCCGAGGAACCCAAAATGACCTCACCGGACGAAACCGTTGCCGCAAAGATCTCCCGCCTCACGAACCTCCACAATGCCATCATCGTGGCTCACAACTACCAGCGCGGAGAGATCCAGGATATAGCCGACTTCACCGGAGACTCCCTGGAGCTTTCGCGCATCGCCGCACGGACCCACGCCGATGTCATACTCTTCTGCGGCGTCAACTTCATGGCCGAAACTGCCAAAATACTCTCCCCCGAAAAAAAGGTCGTCGTACCCGACCCCAACGCTGGCTGTCCCCTCGCCAACATGATCACTCCCCGGGAACTCTCTGAACTCAAACAAAAGCATCCTCATGCCACCGTCGTCTGCTACGTCAACTCCTCCGCCGAAATCAAAGCCCTTTCTGACATCTGCTGCACCTCGGCGAATGCTGTAAAGGTCGTCTCCTCCGTTCCCTCCGAATGTGAAATCATCTTCATCCCTGACAAGAGCCTCGGTGATTACGCCTCGCGCCAGTCGGGCCGTCGCCTGATCCTCTGGGATGGCTACTGTCCCACGCACCACAGGATACTTCCTGAAAGCATAGAAAGGCTTCGCCGCGAGCACCCGGAGGCTGTCGTCATCGTTCATCCCGAATGCGTCCGCGAAGTTGTTGACATGGCTGACCACGTCGCCAGCACCTCCGGCATGGTAAGGCTCGCAGCGCAGCTCGACGCAGGTGAATTCATCATCGGCACCGAGATAGGATTGCTCCACAGGCTCCGAAAAGAATCCCCGGGCAAAAAATTCTTCCCCGCCTCCCCTCTTGCCGATTGCCCCAACATGAAGCTCAACACGCTTCAGAAACTTCTATGGGCTCTTGAAGACATGCAGCACCCCGTGGAGCTGCCTCCCGACATTATCCGTCGCGCTCGGGAGCCCATAGAGAAAATGATCGCTATCGGCTAGCTGCCTCTCCCATAGCTCCCTCAGCCTCCCTTCTTTCCCCGTCCGAAAGCAACAGCCACTCGTTTTGCACCTCCCTGTCCAGCTCTAGCGCCTTCGCATACTCCAAAGCTGCTCTCTCCCGCTCCCCCGTCTCCCGAAGTGCCTGGGCAAGGTTCAGCCTGTAGCGCGGGTTAGTCGGGTATCGCGCCACAGCTTCCGACCAAAGCCGCACCGCCTCCTTCCACCGTCCGGGAATCGCTCGAGCAGCGACACCCAAAAACCCTCCCAGCGCTGCATAGTAAACCGGCGTGCTCGGATTGAGCTCCGCAGCCTTGCCGTACGCCTCAACAGCGAGATCGAAAGTCCTGCTTTCCCCGATGAACTCTTCGCCGGCCCCGTACAGAAACGCGTACACCCCTCCGAGTTTCCCCTGCACACCGTCGTGGATGCCGAGCATCTCCGCAGCCTTCTCCAACTCGTACATGGCTTCGTATGATGCCCTCACCTTTTCCTCTTGACCCGGACCGGCTGCGGCGCGGTGCTTCTCAGCCGCTTCGATTCGTCTGGCTGCCAGCAGTGACTCCAATTCAAGCCGCCAAATAAATGCCGCCCCGACGACCGCCACTGCAAGGCCAAATGCCGTCCATCCTTTCCTCGCGATGCCCTCTGCCCGTGTGATCTTGCCGTTCCCCCCCGCTAGAACCGCTATTCCAGCCACCAACCACGCGGGCTGAGCACCCCCCGGAATGTAGGCGTTCATGTCTACCGTAGAGTGGATAAGATATCCCAGCATCGCTGCTGCAAGCCCCACTCCTGCGATGCCTCTGGCCGGCTTCGCCTTCCAGAGAGCGTACGTTGCCGGCAGCCATAGCGCCCCCACGAAAACCAAAAGCTCCGCCCGGCCTTCCGCCGCGCATCCCGCCGCCAGACCTGCCAGCACCAGAAGCGAAGGAACGATCGGGAACCTCGTTCCCCCAAAGCCCCTTCCCTCCCGTCTGAGTCCCGCAAAGGCAGCCGCCCACATCACCACAAAACCCGCCAGTCCCAAAAACCCCACCTCGGCCCACATCTGCAGGAAATCATTGTGTGCTGCCAGCGTCTCATGGGCGCGCGCCAGCTTCACCCCGGGATAAAGGCTGCCAAAAGAGTCAACACCGTGCCCACCGAACACGCTTTCTCGTATGAGAGCCCACGCTCCTCGCCAGTAATCGACCCTCACCAGAAAGGAGCTCCCAAATTGCCTCACCGTGGGCAGCCCGGCCCGCCCGGTAAGCGCAGCAGCTACTAGCACTACCAACACGCCGCACAGCGCCAAGCTGAACCACAGCTTTGCCCTTTTCCGTCTCGCCCGAAGTGTCCACATCCCAACAGCACCAGCGGAAATGAGCCCGGCCACCCACGCCCCTTTCGACTTGCTCAGCACCAGTGCAACCGCCGTAGCCAGCGTAATGATCGCGCACGCCAATATTCCCGCGCGCCTCATCCGCCGCTTGAGCGCACCCCATAGACAGCACGCCGAAAGAGGCAGCCCAACCAGCATCAGCGCCCCCAGCGAGTTCGGCGTTATGAACGTCCCGAATGCTCGTCGCGTAAGCACCGCACGCCGCTGCAACGCCAGACCCAGTGACTCGGGAATCTGTCGATACGCTTCCGGATCCGACTCCACCAACCGTCTCACCAGCGGCAGTCCGAAGTAGTACTGATGTATCGCGTGAACCGCCGCCGCAAAAACCGTCGCCCCTACCATCGCCAACAGCAGCCTTTGCAGATCTTCCTCCCAGGCAAGAGCAACCAGAGCAAAGAGCATCACCACCTGGCTTACCCATTGCACCCCCGTCAGCAGCCCGCCCAGCTTATGCTCCGCACGCCACATCCCCGCCCCGACTGCGATCAAAAACAATACGCCACCGACCAATAGCCCCTTGGGCGGAATACGTATTTCGCCCCCGCATGCAACATACAAGCCTCCCACCAACGCCCCCGCCCATAGCGTAACGATGGAAATTTGAGCTGTCCCGAACCGCGTCAGAATCCCGCCCGTGAAAACCGGAAGAAGAGCCGAAGAAAGGATCAGAACCAAAGCGCACAACCTGATCCCGCGCAGGATTTTGCCACGCCAAGTTCCGTTCAAGCCAGCTTCTTTCTTCCCGCCACTTCCAAAAGCACGATGACCGCCACGATAGCTAGCGCCTGCAAACCAACCACAACCGCCCCCCACAGCGGCAGCACCGGCAGCAATATCGCCGCAAGCCCCACCGCCAGCGTGGCCAGGTATATCGTCATGACTGCTTGTCGCTTCGTCATGCCCAGCGCCACCAGCCGGTGCGAAAAATGGTTCGTATCCCCTTCGAAAACAGGCCTGCCCTCCCTCAGCCTGATTATTATCACCGACGCCGTGTCATAAATTGGGACCGCGAGAATCAGCACCGGCATCACCACCGAAAACCCCGCACCCCTGCCATGATACTGGTAAAAAGTTGCCACCGTCGTTAGCGCCGCCATCATATACCCCACAAACAGGCTCCCCGCGTCGCCTAGAAACACCGTCGCCGGAGGAAAATTGAATATCAGAAACGCCCCCAGCGCTCCCATCACAGCCAGCATCAGCGCTGCCACAAACACCTGTTGCGTTTGCAGCGTCACTGCAAGAAGAAGACACCCCGCTATAATCGCCACCCCTGCCGAAAGTCCGTCCATGTTGTCCAGCAGATTGAACGCATTCGTCAAAGCCACCACCCACAACACCGTGGCAACGCACGATACAAACGGGTTGTCAATGAAGATCGTCAGCTTCACACCCGCCAGGAAAAGCAAAAGCCCCGCTATCGCCTCCACCCCGAACTTCACCCGGTACGACACACTCTTAATGTCATCCACCATTCCAAGCAGCGCCACCAGAACTCCACCTCCGAAGATCGCCAGGATCATCTTCAGGCGGGAAAGCGCCCCCTCCATATGGTCCTGAATAACCTTCCTCGCACCCTCCGGCATCCACGCCGCCTCGCTTCGCTCAAACAGCCACACTCCCAGTAGACCCATCCCCACCGTCACAAGACAAGCCAGCAGCACGGCCACCCCGCCTCCGTACGGAATGGGATCAGTGTGGATCTTCCTTTCCCCCGGCATGTCAACCAGCCCCAGCTTCACCGCAATCAGCCGTGCCAGCGGCAGCAGCCCCAGGCAGAGCAGGAACGAAACTCCGAATACGAACGGCCCTATTATGTGCATCCTCGCCTCATCTTGACGCTAACCTTCTCCCCTCCGGCGCTTCTCTTGACTACCCCTTCTCGGTGTTGTATCATCGCTGTGGATGTATCAAATCCCCGGACGCGCACGCCGAGATGGCGGAATTTGGCAGACGCGCTAGGTTGAGGGCCTAGTGAGCCTTTTGGCTCATGCGGGTTCGAGTCCCGCTCTCGGCACAAAGCTCCCTCGTCACTACCGCCCTGCTTCTCTGGCGCGTCCTCCTCCAAAGCCCTTCTTGCTCCCGCTCTTTTGAGACGCCTGGCTCCGCGGCCCCTGAACCAGGCGTGTCAAAAAAAGCCTATCCGCATCCGCACACTTTGTCAACCCGTCCCGCTTACCCTCATACCTCAGATATTTTCAGTTTAACCCTTGACTTGCCCGGTTTTTTGGCCATAGTTGTATGCCGCTATACGAGCGGCGGCCTCCGATGGTCGTCCGACCGTGCTCCCGGCACGGGCAACTTTCGACGACGGCCGTCAATGGTCGTTACTCCACACTTGGTAGAGGAGGGATGGCAAAGATGAAGGCAAAAGTTGATGAAGACCTCTGCACCGGTTGCGGACTCTGTGTTGACACGTGCCCGGAGGTCTTCGAGCTCCCTGGCGACGTCGCTCAGGTAAAGGTGGGCACTGTTCCACCGGAACACGAGGATTCCGCCGCCGAGGCCGCCGAAAACTGCCCCGTCGAGGCCATCAGCATAGAGGAATAGACCTCCCCCTCATCCACCCGCGCGGAGCAAGGGACGGGCGGGCCCTCGTCTCCCCCGGTGTGGGATAGTGCCGTTTGGATCTCTTCGAGCCCGGGCGCGTAGGCACTGCGCGCCGATGAGCCGCGGAAGGAGCCCGCACAGCGTCGTAAGCGCTCGCGCGTAGACACCGTCCCAGCAGGGCGCCTGCGTCCCCGGCCATCGCGAAGCGATCCCGCGCGGAACCTTCCCCGCCGCCACCTTTACGTGCATGCTTCCTTCCTTGAACGGTTCAACTCCTATCCTCTCCATCCTGCCCTCCGTCCTTCCTATTCTCTGCCGCACACCTCCCCTTCCAAACGGTCATCCTCTTGATGCTCCCTCCGGCAGAATGTATCATGCTAATTTCTGCACCTTAAGTCATTCCGAGGGGTAACATCTTGGCGGACTCACATCTCCTCGAGCTTCTTTCCAGAGCCGGCCGCACAAAGATCCTGTTTCTCGGCCAGTGCGATACGGGAAAAACCATCCTCCTCGAAGAGGTCGGAAAGCATCTCGCCCGATCCTCTTCCGTCGCCGTGGTCGATGCTGATGTTGGCCAGTCGCACATAGGCCCGCCAACTACCATCGGCTGGGCTCGTCTCAACGAGGACTTCACCTCCTGGTTGGATCTTGAGCCCCAGGCCATGTACTTCGTCGGCTCAACTTCACCCCACTACCATCTGCTTCCCACCGCGCTCGGCACGCTCAGGATATCCGGCCGCGCCGCCATCACCGCCGACCAGGTGCTCATAGACACCCCAGGCTTTGTTCTTGGCGAGTCTGCCCGGGCACTCTTCTGGCACATCATAGACTCCCTTCAGCCCGAATTCGTCGTAGCCGTCCAGAGGGCCGACGAACTCCAGCACATACTCGATGCTTACCGCGGAGCTAGCTGGCCCGAAGTAGTGGAAACCTCTCCTTCTCCCGCCTGCGTCGAAAAAACCAGGGAAGACAGGACGGACTACCGCGAGAGCCTCTTCCACCGATACTTCGCCTCATCCCACGAGATCGAAATCTGCTGGGACGATGTCCCCGTTAGAGCGCGCGGTCTAATTGACCACTCCACCGAACCCGACGTCATTAACCGCCTCGTCTCACTCAGAAACGCCACAGGCGAGGATATCGCTCTCGGGACAATCACAAGGCTGTCCCTTGACCGGCACACCCTTACACTCCGCACCCCCCTGGCCCCGAACAGAGTAGTCGCCTGCGTCGTATTTGGCTCCGTAAGGCTCACACCCGAAGGGCGAGAGATCCCATGGCCTGAGGGCACTCGCCTTCCGATCCCCTAGCAGCACAACGCCGCCGCGCGCACTTGGAGGAGAAGCGTCATGTCGTCAAAGCCGAAAAAGGTCGTCGTCCTCGGATGGGACGGCGCTCATCCCGAAATGATTCACAGATACCGAGCCGAGCTTCCTAACATAACCGCATTGATGCAACGCGGCGTCTTCGCCGTCAACTGCCTCGCCCCATACCCGACCATAACTCCACCGAACTGGACCACCCTCGCCACCGGCGCCTGGCCCGGAACGCACGGCCTGACCTGTTTCTGGATGCACCACGAAGGTGACGAGCTCGACCAACTCTCGTCCGCATTTGACTCCAGACAAGTCCGTGCCGAGTACGTATGGGAGGCAATGGAGCGCATCGGCAAGAAACCCATCGTTTTCAACTGGCCGTCGAGCTGGCCTCCTCGCGTAAAGGCCGGCATTCAGATTGATGGTGAAGGGCTCTGCGTCGGCAGATCCGTCGCTCACGAAAGCTCCTTCTCCACCGACGACCGCGACGGCCCCTTCAAAGTTCACCCGGACAAAGCTGAAGCCTGGAAAAACCTCCCCAACTCGCAACTCCCCCCTCTTCAGATCGCCCTCGATATGCCTTTGGCCGACGACCGCAGACAGCTTCTCGGATCAAAGGAGCGCAGGTACGTTCTTATCACGGCTTCTACAGGCAGTGGCTACGATCAGGCCGTCTTCACCACCGCCCGTGACGCCTCCTCGCCTCTCGTGCGCCTCGAATCCGGCAAGATGACCGACTGGATATTCGACACCTTCGATGTCCCCGGCCAGGGTAAAGCCGAAGTCGCATACAAACTCAAGCTCGTGGAACTGTCAGCCGACGGCCGTCGCTTCGAACTCTTCTGGATCCGCACCACCAGAACCTCCGGCTGGGCACATCCACCCGGCCTCGACAGAGAAATCGTCGAAAACTGCGGCCCACCCATCGCCGCAACCTCCGCCGGCGCCTCCCGCCGCGGCCTCACCGACTACGAAACCTACATCACCCTCGAAGAGGAAATGCACGACTGGTACGCACGCGCCGCCGCATACTTGCTCCGGAAATACCCGTGGGACGGGCTCTTCATGCACGTCCACGCCGTTGACTTCGCCAATCACATCTTCATGCACGGCGCCGACAAGCTCGGCTCTGGCGCGGAAAAATTCGACATCTGCAACCATTACCTCATGAGAGCCTACAAGGCCTCCGACCACGTCCTTGGAAAGCTGATGGAGGCTGCCGGCGATGATACTCTCTACATCGTCGTCTCCGATCACGGCTCCACCACCAGGGTTCACGTCACCGAGGACTTCGGCAATCCGCACGGAGCCGGTGGAGAGATACTTGCGCGCGCCGGCCTCCTCGCATTTTCGGACAAGCCCCGCGACAAATGGCCCGGCGGCTTCGAGATAGATTGGAGCAGGACGAAGGCTATCTGCCAGCGCGCCGCATACGTCTACGTCAACCTCAAGGGCCGCGATCCTCACGGTATCGTCGAGCCCGGCGAGCAATACGAGGCTGTTCGAGATGAGATCATAAGAATCTTCTACGACTACACCGACCCCGAAACCGGCCTCAAGCCCGTCGCCCTCGCTCTCAAAAAGGAAGATGCTCGAATACTCGGACTCTACGGGCCTGGTGTCGGTGATGTCGTCTTTGCCCTGAGGCCCGATTTCGCCGACGAGCACGGCAATCAGCTTCCCACCGCCAAGCTCGGCGATGGCTCCCAACACGCCGTCTTCGCGATGGCGGGCCCTGGCGTGAGGAGCGGAGTTACCCTCCAGCGAACCTGCTGGCTTGTGGACATGGTCCCCACAATCTGTCGAATAATGGACTGGCCGGTTCCCAAACAAACCGAGGGCGCCATCCTCTACCAGGCACTCCAGCACTAACCCGCTACAGCAAGTACCAGAAGTCGTGCCCGTTCCCGGGAAACCAGATCACGTCCACCAGAAACGATATCCCTACCCCCGCAACGTACCCCACTAACAGCCCGATGAAAAATGGACGTGCTCGCCGGTATCCCTGCACCCCTCCCACCTTCAGAATCACCGTCTTCGCAAGCCATACCATGAATATTGACAGCGCACTTCGCCTGATCGACCCCACGTTCGAGATCATAAAACCTATCGGCTGCAGGGGCCACCACGGCAGTCGCCACGCGGCAAACGAAAGCACCGTAACGAACCCCGCCCCGATCCCGAACATCGTCATCCTCGTTCGATCGGGAGGGAACGGATTTCGCATCTTCTTCACAACCGTATCCAGTATCCGGTCACCCCCCTGGAAATTCCACACCGCAAAATTCGCCGCCCCGTGCCTGTAACCCAGATAAATCGTGTACAGACTTGACAGGAGAAAACCGAACATCACTGCTGCCAGTATAAGCCACGTGAACGCCCCCCTTTTTCGCTTCAGCGCAGTAATAAGCTTTCCAGCCGTCGCTATTGCTGACATTACAAACGCTCGGTTGTCAAACACCATCGCGTAAGATATGCCCACCGCCCCCAGGCTCGCCGGCGACATGTACGCCGAACCGAGCACGTGCGGCACGAAAGTCTGCGCAACCATCGGCGGCCGTATGTAAACGATCCCCGTCTCCGATATTACCCTCACGATCCCGATGAACATCATCGCTGCCAGCGAAAAATACACTACCACCGTCGTCAGCGACATCCCCGCTTTGTACATCATCATCATCAAATAGCCCGACCCCGCCACCAGCCCGAATACGGCCAGCCGATAGCTCATCATCTCGTTGCTGTCATCCACCTCCCCCGAATCGAACAGGGCTTTGGCAAAAACCCCCCGCAGGTGCCTCCTCGCCCGCCACAGCCCCCACAGCACGAATGCAATCATCCCACCCGTGCATTGCCACGCAACCGCCGCATCCCCCATCACGAACGGATCCGATTCCCCCAGGCGGAATCCCACCTTGTTCGAAAATCCTATTTGCAGCACCGCCAGCACGTGGAATAACCACACGCTTAGAAGCACCCGCGTGTTCGCTAGATACGCAAACCCGATCAGTACAAGGCTTATCGGTGTCCGGAACTCCGGAAAATCGTGCCCCAGCTTGAACTGCCCCGTCCCTAGCTTCAGCACCACCCTGGGAACCGACGGGTTGAAGTACCCCGCTATGTTCCACAGGATAATGCAGAACGGTATCCCAAACCCAAACCAGAACACCTTCGACTTCATAAATCCCGGAACCAGCCCAGGTCCCTCAACCCCCGAAATCAGCTCCTGCGGCACCTCAGCCAGCGGAAACACTATTCGCTCGTTTTCCACCCACTGCTTCCTCAGAATCGCTATCACAGACGTGCATACCACTAGCAACGCCAGGATCAGCGACGACCACCAGAAAAGAGGACCAACCCACACACCCCACGGAATTCTCTCCCCCTGCGGAAGCGAGTTGTAGAACCACGTCACCGCTCCCGTCTCGTCCGACGGAACCAGCCACTTCGGTATGTAGTCCAGAAGGTATTCCCGCCACGCATTCTGCGGCGACGCGAAGTAGTAAGGGCTCGCAATCGTTCCCAGGAAAGTGCTCATCATCGCAATGCCCGGTATCAGCGCCCCCATCCAACCCATAATGAAAATCACCAGAAGCTCCCCGCTCCTCAACCTCAGCCCCGGCCTGATAAGCTTCAACGCCGTATTCACCACCAGCGCAATCACACCGAAAAAGAGCAACAACGCTATCGGCATCTCGCCGAACACCATACGGTACGACCGCAAAACGTAAGAGCTTTGCGTCGCAACTAAGGAGATCGTGGCCACCAGCCCAAGTCCCAGAATCACCGCTCGCAGCGTCACCGTCCGCTCTTCCTCTTGAAAATTCTCTATTCGCTCTTGCACGTTGCCCTCGACTCGTTGCAAACTAGAAGAACCTGTCAGTAGACTTTCGAGCGGATTCTACGCCCACGCTTGATACGAATCAATGACATCTGAATTTGCCTCTCGCCATAAGGAGGATTACTTGATGACCCCCTCACGCTTCTCTGTCCGGATACCTCGGTTGCCTGACATCCCTGGGATGGTCCAGGTCGCCGCCCAGGCATTCACCGAAACAACCCGCCGCCCGAAAATCGGAGCAACCTTCGTCAAACATTTTGTGGACCGCGATAGTCGTTGGTGTCGCGTAGCGGTAGAAAACGGGCGCATCATCGGTTATCTCACCGGCTTGCTCGCACCTCACGGCGTCAAGATCGGCCAGTTCGCTGTCCATCCCGGCCAGTGGCGCAGGGGCGTAGGCAGAGCCATGATCGCCAGCCTCGAAAAAGCCGCCCGCGCAGACAATCTCCCCGCCATCATCGTCGGCACCAACTACGCCAGAGGCTTCTACGAAAAGTGCGGCTTTTCCGTCCAAGCCACCTATCATCGTCTCACCCGCGTCCTCGCTGGTACTGCCATATCCCCCGGCTCGCTCTCCGCGCAGCCCGTCGAACTTGACAATGTCTCACTCGCAATAAAAAGCCTCCCTCGCAGGACTGCTCTCCCATTCCTCGATGCCTTCTATTCGGGGCTTGCGAAACCGGGCGGCAAGGCTCTATACACCTTCGACTCTGGAAAGCTCGCCGGATGCGGCGTGCTGTCCAGCATCGAAGTCTCCAGAGAGTTCTGCCAGGTAGGCTTCCTCCACGGCAGAACCCACGCCTCAGCCCTTGAAACTCTCCGCTCCCTCGAATTCCTGGCCTCCAGCTACGGTTACATGTGGCTCGGCGCAGCCATCTACGAAGGCAGCCGGCGCTTCTTTGACTCCTTGCTCCGGGCTGATTACTCCGACGAGATCAGCCACGGAATGGCGCAGTCCTTTCTCGGTCCCTTGCAGAAGGCCGGATACTCGGACCTGCAGCTATCAATGTGGTGCACCAGCTACTTCCTCACGAAAAAACTGAGGTAATCCGTTGAGGACGGCCTACGTCCACGATCCCGGCTTCACCATGTACAGATTCTCCGGCGAACACCCTCTAAACCCTGCCCGCCTCGAGCTTACATACATCCTCTGCCGAAGCGCCGGACTCCTTGAGGACGCGGACGTCATTCCCCCAAGGCAAGCAGCAATGGACGAATTGCTCCTCTGGCACTCAGGAGATTACATAGACGTGATCCGTCAGATGGACGAGACCGGAAGCCACCCCCTCGCCGCCAACTACGGCTTCGATTCCCGTGACAACATCCCATTCAAAGGGATCTTCACCGCCTCCGCCCTCAGGGCAGGCGGCACGATGGCCGCCCTTGACGCGCTGCTCGACGGCCGCTGTCAAGCCGCCTTCGCCCCCTCCGGCGGATTCCACCACGCAATGCCCGCTACCGCCTCAGGCTTCTGCGTCTTCAACGATGTCGTCCTCGCCATAAAGCGCCTCCTCGCTGCGGCGCTTCGCGTAGCCTACATTGATATCGACGCCCACCACGCTGACGGCGTCCAGGCGGCATTCTACTCCTCACCCGACGTCCTCGTCCTATCCGTTCACGAATCCGGCGGGACGCTCTTCCCCGGCACCGGCTTTGTCCGTGAAGCCGGGCAGGGCCCGGGCCTGGGTTACAACATAAACATGCCCCTCGCCGCAGGCTCCGGCGACGACATATACCACGCGGCAGCCTCGCGCCTCGCCGCTTTCGTTCACGCCTACAAACCTGATATTATCGTCGCCCAGCTCGGCTCCGACGCCCATACCGACGACCCTCTTTCTCACATGAACCTGACCACCATCGGCTACGAAAATCTCGTCGGCCTCATCGCAAAGCTTGCGGCTGAATCCGCCTCAGGCAAACTTCTCGCCGTGGGAGGCGGCGGGTACAATTTGGCCGTCGTCCCAAGATGCTGGGCCCTCGCTTTCTCACATATAACCGGCAGAAAGATGACCAAGCTCCCCAGCCAACTTCTCCATCAACCGTCCTGGTCCGGGCCACCCATCGCTTCCCTGCGTGACCCCGTACCCTCTACTTCGGGGAAACGAGCTTGGCGCCACTATCACAAAACCATACGAGAATTGGTACAATTGCTCCCAGCAGCGATTATCACGCAATAGCTGCAGCATGGTTCCAACTTGCGAGTCACCTGAACTAGGCTGGCTCACGCGTCCTGCCGCGCCCTACGGTGGGCTGCCGACCACCCTAAAAGGAGAAGGCATGGAAAAGCTTCAGGAGGCCGCTCCAGGCGTCTTTCTAGTTGAGGATACCTGCAACGTCTACCTCATAAGAGCCGCTGATGCGGCCATTGCCGTGGACTTCGGCAGTGGCCTCGCCCTTGACCGTCTCCAATCCATCGGCGTTCACCGCATCGAATGGATCCTTCACACACACTTCCATCGCGACTGCTGCCAGGGTGACCGTCTCGCTCTGGAGCGCGGCACCCGCATCGCAGTCCCGGCAGCCGAAAGCACCTTCTTCGAACAGGCCGGCCGGTTCTGGCGCAATGCACCAATTTTCCCTCACCACGGACTCTATTCAGACTTCAGACGCCCTACATACGACATTCCCGTCCACCGCGCCCTCCACGATGGCGACGTCTTCCGCTGGCGCGGAATCGAAATCCGTGTCCTGGAAACCCCAGGCCACACCCGCGGCTCCATCTCATATCTCGTGGAAATCGCCGGAGTCCGAGTCGCCTTCTCCGGTGACCTCATCTTTGCCCCCGGCAAAGTCATGACCTATTACGACATGCACTGGAACTACCTCACTCCCATCCTTTCCGGCAGACCCGACGGAAGCATCGTCGAGATGGGAATGGACCAGGGCTTTAAACCTCAGCTCGAATCTCTCCAGAAACTCCTCCGCCAAAACCTTGATATCCTGCTGCCTGCACACGGAAAGCCCATTCACTCGCCGGCCCACGCAATAGTCAAACTATCTGACCGCATTGCTAAAACCTATGACGTCCTCCTTCGCCGGACGGTAAACTTGAGAGAGCCCATCCCGCAGCGCATCCTTCCCAGCCTCATCTACCTTGGCAACACCTCCTTCGGCGTCGTCGGCGGGACTGGCAAGCTTTTCCTCATAGATTATTCCTACGGCAACGACGACATGATCCAACAGGCCAGAAGCAAATTCGGATTCGGGCGAATCGACGTGGCGTACCCAACCCACTACCATCCCGACCACGGCGGCTTCAAAGAGCTTCTCGATAAAGAATCATTCGAGGTCTGGGCTGACCAGCACGTGGCAGATGTCCTGGAAAATCCCCGCAGCTACAAGCTCCCCGGCCTCTGCCCGCATCCGACCGAGGTCACCAGGGTACTCGGTGAGATGGAGGAGTTCGAATGGGACGGCCATCGCTTCATCTCATTCCACTTCCCCTGCCACACGTACTATGCCGCCGGTCTCTTGGCCGAGATAGACGGAAAGCGCGTTCTCTTCAGCGGTGACAACGTGAACCTCGTCCGCGGAAGGAAACTCCAGGGCTCCTTCGTCCCGGCCAACGTGGCTTCGATAAGGAAGGGATACATCCCCAGCGCCGCAAAAATGGCGGCCATGCGGCCCGACATCATCATGGCCTCTCACTCACGCGGCGCACCCTATGAGGTAAACGAACGGATGCTCGCCTCATACTATGAGTGGGCCAAGAGCATGGAGCTTGCGCTTATTGACCTCATCGGACTGCCCGATTACGAATGGGGCATAGACCCCAACTGGGTGTCAATTCATCCATACCTGAGTGACGCACGCCGCACACAGCCCGTCAGCCTGGACGTTTCGGTGACCAACCACCTGGCTCACCCCGCGGCGGCCCGCCTCCAGCTCATCCCCCCGGAGGGCTGGGCCCCCGCTGGCGACGATGGGACCCTCCGTATCCCGGGCAGAGGAAACCAGCACGCAACCTTTACTCTCACCCCCGGCGCCGACTGCCCCGCTGGACGCTACATCGCCACCGTCCGCGCCGAATTCGACGGGCGTGACTGGGGAGAGGTCGCCGAATGCATCTTGGACCTGCACTGACCATCACAGAGGGCTTAGGTGAACAACATTGAGCTGCTAAAGGCTCTTCGACAGGCCGCAGCAAACTCAAAGCTTCTCGCAAGAATTCCAAAAATCGTCGCCCACAGTTTCGGTGTAATTCCCGTTCGCGAAACCGACGAGGAGCTGACCCTGGCCTGCTGCCAGGGAATCAACCGCGACTGCTTGAACTTCTTACAGCGCCGCCTCGGCAAACGCATTCGTGCCTCTTTATCCGATTCCCAACTCATAGACCTCTTCATGAGCAAAATCTATCCCACCAAGGGCGGGCTCAACATGAATACCTTCGACTCACCCGACTTCATCACCGATGAAAAGAACTCCGCTAGCCTCGTCGCCGAAAAGCGCGATGACCTCGGCACTATAAGGAGCGAACTCGCCCTCGACGAACTCGTCATCCTCGACCTCTCGTACTATAGCTTCCTGGAAAACATTGACCATCCCAAAACGGAGAGCGAAATAAGGATCGGCCGACTTGACATCCCGTTCCGTGATAAAGGCGACCGCATAGTCGTATCTCCAAAGCCCGTCTCCGAAAGTGTACTGATGTTGGTAAGGACCGACTCTTTCTATGACGGCTACGAATACATTCACGGCATAGCTGGCAGCCGCGTCACAAGGCTGCCCTTCGTTATCCACCCCAGCGAAATCCAGGTAACCCGGATCCATGCAACAGGCGCCTTGACCTTCTACCTTTACGATAACTTCGAACGCGTCGAGCCCCACGCGGCCTTCCACTGGCAAAAGGAGTATTACTTCCTCCGGTCGGGAAACAGGTTCAAGCGCAAACTCACAATTGTAGTAAGGCACTTGCGGAAGGCTCGCCGCAGTCAGCTCGAGTACTCCCGCCATTCCATAGAATGGACGACGGAAGACCTCGAAAGATGGCTTCGCCTTGACCGACCCGAGGCACGCCCCAACTTCCCGTACGAACAGCCGGAGACCACCCAATGAGTCTCGACCCGTTCTCGATACTCCCTATGCTGGGCTTCCACATGGCCTACCGTTGGACGGGCGAGTTCCGCATCTACCATCATCTCAGCCGAACCCAGTGGTGGCACAGGGACCAACTACTTAAGCTCCAGTGGTCTAAGCTCCGGCGACTCCTCGACCACAGTCTCAAAACGGTTCCACTCTACAGGGAAAAATTCAGAGAGGCGGGCGTCAGGCCCGACGATATAAAGGGCTACGAGGACTTCCGCCGTCTCCCTGTCCTCACGAAGAAGGAAGTGCAGCAGCACGGCGACGAGATGATCAGCTCGATCTCCTCAAAGCACAAAATGAAGCCCAACGAAACCGGCGGCTCCACTGGCCACCCACTGGTCTTCTATCAGGACCGAAGCTTCTGGCAGCACCTCCGCGCTGACCTCCTACGCAACTACGTAATGGCCGGCTATACGCCGGGAAGCAGGTTCGCCTTCCTCTGGGGTTCGGAGTACGACCTCAAACAACACATGTCATTACCTCAGCGGATCCGCGATCGCCTCACCATGAATATGCTCTGGATCGACACCTTTAACCTGAAGCGCGACGATATCCCTCGTCACTACGACAACCTCGCCCGCTTCAGCCCTCGTCTCCTCGTTGGGTTCACCTCCTCCTTGGTGCTATTCGCCCGTTACGCCCTTTCCGAAGGGCGCTCCGATCTCCGCCCGCTTTCCATCCAGTCTTCGTCGGAAACCCTGACCGATGCTGATAGAAAGCTCATGGAAACTGCCTTCGCTTGTCCTGTCTTCAACCGCTACGGCTGCCACGAGGTCGGCAATATCGCTCACGAATGCGACTCGCACAGCGGCCTGCACGTCTTGGTCGAAAACGTCTTCCTGGAGATCCTGGACTCCGCCGGAAACCCCGCCCCCCCCGGCCGGCCCGGCATCGTCGTCGTCACCAACCTTAACAACTACGGCATGCCCTTCATCCGCTATCGCAACGAGGACGTAGTCGTCCCTTCCGAGCGAACCTGTCCCTGCGGCCGCGGCTCGCCCCTCATAGAGCGCGTCGAGGGAAGACTTTCCGATGCCATAGTCACGCCCGGCGGGCGAATCCTCCACGGCGAATCCTTCACCAGAATGTTCTCCAACGCAGGCGGCATCGAACAGTTCCAAATCGTTCAGGAAACCCCCGAAAACCTTCTCGTTAAGATCGTTCCGGGTAAAGAATTCCGCCGTGACCACGTGCTTCGTTTCCTCCGGGACAACATCTGCCGACACGGCGATCCCGAGTTCAAAATTGAATTCCGCATCTCTGACCACATCGAACCTTCTCCCTCTGGAAAGCACCGCTATACTATCTCCAAGGTCCCTGTGGAATTCTAGCTCCTTGCCCCCTCGCTGCCGTCGCCCCCGACCTCTTCCCTATCTCAGGTCCCGCGCAAAATCGCCGAGCACCGAATACAGAAAGTCCACGTCCTCGCGTTCCATCAAGTAGTTCCCGAAGTACGCCTGCAGATAAACCCTTCCCTTGATCCCTATCAGTCCCAACCACACTCTCCCAGATTCCATGATTAACTGATGAAGCTCCTTCGTGGCTTCATCCACCCACGCTTCCTCATCCAGCGACAGCGCCGTTCCCTTCTCCACCCCTTGCGGCAAATACCGGAAAAGCACAAGCCCCAGTTGTGGCTCCTGCCGGGCCTTGAAGTACTCGCAGCCCTGAAGCAAATCGTAAAAGTATCTCGCGTTATCCACATCCTTGTCTATCAGTCTCTCGTAACCTTCCCCCCCAAGAGCCTTCATCGCCAGCCAGATCTTAAGCGCATCAAATCGCTTCGAACCCTGTATCCCATAGTCCGATAGGTTAATCGCGCCGCCCGGCGCCTCGTATATGTAACTCGTGCTCCTCGCAAACGCCATCGACTTCTTGTGGTTGTGGCGCACCAGAAGCAAAGCCGCCTGAAACGGAATGTACAGCCACTTGTGCGGATCGATACTTATCGAATCCGCCTCCGATATCCCCCAGAGCAATCTCCTCCCCTGTTCGGACAGCAGCGCCGCGCCCCCGTACGAAGCATCCACGTGAAACCACAGCCCCCGCTTGCGGCAGACCTCTGCCATCTCCCCGAGCGGATCAATCGTCCCCGTCAGTGTCGTTCCCGCAGTCGCGACCACGCACACAGGAAGCTTTCCATCCCTTACGTCCTCGGCCGCCGCCTCTTCGAGGCAGTCCACTCGCATCCGCAGCTCATCGTCCGTTTCTATCCTTCGCAGATTCTCCCTCCCTAAACCCAGAACGTCCATCGCCTTCTCCAGCGACGAATGACACTGTTCCGACCCGTACACGCACGGCCTCACGTCAAGCCCCTGGCCTCCCAATCCGTTTTCCGCCGCTCCGGGCACCGCCCAATTCCGCGCCAGCCTCAGCCCCAGCAGGTTCGCAACCGACCCCGAGCTAACCACCAATCCCCCTCCGTCTTCCAGCCCCGCAAGCTCGCAAAACCACTTCACTACCTGCAGCTCCACCAACGTCGCCGCCGGAGACGTCGCCCAGTTCGCCAGGTTCTGATTCAGCCCCGACGTGACCATGTCTGCGAAAATCGCCACCGGCAGCGGCGGCGGATCCATCAGCCCGAAAAATCGCCTCGAGCCCACCTTCGTCGAGTTCCGCAAAACCTTTTCCGCAAGCTCTTCGAAAACCGCATCTATTCCCGTTCCTTTCCTGGGAAAAGAGCCTGAGAAAAGCCTTCGCAGTTCATCCGGAGAAACCTGTGGCGCAACCGGCCCTTCTGAAAGCGATGAAAAGTGCTCGGCCAAAAGCTCCACCGTCTTCCCCGCCAGACGCTCCAATTCATCCCGGCTCACCCACCTCTCACTCCGGCCACCCCCAACCTTAGGCGGGCGCGAACTCATCCAGCGCCTCCTTTCCCAGCTTCGCTATCAAAAGTATCTCTTCCGGAATGTCTATCAACTTGATCGCCGGGTACAGCCGTTCGACCTCACCCATGGCCTCTTTGGAGTACCCCTTTCCCGGATCCTCCATATGCTCGTAACTCAGCTCAAACCATCGCTCCTCGTAAACGTCAGCCACCACTATTCCATACTTGCTCGGCTCCTCGCTTATCGGCGACCCTCTAAGCAGCCGGAACGTCCCCGCATCCGACCTCGCGATCTCCTTCCGGTGTCTCCTGAAAAACTCCACCGTCTGCTTCGCCTCCGCACGCGTCTCCGTAGGAAATCCGAAGAAAACCCCCGCCTCGACGGCGATCCCCCCCTTGTCGCACGCCTTCAGCACTTCCTCGATCACCGGCACCGTCGTCCCCTTATCCATCAGGTCCAGAAGTCGCTGGCACGCCGACTCAAGTCCGGCGTAAAGCCTAACGCATCCCGCCTCAGCCAGAAGCCCGCAAAGCTCCTCATCAACCGATTCCTCAAAACGAATCACCCCGTGCCACTTTATCCGCACCCCCTCCGAAATCAGCTCCCTCGCAAATGAGGCCAGATCGTCCGGATGTATAACGTCAGACTCGAAGCAGAATACGTCTTCACCCGTCCTCTCCACTATCTCCGCTACGTCAGCCACCGACAACGCCGGATCCCGAAACCTGTACGGCCCCAGCTTTATGAAAGAGTAGTTGCAGAACTTGCACCGGTTCCAGTAGCACCCCTTACTTAGTGAAAGAGATATCACGCGCTTTGGCGCTAGGTAGTCGGACAGCGGAAGCTCCTCGTAGGCCGGCGTCGGCAGCAAATCAAGGTCCTCACAACGCGGCGGGGCGGAAAAATCCTGCGCCTTTCCTCCTTCGAGCAGAACGAAGTTCGGCACCCTGTCAAGCCGCCTCGCCCCGCCCAGCTCTTCTACCAGAACCGCCAGCGCACTGTCCCCTTCCCCCACAAAAAACCCGTCCAAAGCCCAGTCCACACCGTATCTCATCAGCGCCTCTTTCCCCCACGAGACAATCGGCCCCCCTAAACAAACGAACGTCTCAGGGCTCTGCTCCTTTATCGCCCGCGACAGAATCAATCCCGGCACGAGCTGTTGGAAGTACGGTATCGTTATTCCCACAAGATCTGGCTTCTCCGCCGCGATCCCCGGCACCCCCTTCTCCCGGAAAAAGCGAACCACGGGATTCTCCCCTTCCTCCTCCGCAGCCCTCCCCACCTCCTCCGCCGACCGAAGCTCGTGCCTCGAGTACGAGTACTTCCCAAAAGAGAAGTGTTCAAAACCCGCCGAAAGCAGCCTGCACGCCGAATTAAAAGCACGCTTCGCATAAAGCAGCGCCTCCGGCTCGTAGAACCGCACCGGATCCCTCAATATCGAAATCGCCTCCGCGATGCCTGCAATTGTTGACTCCGCATCCGCCAGCGCCTTCCGGCTCTCGACCGCTTTTCCCTCGCTCAAGCCCCCGCTGGCCAGCGCCGCCTCCGCATCACCCGCAGCCCTCCGCAGCTCATCCGCCGTCAGAAGATGAAGGAAAGTCTCCAAATTCAGATCCTTCTGCGCCACCTCCTCGCAACCCCGCCCCCTCAGACTGGCCGCCAGGTAGGGCAGGGAAGCATACGGAAGAGACGGATCAGCCGCCGGAGGAAAAACAAGGATGACCTTCACTTTTTTCACCTGACTCGCTTGGGTGGTCCCCGTTGACACCGCATCATACTTACCCCTTCCCTCACCAGTCAAGCCCTGCGCTCGCGCGGAGACCCCGCCGAAACCTTCTTTGTCGCAGCCTGGCGCAACCGGAGACCGTAACCGCAATCTCAGGCTGGCCATTGACAGTTCGTTCAAGCGCACTAGACTGTGGGTTTAGCGGCAGCTGCTGCGCCGACACCAGTCGAAACATAATTCGCCGGTGAGGCAGCCCACAATCCAAGAAGGGGAAATGCCCTCAGCGCCGCACGTACTCCTGAACGACAGCGCTTCCCTTCTGCGGCCCCTCGCGCAGATCAAGCCCTTTAGCGCTCCTGAGCAAGGACCTGGCCATATGGAACTCATGGATGCAATCAGGAATCGAAGAAGCGTTCGCAAGTACTCCCACCGTCCCGTCTCAGACGACGTCGTCAAACAGCTTCTGGAAGCCGCGACCTGGGCACCATCGGCCAGCAACAGCCAAGACTGGCGCTTCATCGTGATCAAAGACGAGAGCACGCTGAAAAAACTCGTCCAACTCGGGACTTCCAGCTTCATCGCCGGTGCACCCATGGCCGTCCTCGTTCTCTACAGAAACACCACCGTCAACCTTGAGTACAGGGACTTCATTCAGAGCGCCAGCGCGGCGATCCAGAATCTCCTCCTTCGCGCCCATGAGCTTGGCCTCGGGACCTGCTGGGTGAACCAACTCCCCCGTCGCAGCGAACTTCGCCACTTCTTTAACATCCCGTCGCACTACGACCCGGTCGCACTCATCTCTCTTGGATACTACGACTACACACCCAGGCCCGTGCCGCGCAGAGTCCCTGTCGAGCGCGGCAGACTCTACACCTATGACCGCTATGAATTTCAGGAGCCCTCGGCAACCCGCGTCGATCCGAAGTTGTTCGCAAAGAGGATCCTGGCATGGCTTTTCTTTCGCTGCCCCCGCTTCATTCGCAAGATGGCCTCAGGAAAAGTCCGAAAATACGAAGGCGGATTTGACAACTAACCATCCCCCCGCAGCGGCTTAGAGCCGATGCAGCTAACCCAACAGAATCTGCGCCGCCAAATCGCTGACATCTGCCAGTACATAACTCTCCACTGCATCACCCCCTCCGGCCTGATCTCATATTACTCAAATGTAGACACACATGAATGCCCCCCGAAGATCATCGGCGGCGACATAGGCGACGTCGTTCCTTTCCTCTACTGGTCCGGAGAATACCTCCAAGACAACCAGCTAAAGGACTGGGCGTGCCATCAGATGGACCTCTACATCCAATTACTGCAGCGCCCATCAGGGATATTCGCCTCCTCGGTGAAATCAACCCCTTTCCATCCTGACGTTGTTGATTACCGCGACATCTCAGACCTGATCGTTGGCCTCGACCTCATGTACATGTTGACAGGCCTCGAGCGATACCTTGATAGCATCTCCGCCTTCTACTCGCATCTCGAACGCGACAGGCTAATTGCCGGCAGGGGCCTTCCCAATTTCCTCTATGTTCCTGCACTCCACGTCGCGCTCCCTCTCAGCTTCGGGCAGGCCGCTGGTATCTTCATTGAAGAAGCAGTGCAAATGGCTGCCTACTCCGATGATTCACGCTACATACAACTCGCCCGCCATCTGGCGCAGCCCTGGATAGCGTGCCGTCAATTCGAGTCCACAGGCTTGTTTCCCTTTCTCCTTCCAAAGAGAGCCTGGAAGCCTCTCCTCGGCTTCCTCATGAAACTCAGAACTGGCCTCACACTTGACCTCGCCGTTACCTTCAAGCAGAACACCAACCTCTGCTTCGGCCTCATCGGCCTCTTCGCCGCAACCCACGACCAAACCATCGGCAACGCCCTTGTCAAATGGTGCGACTCCGTAACCGACCTTCTTCGAGACGACAAGGGCCTCTTTTATGGAATTTACAGCTTCACAACCCGAGCTCGCCAACACCTCACGCTCAACTACAACAACGCCATTATGGATGTCTTTCTCGACCTCGCGATTAGGTGCGGCACCGGCCGTTTCGTTGAAGCCGCCGAAAGATGTGCTCTGGCTTGGCTTGAAAACAGAACCCCCGAAGGTCTCATCCCGCAGGGAATCCAGGGTCAGTTCAGGGCCTTTGCTGAGAACAAAGTCATGCCTTCTTCCGTGATATGGCTGGATTCACAAGTAGACTTCGCCATCGTATTGATGAAGTTGTGCGAGCTCACGGGAACAAAATCGCTCAGGGCGGCCGTTGATCAGATCCTTGCCGCAATCATCGCTGCCTTCAGGTACGCTGATACATACGTTGACATGGTCGATTCGCCCGCCGCTAAGCCCTACAGAAAGGTCATAGAGGTCAAATTCCTGTCTCTGTACTTGAAGCTTCTGCTTGCATATGCGAATGTAGCTGACGGCGACACGCTTACACAGGACAATAAGCTTCTGCTTCTCGTCAGGGACAGATAACCTGCTGATTTGCACCCTTGCCCGCCAACTTCCACCTACTGCCCGTTTACTCCCCCCACTTCCTGAACGTCCCGAAAAGCCGCCACAGCCCCATCACATCCTCACGCTTCACGTGCCGGTCCGGGTACTCGCGGTTCACCGGCGCAAGCCGCACCTCTTCCGCCTTGCCCAATTCCTCTCCCTCGAAGAACACCTGCCGAAACACCGCCTCCTCCTCACTCCGCACGAAGCAAAAGTCCCCGCTCTTCACTGATTCGCTCGGCCTGAATATGACAATGTCCCCCTTTTGGAACGTCGGCGCCATGCTGTCGTCCGGCACCCGGCACGCAAACCCTTGCGGGTCGTCCAGTCCCGGCACCGAGACGTAACCCTCCGACACCCCTACCGGCCTCCCTTCCTCGCCGAAATCCACCCCCTTCCCGGCGCTCAGACTCACCACAGGCACGCGCGGCGTCTTCTCAGCGGGAGCCTCCGCCGGCGCTTCAGCCTTTCGCGTCGGTGCGGCAACTTTCCGCGTCGCCGCTCCCATCAGCACCGTCGCCTCAAGCCTCCGCAAATGCTCCCTCGTAATCCCCTTCGCACGCTCCAGCAAAACAAGATGCACAAACTCCGCACGCTCCTGATCGTTTAGCTTCAATCCCCTGCAGATGCCGTAAAGGCTCCTGTCTGTCGGAAGCTGCCTCCCTGCCAGCATGTTTGATAGCTGGGATACAGAGGTCCCCAGCGCCTCCGCCTGAAGCTTTCGGCTCCCTTCCACCCGCTTGAGAAACTTCGCAAATCTTTCGGCGAACATGCCCATGATCAATCACTCCCCTCTGACTCGACTCTTGGTTTTCACCGCCCCTTGCGGTCGCCCGCCGGCCGGCGGGCGGGCCCATTTCTCTTACACTCTCCGGACCGCTCAGTGTCTCCCTCTCCCTCTCCTCCAGCTCTTCCCTCCAACGTCGCCCCCCAAGGCCTAAGGCCATTCTTCAAATATCTTCTTGGGTGGGCGAGGCGGGATTCGAACCCGCATGAGCCTTTCGGCTCGCCGGATTTTAAGTCCGACGTGTCTACCTTTCCACCACTCACCCTCGCTGCTTGCCTGCAAATCCCTACTCACACCTCACCTTAGTGTGTCCACCTTACCTCACCCATCGCAACCCCGGCCGCAGAGGCGCCACCCGGATTCGAACCGGGGATGGAGAATTTGCAATCCTCTGCCTTAGTCCACTTGGCTATGGCGCCACGCCTGAAAATTATACTCCCTGCCTCGAATCACAGTCAAGCTCACAGCTCCTCCATCGCTCTCCACGCCCGCCTCGCGCCCGCACTGCCGAACGCCCGCGCCAATTTCGGTGAGCACAGCCCAATAAACGCATATTGACGCAGCCTCCTGATCGCTTTAAAATCAGCCATACCAGGTATGAAGGGAGGTGTGTATGTCCGAATCCGCTGACCCTTTCGAGCAATATCGGCGCAAAAAGCTCCAAGAGCGCAAACGCGCCCGGGGAAAGAAATCCCACGGGGAAGTCGCCGGTGACCTTAACCCCGACGAGTCCCTCGACCCCGACCTGGAGCCCGGCACCGGAGAGCGCTATGCTGAACGAAAGCCCAAAGGCTTCGAGTCCACCAAATACCCCGACGTGCCCGAAACCAAGAACTACGAAAAGCCGAAGGGGTTCGAAACACATACGTACCAGCCCAAAAAGCGCAAGTAGAGGCTAGCGCATTGGCAAGAGCGTGGAAATTCGGCGACGACGTCAACACCGACGAAATCATACCCGCAACCGCGCTGGCTACCACCGACTCCTCAGCGCTCGCCCACTATTGCATGGCCCCAATTCGCCCCGGATTCGCCGACCTCGTCAAGCATGGTGACGTCATCGTCGCAGGCGCCAATTTCGGCTGCGGCTCCTCCAGGGAGCATGCACCCCTCTGCATTAGCGGCCTCGGCATCTCCTGCGTCATCGCAAAAACCTTCGCACGGATATTCTTTCGAAACAGCATCAACACCGGCCTTCCCATAGTCCAGTGTCCCGAGGCCGCCGAAGAAATATCCGAAGGCGACGAACTGAAGGTCGATCTCGCCAAGGGCGCTGTCACGAATCTCACAACCCGTCGCTCCTACTCCTTCGAGCCTCTTCGAGGGGAAGTCGGTGAAATTATTCGCGCTGGCGGCCTCATGAACTACGTAAAATCCCTCCTCGATTCCCGCTGACTCACCCTTCGCTCCACTTCGCACCCCGGCAATTCGCCCGCCTATCCATTTCCGGATCCCCCGCCCGCACCTTGCGCCTCCACCTGGGAGCACCAATTCGCCAGCTTGTCGTTCGCCCTGTCCAGTGTGGAAATAACCTTTCCATACTCCCCGGACTGCAGCGCCGGCAGCACCTCTTCATTGTATCTACCACGCAGCCCGTGTAACTCCTCCGGTGCTCTTGCCCCCGTCTTGACCGCGCGAACCCAAAGCGTCAGGAATTCGTACTGCCGCTCGCATGCCTTAATAAACAACCGCCGCTTCCCCGCACCGTAACCGAGGAACTCCTGCGCCTTCTCACCTATCCGCTCCACCATCCCACTCACTATCTCACGTCCCAGCTTCCTCGACGCCGACGTTCTGGGATCCTCCCCACCTACGCCTATCAACTTCTTGCTCAGATCCTTTGGCAGCCTTTCCATATCCACCAGGTCGGGCCGCAAATACCACAGGATCGAAGTCTCCCATTTCGCCGCATGGTCCCCGTGGTAGCCCAGGTCAGTTGCGACCTCGTATTCGGCCAACGCGTACACCACCGCGTTCCCGTTGTACATCTGCGTCAGGGCCGCCCGCTTCACCGCCAGAATCTGGCCCATCCCGTAGTGCCCCGTTATGCAAATGATCACCCGGAAACCGACCCTCTCCAGCTCACGAAAGACATTCTCCAGTATCGGCGTCACAAGCTGGCTGTAGATACCCTCCGCCTCTGGGCGCAGTGTCCACGGCTGATGCAGTCCTCCCACCGCCCAGTAATTCGCCGGGGTAACCACCCCGCCGCTCTTGGCCGCGCACCGCAGCGACAGCTCGTGCGCCTTCACCGCGTCGTTTCCCAGCGCCAGGTGAACTCCGTGCCATTCCAGCGTCCCGCACGGCAGGTAAGCTATCGGACTCCTTCTCACCGCCCGCTCCATCTCGTGGGGCAGCATCTCCTCGTATCGCACCTTCCTTGCCATCCTTTCCTCCTTCCACAGTTAAAAAAATCAGCACGCATAATAGTCCCTCAACGAGCGCGCGTCAAATTGGAGCCTTTCGCAATGTCCCTATCCAACGCCGCTTGGTTCGCGTAACCCCGACCAACCGCCGCCCTCCTTCCATAACATCAGCCTTTTCACCAGCATCTTCGTTCGGTGGATCACGACGCGCCTGATCATTCCCTCCAATCCTCGCAAAAAGACTTGACGAACTTGGTAACGAGGAGTAGGTTCTGGTGAACAGGGCCGCTGGGCGGAGGCGAGTCTTCACTGAGCCACCGCCGAGCTGATCTGCTCCGGTCAACACCTGCTGGTTAGAATCTGGCCCTGTGCTACTTGACCGTTTTAGGTGCAACGAGCGCCTCAGGAGCGACGTTTTCGATTATCACAAAAGGTCCTTCGTCCTGCCAGGAGGTGAGACATGCGTCAGCCTGTTCTTCTCGCCACAACGCTTATACTTCTTTGCCTGATCGGCTTTTCGCCTTTCGCGCGCAGCGCCGAAAGCATCTCGCTCGATGATAGATTCCAATTCCGACTCGTCTCCTGGTTCGTCGCTCCCTCCGGCGATATCAAGGTCGAGGACAACGATATCGGTACCGACGTTGACATCGAACGCGATCTCGCACTCGGTGACGACACCTCCCCGGGAC
Source organism: uncultured Planctomycetota bacterium (assembly GCA_964622675.1). Lineage (GTDB taxonomy): Bacteria > Planctomycetota > DG-23 > CAZBND01 > CAZBND01 > CAZUUK01. The sequence goes on along the minus strand of CAZUUK010000025.1, from coordinate 2,384 downwards.
TCCAGCTCCTTTTTCGCCCGTGGCAGAGCACGATTCTCGCCTTCGGTTACCAGTCCCTCAGCTTCCAAGGCAGCAACACCATCGAACGCGCGATCCAGTTCGGCGGCCAGACCTACGTCGTCGGCGCCGATGTCGAAAGCGAACTCGACGTGGCCTTCTACGACCTCGACCTTCGCCGCTCCATCATCCAGGAACTCGACTCCGAGCTTTCCTGGGGATTGGGCGTCTCCGTCCTCGACGTAGATGCATCGGCCGAGGGTCAAACCGCCGGCGGAGTGGAAAAGGAGTCGGGCAGCGCGGTTGCCATCCTTCCCAATCTCGCACTTGGAGGGCGCTTCCAGCCTACCGACTTCTTCTACGTCCGCTGCGAAGCCCGCGGCATCTACGCAGGCAGCTATGGCCACATCGCCGATGTAGACGCCGCTATAGGAGCAACCGTCGCCCGCTACTTCACCCTTGAGGCCGGTTACAGGATATTCGACTTCGGCCTGGACGTGCGCGACGTCAACGCCGGCATAACCTTCGACGGATTCTTCATCGCTGGCGCTCTCAATTTCTGAAAGCCGCCGAATCCCTCCCGCTTTCCCCGCAAATCGGCCTGAATCTCCTCAGAGACGCGAATGTCTCTCCTTCATCTCCTCATTTCCTCGCGGCTCCCGCCTTCAGGGAACCGCGCCCGCCGCCACGAGCCGTTGAACTAAAGCCGACCGTAGGCTAATATTCAATATGTGGCCTTATCTCCACCTTCGTGAACGGAGGCAGCGCTTGGCTACCAAAGTGACCTTGATAAAGGGCGACGGCGTCGGACCCGAGCTGGCCGACGTCGCCGTTGGCTGCATAGATGCCGCAGGCGCCGACATCGAATGGATCGAGGCGGAGGCCGGGGCCGCCGTCATGCAGCGTTGCGGCACACCGCTGCCCGATTCCGTCCTCGACTCCATCCGCTCCACCGCCTTGGCCCTCAAAGCCCCCATCACAACCCCCGTCGGCAGCGGCTTCAGAAGCGTTAACGTCGCCATAAGGCAGAAACTCGACCTCTACGCCTGCCTCCGGCCATGCAAGCACTACCCCGGCGTCCGCTCCCGCTACCACGGAATCGACCTCGTCGTCGTCAGGGAAAACACCGAGGACCTCTATGCCGGCGTTGAGTTCAAAGAAGGCGAACCCTCCACACTCGACCTGATAGAGAGGATGCAAACCCTCGCTGGCACGCAGATCCGACCCGACTCCGGCATCAGCATAAAGCCAATATCAACGTATGCATCCGAGCGTATCGTTCGCTACGCCTTCAACTATGCTCGCGAAAATGCCCGGCGCAAAGTAACCGCCGTTCACAAGGCCAACATCCTCAAATTCAGTGACGGGCTCTTCCTCGACGTCGCCCGAAATGTTGCCCGGGAATTCACCGACATAGAATTCGAGGATCGCATAATTGACAATATGTGCATGCAGCTCGTACAGAAACCCGAACTGTACGACGTAATAGTTCTACCTAATCTCTACGGCGATATCATCTCCGATCTCTGCGCCGGCCTCGTCGGCGGCCTCGGCGTCGCTCCGGGGGCCAACGTCGGCGAAAAAATCGCCGTCTTCGAAGCCGTCCACGGCAGCGCACCCAAGTACAAAGGACTAAACAAGGTTAATCCCACCGCCCTCATCCTCTCCGGTGTGTTGATGCTCAGGCATGCCGGCCAGCTTCAAGCCGCTGACCGTCTCGAAGCCGCAGTCGCCGCCGTAATCGCCCAAGGCAGAGACGTAACCTACGACCTCAAGCCCGGCCGCGACGACCCAACCGCCGTCGGCACGCGCGAAATGGGCCACGCCATAATACGGGAACTCCGCGCCGGGCACTAAAGGAGGTCCACGTGAAATCCCTCGTTATCGTACCCGTCTACAATGAGGAACCTTACCTCACCCGCGTGATTGACAAAATCAGGCAATACCACAGCGACATACTCGTCGTGGACGATGGCTCCAGCGATTCCACTCCCCAAATACTTCAACACCTCCGCTCCAAATTCGGGATACAATTCATGTGTCACCCGCGCAACCTCGGCTACGGCAGAACACTCATCGACGGCTTCGACTACTCCGCAAAACACGCCTACGATGCCGCCGTTACCATTGACGCCGACGACCAGCACGAGCCCTGCTACATAGACGGTCTTCTCTCCGCACTCCCCGGTTGGGACATTGTCTCCTGCTCCAGATATATGCCCGGAGGCCAGGTCGTCGGCCAGGTCCCTCCCGAGCGCCGACGTGTCAATGCCGAGGTAACCGCCATCATAAATTGCGTCACCGGCTACAGGCTCACCGACACCTTCTGCGGTCTGAAAGCCTATTCAGTCCCCGCGCTCGCAAAACTCAACCTCACTGAGCCCGGC
>CAZUUK010000024.1:0-46853 GCA_964622675.1 uncultured Planctomycetota bacterium | reverse complement strand
GAATTCGACGTCACGTGTGTACTGAGTGGCGTGTCTGACCCCTTGCGAGGCGAGGTCGAGGATTTCTGATCTGGATTTTCGAAGCTGAAATCGCCGGTGTATCTCGGAGGTACCGATGAAGACGTGGATCCTGGGAGACCGAGCCGGGCGAAGTGCGTCGCCGGCGGCGTCAATGTCCTCCTTGCGCACACGCGCTAGGGCAGCGACCGTGACGTCCTTCGCTTCTTTGGCTATGGCGTTGACTGCTTCGAAGTCGCCGGGCGAAGAGACGGGCATACCGGCCTCGATGACATCAACGCCTAGGACGGCGAGCTGACGAGCAATCTCGATCTTCTCCCGGGTGTTGAGACTGGCCCCCGGCGATTGCTCGCCGTCGCGAAGCGTCGTGTCGAATATGATTATTCTGCCCATTGATTCGGTTTCTCCAGCACAGCCTGCGCGACCTCAGACGGGACTGCACCACGCATGGCTCGGAAAATTCCGCAGCAGGCTACTTCGTCTCACCCCGGGCCATCATCTGCCGCAGCCCTTTTCCGACCCGCTAGAGGGGGTGTGGCTTTTCCTCGGAGAAATTGAGGTCGGCGTCTTTGTCGTAACAGATTTTCGCCATCTGGAGGTCCCTTTGAGCAAAGGGTGGTTACTTCCTGCCGCGAAGCATCGCCACGGTACCGGTTCTTGCCAGCTCCTTTACGCCGTACGGTCTCAAGAGCTTGATGATGGCCTCGACCTTCGAGCGTTCGCCCGTGAGCTCAATTATCATATCCTGTTGGCCGACGTCCACTATTTTCGCCCTGAAGATGTCGGCGATCTGGCATATCTCGGGTCTGCGTTCGGGGTCAGCGTTCACCCTGACCAGGACAAGGTCACGCTCCACATACTCCATGGAAGTTATGTCCTGAACCTTTATGACGTAAATGAGCTTGCGCAGTTGCTTGACGATCTGCTCGAGTATCTGCTCGTCGCCGCGGGCGACGATCGTCATGCGGGAGAACTGGGCGTTTTCCGTTTCCCCGACGGCGAGGCTGTCAATGTTAAAGCCCCTGCTGCTGAAAAGCCCCGAGACATGAGCCAGCACGCCGGCGCGGTTTTCCACCAGTGCCGTTATTGCGTGACGTTGTTCGTGGTCATTGTTGGCCAAGGCAAGCTCTCCTTTACGCCAGGCCGCCGATCATCTTGTCCAGGGATTGACCGGAGGGAACCATTGGATAGACGTTTTCTTCCTGGCAGACCCGGAAGTCCATGACTACCGGTCCGTTCGTTTTCAGCGCCTTTTCGAGGGTCGGGCGGACGTCTTCAGGTTTCTCCACCATGAAGCCAGTCGCTCCGTAGGCTTCGGCAAGCTTGACGAAGTCAGGGGCCCCGTCAAGACGGGTGCAGGAGTACCTGCGATTGAAGAACAGCTCCTGCCATTGTCTGACCATTCCGAGGTAGCCGTTGTTCAAGATGGCGACTTTGACGGGCACTTTGTACTTCACGGCGGTGGCGAGTTCCTGGATGTTCATCTGGAAGCTGCCGTCGCCGGCGATATCGAAGACGGCTTTGTCCGGCCTGGCGACCTTGGCGCCGATGGATGCGGGGAAGCCGAAGCCCATGGTGCCCAGGCCGCCGGAGGAGATCATGGTGCGCGGTTTCGTGAATGTGTAGAACTGAGCGGCCCACATCTGGTTCTGCCCGACCTCGGTCGCGATTATGGCGCCCCCCTTTGTGACCTCGTCGATCTGCTCGACCACGTACTGAGGCTTGAGCCCGTCACTATCGTACCGAAGGGGATTGGCCTCCTTCCACTTGGCGATCCTCTGGAGCCAGTCTTTCCGGTCACCCTTGGTTACGTGTTTGTTGAGCTCGACAAGTATCCGCTTGGCGTCGCCGACGACGGGGATGTCAACGCGGATGTTCTTGCTGATGGAGGCCGGGTCTATGTCAATGTGAATTATGCTGGCGTCGGGCGCGAAGGTATTAACGTCGCCAGTGACGCGGTCGTCAAAACGCGCCCCGACGGCGATTACTAGGTCGGAGGATTGTATCGCGTAGTTTGCGTACGCGGTGCCGTGCATGCCCAGCATCCCAAGCGATAGGGGGTCGTTTTCGGGGAAAGCCCCAAGCCCCAAAAGGGTGGTTGTTACGGGGATGCTTGCTTTGCTGGCGAGTTCGATGACCTCCTCAGCAGCGCCTGCGGATATGACGCCGCCGCCGACGTAGAGGACGGGCTGCTTAGCGGCGTTGATGGCATTTGCGGCGCGGAGGATTTGCCTGGGGTTTCCCTCGTAATTAGGCCTGTAGCCGGGCAGGGGGATTTCCTCGGGGATCTCTCCATCGCACTCCGCCAGGGAGACATCCAAGGGAACATCAATGAGCACCGGTCCGGGGCGGCCCGTCTTAGCAATGTAGAAGGCTTCGCGGACGCTGCGAGCGAGTTCGCGGACGTCCCTTACCAGATAGTTGTGCTTGGTGACGGGTCGGGTTATGCCCGTGATGTCGGCTTCCTGGAAGGCGTCGTTGCCGATGAGAAAGGTTTTGACCTGGCCGGTGATCGCGACGATCGGGGAGGAATCCATGTAGGAGGTAGCAATGCCAGTGACGAGGTTTGTCGCGCCCGGTCCGGAGGTCGCGACACAGACGCCGACCTTTCCTGAGGCACGCGCGTATCCATCGGCGGCGTGAACAGCGCCCTGCTCGTGAGCGGTTACTATGAATTTGAGGGGAGCTTCGTATAGAACGTCAAACAGAGGGATGACTGCGCCCCCGGGGATACCGAAGAGAACTTCAACGCCTTCGTACAGGAGGGTATCAACGAGTATTTGCGCTCCGGTTTTCATGGTTTGAGGAGCTCCTAATCAAGTACATACAAGAAGAAAACCGGCGGACAGCGTCTCGAGCCCTTGCCGATCGTTGGCTCGCTCCGCATAGCGTTTCGGCAGGCACGAGGCTCCGCCAGGATATGCGAGTTTTCATTAGCTTAGCAGAGGTCTGCGGGCTGAGTCCCCTTACTGAAAGATGCCTTCTTCAAAGCTGGATTTCTCTGGTTCGGCAGGCGGCTCGGCCTGGTGAGTCTGCGGCGTGGCGGAATCTCGAGCGGGACGTTCCTCCACGTCGTGCGAGACGTAACCCGACTGCCCGGCCCTTTCCAGCTCTTCCTGGTAGGCCCGAAGGACTTTTGCCTGCAGTTCTTCACGGCAGTGGGAATTGATCGGATGCGCGATATCTGCGTGAAGCTTCAGTGGCTCTCCTTCGGCCCTATCAGTTCTCTTCTCGTCGAGCCTAGCGCCGCATTCGTTGCAGTACCGTGCTCTGAGATAGTTTTTTCCGCCGCATACAGGGCAATTGTCGGTCAGCTTTCTGCTGGGCATTGCGACGAAAAGGCCCTTATTGCCTTCGATAATTTTCAAGTCTCTTACGACGAAGTCGTTATCGATGGTTATGGTGCAGAAAGCGTGCAGCTTGTCGTCCCTTTGTTCGACGAGCTTTACTCTGACTTCGGTGATATTCACTCTGGCGCTCCTCAAGCCTACGGCAGCGTGCGGATTATACCCGGCTCCGTGCTGAAAAAACTTGACCTACCCCTTTCTCGCTGAGCTTCTGGACTGCCTCTGTCACCTCCCTTCCTGACGCGCATATACCAAGAAAAGCAGAACCACTTCCACTCATGGAGATGCCCGCGAACGGCATAGCCGCCATGACTTGTCTGAGCCCGAGAAGCGACGGATAGAGCGCTAGGGTTATGCTTTCGAGTCTGTTGAAGAGCGCGTTGCCGATCTCGACTATGCTCCCCTCCTCGAGCGCCTCAATTAAGATGTTAGCGAGTCTCCTTGAGCCCGTCAAGCCCATTTTACTTCTGGCATACACGCTGGCGGTCAACACAGCAACGGGCGGGCAAACCACGACGTATTGGAGTTCGACTTCGGATTTGATGGGGCTTACCACTTCTCCTCTGCCGGTGCACAGCCCTGTACCGCCGCTGATGAAGAACGGGACGTCAGAGCCGAGCTGTGCGGCAAGTTGCATGAGCTGGTTGGCCGAAAGGCCAAGGTTCCAAAGAAGGTTTAAGGCGATGAGGGTAGCGGCGGCGTCGCTGCTGGCGCCGCCGAGGCCGGCGGCGGGGGGAATTCTCTTGGCAAGCTGAATCTGGACGCCGGCGCTGGGGCGATATGCGTCGAGGAGGAGTCGGGCGGCGCGGCATACGATGTTTTTGCTTCCCTCTGGAACGCTGTGCCCCAGGCACCGAAGCGTTATGCCCGAAGGCGCTTTGCGCAGCTTGAGCTCGTCGAAGAGGTCTATGGTCTGCATCACGGTCGAGATCTCGTGGTATCCATCGGGTCTTTTGCCCATGAGCTCGAGAAAGAGGTTGACCTTGGCCGGTGCCAGGACAAGGAGCTCCCCGGAGTCCGAATCTTGGGAAGAAATGGTGGGGCCTCCCGAATTTTCAGCGTAGGGCGTCATATCGCGTAGGCTCCAGTCCCCTTGAATGCATTCAGCCGAGCAGCGTGCAGGGCCTTGGTCATTATAGGTAAGCGAGTGGAGATATCAATCGGCGGCGACAAAAATGGGCCTGAGGAATACGACCACGTCGTAGATTGCGTGCGTGTAGACCGCCGCGCCTAACCCCCGCGAAGCATAGACCGCGGAAAGATAAACGCCTGCCAGGAACCGGAAAGCGAAGCCGAAAGATGTGAAGCTTCCGCTGACAGAGCCAATGTAGTGGGCGGAGGAAAATAGAAGCGCGGAGACCAGCACGCTCAAGACCGCAGGCCAGAAGCTGGAGCTAGGCGATATCCCCTTTAACAAGTAGAAAAGGAGCATCATCAAGACGAGTCGAAAGAGGATTTCCTCGTAAACGCCGGCGCCGATGGAAAGCAGGACCGCCGCGACCGGAGAAATTGTGACGGGGGGAGGTACGGACGCAGCGGCAGCTCGGGCGAGAAAGGCCCCGGCGACCAAGTAAAGACCCCCGGCATATATGGCGCTTTCGACGAAAAGGAGGGCGAAGGTTCTGGGTCTGAAGTGGCGCTCGGAGCTCAGGCGCCAATAGGCCACAACCATTCCGGCAGCGATGAGGAAGTTGAAGACGAGTGCGCCTGAGGGGCCGAGAAAGGAAAGCGGAAGCTTCACGGCGATCTCTGCACCGTTGCGGAGCGGGGTTACAATGAGGGCGATGCCGATTTCGTACGCAAGCAGCAGCGGCGCTACAAAGAGCACGCTGAAAGACAGACGCGACGATACCTCAAAATACCCGCTGCGCTCCTTCTCGATGGCTTTCTCCCGCAGAACGATGCTCTAGCCTTTTATCACCCCGAGCGGCGTGAGCCGGGCGACCTTCGTCGACAGACCCGCCTGGTGAACGGTCTCCACCACGTCGTCTACCTCCTTGTAGGCGTAAGGAGCTTCCTCCGCAATGCTTTGCCAGCCGGGCGCCATTACGGTGATCCCCTGCTTGCGCAGCTCGTCGCGCACGTTCCTGCCCTTGCCGATCCTTATCGCCTGGGTGCGGCTCATGACCCTTCCCGCGCCGTGACATGTGGACCCGAAGGTCTCCTCCATGGCCGTCTGGGTGCCCAGGAGCAGATAGGAGGCGGTTCCCATGTCGCCGGGGATTATGATGGGCTGCCCGATTGACCTGTAGCGAGCGGGGACCTCGGGATGGCCGGGGGGGAATGCTCTGGTGGCGCCTTTCCGGTGGACGCAGACTGTCTTCAGCTGTCCGTTGATCGCGTGTTTTTCAACCTTTGCGATGTTGTGCGCAACGTCGTAGATGAGCTCGAGGCCCAGGCGGTCATCGCCAGCGCCGAAGAGCCGCGCCAGAATCTTCCTGACCAGATGCGTGAGCATCTGGCGGTTAGCCCAGGCGTAATTTGCGGCGCAAGCCATGGCTTCGAAGTACGCCTGCCCCTCCGGGGACTCAACCGGGGCGCAGACGAGCTGCCGGTCGGGAATGGATATTCCGTATTTTTGCGGAGCCTTGGAGAGGGAGTTGATCGCGTCCTGGCAGACCTGGTGGCCGAGGCCGCGGGAGCCGCTGTGGATCATAACGGTTATCCCCCCCTCAGCCAGTCCCATGACCTGTGCGGCGTTTTGGTCGAATATCTTTTCGATGAGCTGAACCTCCACGAAGTGGTTCCCGGAGCCCAGTGTTCCCACCTGGCGGCGCCCGCGGTCCTTGGCCTTCTGGCTGACCCTGTCGGGGACAGCGCCTTCCATGCGGCCGCCTGCCTCGCAGTGGAGGAGGTCTTCCTCTGTGCCCATGCCGCGCTCGACGACCCAGCGTGCCCCTTTTGCAAGCACCGCCCGCTCCTCCGATGGCGAGAGAGACAGGGAGCCTTTCGATCCGACGCCGAGAGGTACCCCACGGAAAAGCGCCTCAATTATCTCGTTCATACGCGGCTTTACATCCTTGGGCGATAGGTTTGTTCTGATGATCCTGACGCCGCAGTTTATGTCATATCCTACCCCGCCCGGCGAGATAACGCCGCCGGCTTCGATGTCGGTAGCGGCTACGCCGCCGATGGGGAAGCCATAACCCCAGTGGATATCGGGCATGGCGTAGGAGGCTTTGAGGATGCCGGGAAGGTAAGCGACGTTTGCCACCTGCTCGGGTGCGGCGTCCTTGCGCAACTTGGGGAGCATTTCCTCAGACAGGAATATGATTCCGGGCACGCGCATACCCGGCTTGTAAGAGGCGGGTATGCGCCAACAGAAGTCAGATACTTTTTCGAGAGGACCTTCCCAGGTTTTGTCCATCTGGAATCTCCCCTGTATGGCGAAGAAGCACTCTGCACCGGCGAGGTGAACCACCAGCATCGTTATGATGTTGGACACCCCCAAGAAAGTATAGACGGCTGTGTGAGAGTGGGCAACCTTTTTTGCCGCCGCTCCTTGACAGTCCGATGGGGGGCTGCTAAGCTTCATTTAAGGGCTGTCCTGAGGGCCGGAGGGCACGGAAGCCTTGTAGGGAGGTCCGAGGTTGAGACGGTCGGTTCTCTTCGGGGCGCTTTGCCTCGCGATGGTAGGTTGTTTCAGCAATTCTCAGGCGGCGCAGAGAATATATTCAGCCTCTTCCGATGGCTTCATTTACTCCCCGTCGAGAACGTTCTCGGTCAACTACACGCCGGATAAGGCTGAGGGTCTGCAGGCGGAGCTGTGGTACGCTCGCGGGGAAGGAGACAGGTGGTGGTACTACGGGGTGGATGAGGATGGGGAGGCTCCGGTAACGTTTACGGCGATGAACGACGGGGTGTTCTTGCTGTATCTGAGACCGGCGACGGAGAGCAGCGCTCAGGAGCCGCCGACGGGTATCGAGGCGCAGTTGAAGGTGGTCGTTGACACGGAGCGGCCGGTCGTGAAGATAATCAGTCCGGTGGACCAGCAGACGTTTGCCAGAGGCTCTACCATGCCGCTGACGTGGCTTGCGGGGGAGTCCAATCCAGTTGAAAACGCTGGGGAGATCTCTTACGTGACACCTACCGAAGCGGACTGGGTGCCAGTGGCACTCGGCCTGGGCCTCGAGGGAAGCATAGGGTGGGACCCGCCTGCCGATGTACTGGGGAACGCGCGACTCAGGGTTCGCGTTCTCGACAAGGCAGGTAACTGGGGGGAGGACAGTGTGGACATAATGATCACCAAACCCGAACCGCCGGTCCTCACGGTGGCGAGGGAGGAAATCGAGACGAGCGCGTCAAGGGAGGTGCGGATAAATTTCGAACTGGCGGAGGATGTGCCCTCGGGAGTGGAAGAGGTGGAGCTATGGGCGACTGATGACGGGGGGACGAGTTGGGCCAAGTACGCAATTGCGAAGTTGGATGAAGCTCATGTTATTTTCTCCGCGCCGCGTGACGGAAAGTACGGCTTCAAGCTCATCGGGGTGAGTCACGCAGGCGTTGCCGAGGCCAGGCCGGTCGAGGGAACGCCGCCGGAGGTGGAATGCATGGTGGACACGGAGCCGCCGGAGCTGTTCCTGCTTTCACCGGCCGGGGGGGAGTCGCAGGCAGCCGGAACGAAGATGATGGTGCGGTGGTGGGCCGAGGATGAAAACATGATTCAGCGCCCGATTTCCATCTACTATTCGGCGGACGGCGGGGATACGTGGAAGGCGCTGGCGCAGGAACTGCAGAACAGCGGCGGACATATGTGGGAACTCCCACCGGTGGGGAGCGACAGGTTCCTGGTGAAAGTGACGGCGCTCGATGAGGCTGGCAACACGTCGGAGGCCGTTTCGCGCGATTTCTTCGCGGTTGACGTTTCGCCCCCGCAGGTGAGACCGACGGGGATAGAGGGGGCGGAAGTTGTGCAACAGGTGGTTTCCACCCCCGTTGGGATTCAGCCCGCTACGGAGAGTGCGCTGACAGTCACGCATGATGAAGAGACACCGAAGGAGAGGGAAAGCGAAGAGAGGTTGGTGGAGATGGCGAATTCTCTTTCGGAGGAGGGGATGTTTCTGTGGAGAAAAGGAGATGTAAGCGGGGCGGAAGGAGCACTTCGCCGCGCTCACGAGATGGCTGCCGAAGATGTGAACATCCTCAACAATCTGGGGGCGCTGTTGATCGAATCCGAGAAGTACACTGATTCCATCGAGGTGTTGAGTTCCGAAGCGGGGGCTGGGGACGCGGACGTAAGATACAATTTGGGCGTTGCATACCAGAGGGTGGGTGATCTTTCGTCCGCAGTTGGCGAATTCAAGACAGCCGCGGCGCTGGATCAGGGGCTGATAGAGGCGAAATTAGCGGCGGCCGGGGCGCTGAACGGTTTGGGTCGCCAGAGCGAGGCCAGAACACTCTGGGCAGAGCTCGCGCAGGATAAGAGGATTCCACAAGAGCTGAGGCGCAGAGCGGCTCGGCTTTCGGGACCGCTTGGAAGATAGGCGGAATTGTATCCTGGTCGTGAACAGGTCTACACAGAATCTGATGCGCAAGGTGCACGCGACGGGGCTGGCGGCGCTGCTGCGCAAGAGTAAAGTTCCACAAGTAATCTTCCTCCTTGGCGACGAGGAGTATTTCAAGGAGACGGCTCTCGGGGCAATGATGGAAAGGCTGGGCAGGGACGGGGAGGAAGTGGAGTTGGCGCGCCAGTCGCTTTCGGAGCTGCGTCCAGCCGACTTGCAGGAGGAACTGAGCAGCTCAAACCTCTTCGGAAGGGCACAGGTGCTCCTCCTGGAGGAGGCCGACGAGCTCCTGGAGGAGAGAGTTCTGAAGCGCCTCGCGGAGCGAGTGGCCCCGAACGTCTACGCTGTTTTTTCACTCAGGAAAGGAGCTCAGGTAGAGCGAATGCGCGGCCTGGCCGGCAGGGCGCTTATAGTGGAATGCCCCAGGGTCTACGACGAAAAAAGGCCGGGGTGGGCGCAGAGCCACTTCAAACGGAAATTTGGGAAAACGATCTCGGCGAAAGCTGCGATGATGGTCGTAGAACTGGCGGGACAGGACCTCGCGCAGCTCGATGAGCAGCTAGAGAGACTGGATCTGTACAGCGGAGCGAGGGAAACGGTTACCGAGAAGGATGTGGAAGAGGCAATAGGCCCGGCCCGGACGTTCGCCAGATATGAGATGGGAAACGCGATAGCTCAGAGAAACGTCACAAGAGCCCTGCGGATGGCGTGCGGCTTCTTTTCAAGAGGGGTCTCGGGCACGGCGATCACGAGCTGGATAGCAAGCCATTTCCAGGAGCTTCTGAGGGCAAAAAGGATTAGTGCAAGCGCGGGGAGCAAGGCGATAGCACGCGAGCTGGGCGTGAACGCCTTCATAGCGAAAATTCTTGCGCGTCAGGCGAAGAATTTCACCGAAGAGGAGCTGGAAGGCAATCTTTCGTTGCTGCTGAAGGGGCAAAGTGAGCTCAGGTCAGGATCCGCGATGGAGGAGGTTACGGTGGAGTCAATGATCGTGCGGCTTTGCCAGAACGCTCCGGAGGAAGGAAGTTGAGGGGATTAGGACTGGCCGGTCTGGTGGCGGCGACCGCCTTCCTCGCGGCCTCGTGTGTAGGGCCCGGCATGCGGGAGAGGAGGGAAACGGCGGCGCAAGCGGAGATGCGCGAGACAGAGGGGCTGCTAAGGGAGCTGGAGGAGTTTCAGAAGACACTGGAGCAGTCGAAAGAGGCCGGGAAAGAGACGGCGAGCCCTGGGATATCGGCTGAGTCACCGACAGAGCTGCTGGAGATGAAGGCCGCGGGACCGGGGACCGGAATAGAGGCTGAGAAGCTCCCCCCGATGGCGGCGGAGAGCTGGCCCCGTGTGCCCTCCCCTCCCCGCGAGCCATCGGAAGTTGCCACCGCGGCCACGCCGCAGCCTTCGGCAAGGAAGCTGACGCCGGAGGATATCGCTGAAGAGTTCGAGTCTGCATCGCTGAAGAAACCTCACCTGAGGCACGCGCTGGCGGCGCTTTATCTGGCAGTTGGGGATCCGCAGAAGGCGTTCCTGACGGCCGCCCACAGGCGGGAAGATGAGGAGGACTGGGAGAAGCTCATCCAGGCGGCCGCGAGCTTCCGAATCGGAGAGACGGATGCGGCGCTCTCTCTCGCGCGGGAAGTCCTCCACGACTGGCAGGAGCAAGCGCCCCTCCAGGTCACTCGCCTGGCACTCTGCAGGCGAATCTCGAGCTACGGGGTCTTCGACGAATATGACCGTGATTGGGTGGCGGCAGGACAGGAGATGCTGTTGTACTGCGAGGTGGTCAATTTCGTCTCGGAGCGGCAAGAGGATGGCAGCTACCTGATAGACATGCCGCTTACACTGGAGATCTACGAGGGCGATAGGCGGGTTTGGTCGTGGGATGCCGCGACTGTGGATAATAGCCTGAACAGGCGTAATGATCACTACATAGCCACACGCTTTTACGTACCGGCGAAGCTGAGGCCGGGAGAATACAGTCTGAAGGTAACAGTAAGGGACCGCAAAGGAAACAAGTCAGCCAAAGGGGAAATGCCCCTGGTTGTGAAGTCGCTATGAAGGCGGTTCATTTCGGGGCCGGAAACATCGGAAGGGGATTTCTGGGGCAATTGTACTGGCAGTCCGGCTACGAGACGATTTTTGTTGATGTGGATTTGGATCTGGTGGCGCTGCTGAATGAGCGGAGGGGCTATACTATCCATGTGGTAGGGAAGACGAGCCAAGTGTTCCACGTGGAACATGTGCGCGGGGTGAGCGGGAGAGAGAAGCGAGAGGTGGCGGAAGAGATTTTTTCCTGCGACATTGCAAGCACGGCGGTGGGCAACAGGGCACTGCCTGGTGTGGCCGAGTCTCTCGCGATGGGGATAACGCTTCGTGCGAAAAGGGGGTGCGAGCGGCCTTTGAACGTTATCATTTGCGAGAATCTGCTGGGGGCTGCGAACGTTGTTCGGGAAATGCTGCTGGAAAGAGTTCCAGCCGAGCACCGTGATTACACTAGAGGAAAGGTGGGACTTGTGGGGGCGGTGGTAAGCAGGATGGTGCCAGTGGTCACCGAGGAACAGAGGCGTAGGGATCCTCTAGCGGTTTACGTGGAAGAGTACTGCATCCTTCCGGTGGACGCTAAGGGCTTCGTCGGTGGGATCCCGGCGATAAGGGGGCTTGAGCCGCGCGCAAATATCAGGGCGTACGAGGAAAGGAAGCTATTTACGCATAACTGTGGCCACGCTTTGGCCGCCTACTTCGGTTCCGAGAAAGGCTACCGCTACGTCTGGGAGAGCGTGGAAGACCCGGAGATAAGACAGTTGGTGGAGAGGGGGCTGTGGGAAGCGGGTGAGGCGCTGGTCAAGAAGCACGGCTTCACGTTGGAGGAACACCGAGATCAGATCGAGGATCTTATCGAGAGGTTCGGCAACAGGGCTCTGGGAGACACGATAGCGCGAGTGGGGAGGGACCCGCTGAGGAAGCTGGGTCCGCAGGATCGGCTGGTGGGGGCGACACGGCTGGCGATGGAGTACGGGGTGGAACCTGAAGTGATTGCAAGGGGGATAGCGAGCGCGCTGCGCTACCGCAACGAGGAGGACCCGAGCGCAGTCCGGCTGGCCGGGATGCTGGCGGAGGACGGATTTGACGGGGTGATGGAGAAACTGTGCAGCATCAGCAGAGGAGAACGGCTTTACGAGATGGTGAAGAGGCAATACGAGGCGAAAAGGTAGAGCTGGAGAGAAAGATGGATCGAGAAACGAAGGTGCGGGGAAAAAGATTGGCGATCATAGGAACCGGGAAGATGGGAAGCGCACTGGCGCGGGGGGTGGTTCGCTTGGGATTGGTGCAGGCAGAGGATCTGACGGGGTTCGACATGGACGGTCAAAGGCTGGGGCTGCTGGCGAGGGAGCTTGGCTTCCGGCCTTCGGCGAGCAATGCCGAGGCTGTAGGCGCGGCTGACGTTGTGGTGCTGGCTGTGAAGCCAAAAGTGATTATGGACGTGCTGAGAGAGATAAGGGGCGCGGCCGCGGGGCGTCTGGTGGTATCTATAGCTGCAGGGGTGGAGATCAAATCGATCGAGGCGGCGCTTCCTGACACGACGCGCGTGGTGAGAGCGATGCCGAACATCGCGTGCAGTGTGGGCGAAGGGGTTACGGCGTTTGCACCGGGAAGGAACGCGCTGTCGGAGGATATATCGGCGGCCAGAGAGGTTTTTCAGTGTGTTGGGAAGGCTTTCCAGGTGGAAGAGGAGGTGCTGCACGCGGTTACAGGCCTGAGCGGAAGCGGCCCGGGGTTCGTGTGTGCAGCGCTGGAAGGATTGGTAAGAGGCGGAGTGGAGGCGGGTTTACCCGAGGGTCTTGCGAAGGAGCTGGCTGTGCAGACTGCTGTGGGAACGTGCAGGACGCTTCAAGAGACGGGTCAGACGGCGGGGTCTCTGAGAGAGGCGGTGGCGACGCCCGGTGGGACGACGATGGCGGGGCTGGGGGAACTGGAGAAGTGCGGCGTTCGTGAGGCCTTTGCGCGGGCAGTGGGAGCTGCCACGCGCAGGTCAAGAGAATTAGCGGAGGAGGGGTAAGCGAGGGTTGAGGGTCGCCAAAGGCGCGGAACAGTCGGAAAGGGAACCACGCCTCTGGAATGGTGGCTTAGTTTATGCTAAAATGGCCAAACTGTGGTCAGCACAGAATGGACAGGCCCTTCTGATCCGATAAGGTCTTAACAGAGGGGGGAGTATGGCAAAGCGACGAAAGGACATTCTGGAGGAATTCGAGTACGTGAATTTGAATCACCTCGCCCGCAAGGCGGGGGGAAGATTCAAGCTGGCCAGCGGTCTTACGAAACGCGTGAGGGAACTGGTGAAGCTGCGACTAATGGACATGACGAGCGGAGTGCATCCGGTTGATGTAACGGTAAAGGAGTTTAAGGAAGGGAAGATCTCGCTGGTCAAGGAAGGGGACGACGACACAGACGGCGGCAAAACGGCGGCGTAGCACTTTGTCGTAGGGGCTTGAGGCTCAAGCCTCTTTCATAAGTTGCTTTATTCTTTCTGTCATAGCTAACGCTTGATCGAAGGGGCGCTGCCACATATTCCTTCCGAAGATCAGCCCCGTCACGCCCGCATCGAGGCACATTTTTGCTTTGTTGAGGAGGTCTTCGTCGCCGAGCTTGCTGCCGCCGGATATGAGGACGAGCGTTTTACCGGCGGACTCGACGACTTTCTTGACGGCTTGATCCATGGGCATGTCGATTTCGTTGTATGGTTTGGGGGAGTCCTGTTTGTTCTTCGGGTTGACCTTAGGCATGTTAAGCTTTACGACATCGGCGCCGAGTTCGCAGGCAACCCGCGCTGCGTAGTCAACGGCATAGAGAGAGTCCCTGCCGCCCTTTTTCTCGACGGCCTCGCCCCGAGGATAGGACCAAACGACGACGGGCATGCCGTACCTTTCCGCTTCTCTTCGGACTTCCTGAAACTGTAAGAAGTCCACATCCTGCGACGGCGAGCCGACGTAAAGGGTGTAGCCGACGGCGTCGGCGCCCAGTCTGACGGCATCCTCGACGGAGGCCGTGATGGGAGAAAGTGCGAGATTGTCGGGAGGTATGTTGGTCTTGCCGTTGATCTTGAGGATGAGCGGGACGCGGCCGACATAGTCTTTCATGTACTTCTGCGCGACGCCGACCTGGAAGACGATTGCCGAGTAGCCGCCTTCGAGGGCGAGGCGAAGCTGGAATTCCGGGTCGCCCGCCGGGGGATTTGGAAAGAAGTCTACCGGGCCGTGCTCGAGCCCCTGGTCAATCGGTAGGATGAGCGCCTTTCCGCCGCCGATCCCGTGCTCATAGAGGATCCGGTGAAGACGCGTGCGCTTGCCGAGGCTCAGGTCCAGGTCATCCAAGGAATATCGGGGAGCCATGTGTTCTCTCCTTTACAGAGGTCGACTTTCGCCGGTGGTCTGGACGGCGTATTCGTACTCTCTAGATCTACTTTATCGGCGATCGGGAGGAAACTCAACACAATTGCCGGGCGCTTGACACTGGGAGGGCAAGGGTCTAGACTTATCAGAAACGCGAAAATCATCCAGGGAGAGAAGAGTGGGCGAGCGAACGCGGGTTCTGGCGTTGGCCACAAGTCCGCGGCTTGGCGGCAACAGCGAAACGCTGCTTGATCGATTCCTGGAGGGTGCGCGAAGCGGGGGTGCGGAGGCAGAGAAGGTTCACATTGCCGGGCTGAATATTGGTCCGTGCATCGAATGCAACGGGTGCTTTGAGCGCGGCTGCTGTGTGGTTGAGGATGCTTTCCAGGGGATAGCGGGGAAGGTCACGGAGACTGACCGGATAGTGATTGCGATGCCGGTGTATTTTATGGCGCCGTGCGCGCAGGCGAAGGCATTGATAGATCGCTGTCAGTCGTTCTGGGCCAGGAAGTACGTGGTAAAGGCTCCGCTTCGCGAAGGTCCGCCGGTGAAGGGTAGACGAGGTGCGTGGATCGCTGTGGGGGGTACGCGGGGGTCGAAGCTTTTCGCCGGCATGGAGCTGACGATGAAATACTGGTTCGACGCGATCTACATTTCCGAATACAGCAGCGTAAAGGCGTGGGGGGCGGATGCGAAAGGTGAGATTCTGAAGCAGGAAGAAGTGCTGGAGGAGGCTTATGAGAAGGGAGCGGAACTAGCGAGGGTTTAAGGGCAGGAGGTGCGAGTGATGAAATGGCAATGTACGGTGTGCGGGTACATTTACGATCCGGCGGCAGGCGACCCGGACCACGCTGTGGACCCTGGGACAGCGTTTGAGGAGCTTCCGGAGGACTGGGTTTGCCCGGAATGCGGGGCGCCGAAGAGCGCTTTCGAGAAGTATCAAGAGTAGATAGACGAGGGAATCGGCAATGGCAGGTGAAGGGATC
Source organism: uncultured Planctomycetota bacterium (assembly GCA_964622675.1). Taxonomy (GTDB): domain Bacteria; phylum Planctomycetota; class DG-23; order CAZBND01; family CAZBND01; genus CAZUUK01. Next base: position 31,617 of record CAZUUK010000024.1, on the reverse strand, counting down.
AAGCTAGGCGTGTGCGCGAAGACGGACAGGGGCCCAAGCCGGGAAGGGAACGAGGATTCGTTTTACGTTTCAGTTCGGGAGGGCATCTTCGTCGTTGCCGACGGGATGGGCGGACATATGGCGGGGGCGGTGGCAAGCAGCTTTGCTGTTCAACTGATAGGTGTAAGGCTGAGTGAGAAGCTGGGGGCGGAGCTTGCACGGCGCACACCAGAGGAAGTGCAGGGAGCGATAGAGGCGGCGGTGGAAGATGCGAATAAAGCGATCTATTCGAAGGGCGCGACTGAAGCATCTATGCGAGGGATGGGTACCACGTGCGTTGCGGTGGTCTTTGCCGGGGATGGATTCGTGGTCGGGCACGTCGGCGACAGCCGTGCGTACCTTTTCCGGGACGGGCAAGTTAGCCAGTTGACCGTGGATCACTCTCTACTGTCGGAAGCGGCGCAACAAGTAAACTATCCGGAGCATGAGCTGCAGTTTTCCTATTTGCGCAACGTGATCACCAGAGCCGTAGGGCCTGAGACGCGGGTGGAAGTGGAAAGCCACATTCACAAAGCGAGGGATAAGGATCTGGTGGTGCTGTGTACGGACGGGCTTAGCGGTTTTCTAGACCGCAATGAGATCGCGGAGATTATACTGCGCGGGAAAGAACCTGGGGCGATCTGCAACAGGCTCGTTCAAGAGGCGAAAGAAAGGGGTAGCGACGACAACATAACGGCGGTTGTTGTATCTGTTACAGCGGAGAAGAAGCCCCGGAGGCGTAAAGGGAGCGCACGGCCGAAGGGGGTCTTGTGAGAAGCTCTCGACAGGGGGGCGATATGAAGCTGGTTACAAAGACGGCAAGCTCGCTGGTTGTGGTTCTGTTGGTCTTGTGCTACTCTCAGGCGAATAGTGCGGACGAGAAGAAAGAGAAGCTCACGCAGGGCGAGCTGGCCATGTCCGTGATCAAGTACGCGAGACTGAGGGGCCTGCTGCCCGAAGCGGCGACCGCAAGCGACGCTATAGAGCTGCTTGAGAGTATGGGTGTGGAACCAAGTGGGGGATGGGAACCCACGAAGGAAGTTTCCAAGGAGGAGCTCGAGTCCATGGTTCGGAACATCCTTGGCCCGGGGAAGGCGGTGCCGGACACGATGGAGATGTTGATCGAGAAGCTAGCCAGATACCTGGCGGACATTCTGTGGATGCAGGCAGGAACACTCAGTCCGGCAAGCCCGGTGCTGCCATGAGGGGATGAAGCCGGAGGGAAAAGGCCAGCGACTTGGTGAAAGAGATCTGGAGGAAGGCAAGGAAGAAGAGCGCTTTTTTGGCGCTATGGATGGCGCTCGGCGGGCAGTTTCTCTGGCCCGAGGCGAGGGCGGAGTGGGAGCTCTCACCCTCGCTGAAATTGGAGGTGGAAGAGAGCTCAAATCTGCTGCTTGATGAAGGATCGCGGTCGGGCGCGGCGCTGTGGGCCTGGGGTGGAATCCGGGTTCGGCGGGAAGGGGCGAAGGTTTTCCTGGAATTTGACTACGGTCTGGGAGTACGCCAGTTGTGGCTCGAAGGAGATGGAGACGAGACGTCCCGCTCACTGACGGCGCAGCAGGCAAAGCTGATGACGGCGGTGGACTTGTCGCCGGCGACTTCGGTAGGAGCCACGAATTTGTACGAGGACTTCGAGATTTACGATCTTCCGGACGAAGACTTCGAGCTGTATCGGCTTTCGGCGAGTCTTAAGCGCGACGTGGGGGCGTGGTGGACCGCGCGAGTGGGCGCGGGCTTAGAGGATCTGGAGAGCACCGAGAGAGAGACTGTCAGGGATTACCAGGAGCGGAGCGCGGAGTTACGCGCGGGCACGCGGGGGCCGCGGCGCCACGCGGTCGGCGCAACCATCGGCTACAGGGAAAGGGATTTCGAGAGCACGGGCACAAAAGATTACGAAGAAATAAGGTTTGCGGTGAACGAGCGAAGCAAGCTTAACCCGCGGGTCGAGGCAAGAGTGGAGCTGGGATACTCCGAGCGTAAGTACGAGGAAGACGGGGATTCTGATGAGATGGACGGGTCTTTGCAGATGAAATGGGAATTGAACAAGAAGACTGAGTTGGAGCTGAGATACAGAACGATGCGAGAAGATACGCTTTTTATCCCGGAGGATGTTGATTTCGTGGGTAGGGGGGACGTACTGCTGATGAGCCTTCCCGCGAACTACCGAGAGGTGCGGGTAAATGCGGTGGATGCGGCGCTTCGCCGGAAGATGTCGTCCAGAACGGACGTGATTCTGCAGGGGGCGTATCAGGACGTTGACGGCGAGAAAGCGGACGTGGTAGACGGCGGCGAGGGAGTAAGGGAGAGCTCGGTGCTGGGTGCGCTGCGTATCATGAGGAAGCTGTCCGAGAATTCGACTGCCTCGGTTCGGATTGCCGCGGGCCGCAGGGATTCAACCGGGCGGGGCGATTACGATTTCGCTTCGTTGATGTTGAGCATTGAGGTTAAGTTCGGCGGAAGGCCGTAAGGTCAGAGGGCAAGGAGAGGATTCGGTGATATTTCGGCAGAGTTTCTGGAGGGCGCTAGCAGCCGCAGGTGTCGTGTGTGCCGTGTGGACTACGTCAGGGGCTGGGGCCGAATACGTTGTTGGGGCAGGAGATGTTTTGAGCATAGTCGTTTGGGGTGAGGATGATCTGACCGGGAGATACAAGGTGGCACCTTCGGGCGTGATAACCTTCCCTCTGCTGAGAGAGGTCAAAGCGGCAGGAATGACTACGAAGGAGTTGGACAGATTTATTACGGAGGGGCTGGGGCGTGACTACCTAGTCGATCCGGAGGTGACTGTCGTTGTGGAGGAATATAGGAGCAAGAGGGCTTTCGTTTTCGGGGAGGTCTCGAAGCCGGGGATGTATTGGATGAAAGGGAAGATGACGCTGCTGGAGCTCCTGTCGGAAGCGGGAGGGGTCACCGGGAAGGTGGGAAAGAAAGCGATAATAGCGCGGAAGGAACTGAAGAAGGTTGCGAAGGAAGAGAAGGAAGAGGAGGTCGAAACAGTAAACGCGCTTGTAGTCGATCTGGAAGGTCTTCTGAGGAAGGGGGAACTTGAGAAAGATGTGGCGCTTGGAGCGGGCGATATAGTTTATGTTGGCGGGGAGGAGGAGAAGAGAATATTTGTGCTGGGTGCGGTGAAGAAGCCGGGTTCCTATAGTCTGGGTGAGGCGCCGACGGTGTTGAGCGCGGTGCTTGCGGCGGGGGGCTTTACGGAGTATGCTTCGCCGTCCAAGACGAAATTGGTGCGCGGTAAAGAAACGATGATCGTTAATGGACAGAAGCTGGCAGAGGGGGACAAGTCCAAGGACGTGAAGCTGGAGGAAGGCGATTTGCTGATAGTGCCCGAGAGCTGGTTCTGAGGGGGGAAGGAAATTGGCTGGAGAAACCGTGAAGGCCAGCGATTACTTAGACGTTCTGCGCAGGAGGTGGCTGACGCTCATATGGGCGTTTTTGCTGGTGATGGGCGCGGCTTTGCTGGTGAACAGGTACCAGAGTCCGGTTTACCGGGCGTGGGCGGAGGTCGTGATCGAGGGGCGTATGCCACTTGTGCCAAGCGGGGAGGGATACGGGATACAGACGTTCGACGAGACGTTCCTTCAGACGCAGTACGAGATTGTTGAGAGCCGATTGATCGCACGGGAAGCGGCGCGGAATCTGGAAGATATGGCCAAGAGGCTGTTTCCGGGCCTCTCGGGATCAGAGGCCGAGGGAAAGCTGGCCGACTACATTCAGGAGACGGTGCGGATTCTGCCGAGGGCGAGGACGAGGATGTTCCGGATCGCGGCGGAGACGTCAGAGCCTGATGACGCGGCATTGATAGCTAATACGGTAGCGGATAGCTACGTGGCGCAGTATCGGGAGTCGCGAAGGAGCGCGCTCCAGAGGGACGTGGCCTATCTGACCGAAGAGATCGGAAAAGCGGAGGGACAGATAGCGGAATCGGAGCAGAAGCTGCAGGGGTTCAGGAAGTCACGTGGGTTACTGACGGGACAGGAGGCGGAACTAGACGTGGGGAAGCTGGCAGAGATGAACTCGCGCTACGCGGAGAGGCATTCAGAAAGGCTGAAAGCGAAAGGTGTGCTGACTCAGGCGGAGAAAGTGGCGGAGGATCCCGAAAAGAATGCCGCGGTGCTGGCGGAGATCTTGTCCGATGGCGACATAGAGAAGGCACGAGAAGAGCTGAGCGCGAACAAGTGGAGGTTATTAAGCCTCAGCAAGACATACAGGGACAAGCACCCGAAGGTGATCGAATTGAAAGAGGAAGCTGCTCTGCTAAAGGAGCGGCTCCAGGTAAGGGTGCAGGATGGACTGGACGGGCTAAGGGCGAGGATCGAGATGCTTTCGAGGGAGGAGGAGGCGCTGCAGGAGGTCATATCGTCTTACAAGAAGCAGCTACAGCAAATGGACGAGGGAAAGATCCAGTATTCGCTGTTGGAGCGGGATGTGGAAGCAAACAGGGAGATCCATGGGGTACTGCTGAGCAAGCTGAAACAGCTTGACGCAGCGGCAGGAGGGATGCCGGAGGAAGTGAGGATAATCGAGTCGGCTATTGCCAACCCGGTGCCGGTGAAGCCGCGGAAAGTTTTGAACATGCTTCTGGGGGGATTGGTGGGGATTTTCCTTGGGATAGGCGTTGCGTTTTTGAAGGAATACCTTGATGAGACGGTGAGAACGGAGGATGAGGTGGAGTCGGAGGTGAGGCTGCCGGTTCTGGGGACTATTCCGGCGATAAGGCTGAGGGGGATCAATGGTCGGGCGGCGTCGGGGCCGGTGTTGCTTACGGATCAGGACAACCAGTTGGCCTCGGAGGCATACCGGCAGCTGCGAGCGAACCTGCAGTTCGCCATGTCGGGAAGTTCTGCGAGGATCGGGTCGGTGTTGGTGACGAGTCCTTGCGCGAAGGAGGGGAAGTCAACGGTTGCGGCCAACCTGGGTTTGATGCTGGCGAGGGCGGGCAAGCGGGTACTGGTTGTGGATTCGGACTTGCGGCGGCCCGCACTGCACCGGTGTTTCAGCCTTCCCAACGATCGCGGGCTGACGGATGTGCTCAAGGGCGAGGTGGAGCCTGAAGGCGTGATCGTCGGAACGGGTCTTGGTAAGTTGTGGCTTATGACGAGCGGGACGACGCCAAATAATCCATCCGAGCTACTCTCTTCGGAAACGATGAGGGAACTTGTAAGGAGACTGGAGGGCCAGTTCGATCTTGTGATTCTCGACTCGCCACCCGTTATGGCTGTGGCGGATCCTGCAATCTTAGCTTCTGCCTCAAGCGGGGCGGTGCTTGTGCTGGAGGCGGGCTCATCGCTGGTGGACGCCTCGGTGAGGGCGAGGCGAGTGCTGGGCAACGCGCGGACACAGATCCTGGGGGCCGTGCTGAACAAGGTTTCAGAGAAGTACAAGCGGTATTACGGGTACTATCGCTACAGTAAGACGTTCGCCAGGAAGTCAGCGCGGCTTTGAGGGGAGAAGCCCCCGGGCAGTTGGGACAGAGGTCGGATGGGTAATAGAGCGCTGAGATACATGGCAATTTGCGCCGGGGCGAGTGTACTCACAGTCGCTGTATGGTTGTACGGAGGGGTTGAGCGGATACACGTTGCGGCGATGGGTTTGGCGGGGGCGGGAATTCTGGGAGCCTCTGTGTGGGCCGCGACGACAAAGGGACGGTGCTTTCCTCTGGATCTGCCTGTCGCCTTGCTGTTCTGCTGGTGCGCGGTGATGTGGCTTTTCGCTGACTATCGAGAGCCGGGGCTGCTGATCATGTACCAGCTTGTAGCCTGCGCGGCCGTGTACTTCATCTCAAGCAGAGGGTGCACGAGAATCGGTGAGGGGGCGCGGTGGCTGTGGGTGGTCGCGGGTTTGGCGTGTGGGGGGAGTGTTTACGGTCTCGTGCAGTACTTCGGATTTCTCCCGCATGAATACTGGGCGGATAAGACCATGCTCTCGTCCAGGTACGTGAACAGCAATCACTTCGCCGGCTTGCTGGAGCTTGGGCTGTTATCTGCGGTGGGAGTATGCATCTGGTCGCGGAGGCGGCTTGCAGGGACGGTGGCAGGAGTGGCGGCTTTGTTGATAGCGGCGGCGCTGGTGCTTGCGAAATCGCGGGCCGGATGGCTTTCCGCGGGGGTCGGAATGGGGATATTTGGAGGGGTCTGCGCGTTCGGGCGGAAGAGTCTGGGCCGGGAGGGGCGGCGGAGGGCTGTGATTGTTTTCGCACTCCTGCTGGCGGTGGCTCTTCTGGGCGCGGGGAGTTTTGCGCGGCGGTTTTCGCAACTGGAGGAGACGCGGCTTTTCAGCCTGATCCAGAGGGGAGAGATATGGAAGGGGAGCCTGAAGGCTTTCATGGGACGCCCGGTGGGATGGGGGTTGGGGAGGTTCGATGCGGTCTACCCGGCGTTCAGGACGCACAGCGACAGGTTTTCGGTGCATTACGCGCATTCGGAGTACCTCCATGCCGCGGTTGAGCTGGGGTTCGTGGGGCTGATCATGGTCGGGTGGGGGTTATGGCGGCAGGCGCGGACGCTGCTAAGAGGGGTGGTCGAGGGCAAGCGGGACATCGCGGTCTGGGGCGGGCTTGCGGGGGCGAGCGGCGCGTTTCTCCTGCACAGCGCGGTGGATTTCGAGCTTCACGTGCCGGCAAACGCGATGGCCTTTTCCGTAATATTGGGGGTCACGAGCGGGCTGGGAAGCATTGACAATAAGGGCGCAGCCGCCGGATGGCGGAAGAGGATGCGCGGGCCGACGTTGGTCCTGGTGAGCATATTCCTGGTTTGGATGGCGTTGAGTGCGGTGAAAACGATGGCGGCGGAACGGCATTTCAGGCGAGCAGAATCGAAGGACGCGGCTCTCAGGTGGGAGGAAAGGATAGGCTCCTACGAAAAGGCGATACGGTGGGAGGAAGGAAATGCTCTTTATTACGAGCGGCTGGGGCTGGCATTGCTGCTCAGGAGCGCGCTAGCGCCGGCCCCGGAGCTCCGCGAAAGAGCACTGCGAGAGTTTGCGATGGCGGTGGAGCTAGACGCGAGGCGTTCGGAGGCGCACGTGAATCTGGGGCGGCTTTACGACGCCTCCGGCCAGGATGCCCTGGCGAGGAAGCACTATGCGGAGGCGGTGAGGCTTGCGCCGAAGGACGGCCGGATGCACCTTTTCTACGCGGAGCATCTGTTGTCTTTGAACGAACGCGATCGGGCGCTGGAGGAATTTGGAGAGGCGCTGCACCTCTTTCCGACGCGGGAGGAAGCCAGGGAGATACTGAAGACGATGCTTCTCGCCGGCCTCGAGATGGATGCGATTTCCCAAATGATTGGGAGCGACGAATGGCTGAGGGTGCGATTAGAAAAGGCAAGCGAGGAGTCGGCCAAGAGGACAGGTGCTGCTGGCCGGAGGTGAGAACGGAGTTCTGGCGATGCAGTCGGTCGAACTGACGAAGAAGCTGGTGCGAGGGGAGAATGCGGCGGCGGCCTTGATCGTGGCGGTGAGCGCGGTCTGCTTCAGCGTGCTGGTGGTGTTCACTTCGGCGAACGCGGCGTTTTGCGTGGTTGTGTCGGTGGGGATGTTCGCGCTGTCGTTTTTCAAACTGCAAGCGGGACTGGGGATCCTGGCGTTCGCGATGCTGCTTTCGCCCGAGGTCGAGATCGGGGTAACGAAGCTGCGCCCTATCACGATAAGGGTTGAGGATCTGCTGCTGGGCGTGCTGGTGCTGGCGATTCTGGGACGCCTTGCGGCCGGTAAGGGCAAGCTGAGGCTGAGAAGGACGGTCCTGGACGTTCCGATCGCTGTAGTGGTGGGGGTGAACGCAATCTCGACCGCGATGGGGATAGCCTGGGGAACGGCTTCAGCGGGGTCGGCGACATTCTACAACCTGAAGCTGATCGAGTTTTTCCTCATCTACTTCCTCGTGGTGAACTGCGTTCGGACCGAGCAGGAGGTGAAGGGTCTGCTCGCAGTCGCGGTGGTTACGGTTGGAGTGGTAGCGATCCATGCGGTGACACAGATCCCAAGCACGCAGGTTTGGTCGGTACAGAGGCTGACAGCGCCGTTTGAAGGAAAGCCTGAGCCGACGACGCTGGGGGGATATTTCTCCGTGGGAGGCGCGCTGATACTGGGGATGGCGATCTACTCGAAGAAGAAAGCGGTGAAGGTGGGTTGGGGTCTTCTCTTCGCGGTCGTTGTGGTGCCTGTGGTCTACACGCTGTCGAGAACGTCCTACGTGACGTTTTTGGCGACGGTGTTTGCGGCGGCGATAATCTCCCGGAGGAAATGGCTGCTGGCGGGGGCGTTCTTCGCTCTGGCGCTTTCGCCTCTCTATCTTCCGGAGAAGGTGCTGGAGAGAATCGCCTACACTTTCACGGGGTGGCAAGGATATCGTTTTGACCCTTCGACTGTGGAACGAATTCTTGTGTGGAAGAAGGTGGGTTGGTGGCTGCAGCGGAGGCCATTTTTGGGGGGAGGGCTGACGGCGGGGAACGTTTTGGACAGCCAGTACGCGAGGGTGTTGATCGAGACGGGTGGAATCGGCTTGCTGGCCAACGTATGGCTGCTGCAGCGGGCGTTCCGGGAGGGGCTGGGGCTTTTCAAGGAAAGTACGGAGTGGAAGAAGGCGATGGCGCTGGGTTACCTGGCGGGATTCGTGGGGATCCTTATTCACGCGATGGTCACGATCACTTTCTACATCGTGAGGATCATGGAGCCGTTCTGGCTCCTGACCGGATTGGTGGTGGCGCTGCGACAGATAGAGAAAGAGAGGGCGCCGGAGGAGACGGCGGCTTCGGGTCCAAAGTAAGAGGGCGTTCCGTGTGCGGAATCTGCGGTGTGGCCAACTACGACGGGTGCGGGGAAAAGGATGAGAGGGCCGCATCGGCCATGAGCGAGGCACTCCTTCACAGGGGGCCGGACGACGAGGGAAGCGTAAGGAAGCGGAGGGCTATTCTCGCAGCAAGGAGGCTGAGCATCATCGACCTCGAGGGCGGGCACCAGCCGATGGCCAACGAGGAGAAGACCTGCTGGGCGGTCTATAACGGTGAGATCTACAACCACCGGGAGCTGCGCGAGGAGCTGAAGAAGAAGGGCCATGAATTTCGGACGCGATGCGATACGGAGGTCGTACTTCATCTTTATGAGGAGTTGGGTGAGGAGTGCGTGGAGGAGATGAACGGGATGTTCGCCTTTGCGATCTGGGACGAGAGGGAGGGAAGGCTGCTTTTGGCCAGGGACAGGCTGGGAATAAAGCCTTTGCTTTATTCGATTTCCGGGAGGAGGCTCGCCTTCGCGTCGGAACTTCAGGCGCTGATGAGGTCGGGACTGGTGGAACCGAAGATTTCGCTCGAGGCGCTGGACGAATACCTGACATTCCTGTACGTGGGTTCCCCCCAAACCATGGTGAGCGGCGTGAGGAAGCTTGCGCCGGGCCACGTCCTGATATTCGATGGCGAAGGAGTGCGTACGAGACGATACTGGCATCCGGCTATGCACCGGGGGAAGGCGCGGGATCTGGAAGAGACGACGGAGAAGCTGCGGGAGCTTCTGGGCGACTCTGTTCGGAAGAGGCTCGTGGCGGATGTCGAGGTGGGCGTCTTTTTGAGCGGAGGGATGGATTCCAGCACCGTTGTGGCGTTCGCCGGGAATTCGTCTGATCGGTATCTGCCGACGTTCTCGCTGGGGTTCGACGCGAAGTCGTACGATGAACTTGGTTACGCGAGGGCTGTTGCCGAGAGGTACGCGACGCGACATCGGGAGCTTCGATTGGACGTGGGGTCGAGAGAGCTCATTGAGGAGGTTCTTTCGAAGCTGGACGAGCCGTTGGGGGATTCCTCGGCGCTGCCGGTCTACAGCATATCGAAGCTGGCCCGAAAAGAGGCGAAGGTGGTTCTGGCCGGAGACGGGGGGGACGAGCTATTCGGAGGGTACGCGTGGATGCTGACAAGCTATTTGGCGGAGAGGGTTCGGCACATGCCGGGGGCGATGCGGGCGGGCGTGAAAGCGGCAATTATGGCGGCGGGGGCGGCTAGCCGGGGCCGCAGGCTGGGCCGACGTGTTGCACGGTTCGGGAAGCTGCTTAGCGCTCCGATGGAGGAGGATTTCATTTCGCGGTCGACTTGCTTCTCGCCGGAGCAAAGGGAGAAGCTTTATTCCGAGGAGGTGAGGAATCGGCTGGGCGGCTTCAGGGCGGAGGAGGTGGCAAGGAGCACTTTTGGAGAGCTTGAGGAGTTCCCGCCGCTGGAGAGGCTGCTTTGCTGGGATCTGGTGAGGTATCTGCCCGACGACATTCTGGCAAAGGTTGATAGAATGACGATGGCGAATTCTCTGGAGGCGAGGGTTCCGCTGCTGGACCACAGGCTGGCGGAGCTGGCGCTGGGGATGCCGTTCGATTGGAAGGTGCGGGGGCTCAAGACGAAATGGATCCTGAAAAGGACGGTTTCAGGGATGCTTCCTGGAAAGGTCCTGCGGCAAAGAAAGCAGGGATTCAGCGTGCCGATCCACAACTGGTTTAGAAACGGGCTCGAGGAGCTTGCGCGGGAGAGGCTGCTTCGGCAGAATTCCTTTGTCGCGAATGTGATGAGGCAGAGCGAGGTAGAGAAACTGGTCGAGGGGCATCTTTCTAGAAGAGGAGATTACGGGCACCATCTGTGGGCGCTGTTGGTGCTGAACGAATGGGCGGAGAGAAATCTTTGAAAGGATTTGAGAAAAAGCGAACGGGAACGAAGACGCTCCACGTGATTACGCGTATGTGCTTGGGAGGGGCACAGCTGAACACGCTGGAGACCTGCGCGGAGCTTGCCAGGCGAGGCTATCGCGTGTCGCTGGCGACCGGTCCGGAGGACGCTGAGGAAAGGGGGCTGGTGGAGAAGGCGCGGAAGGAGGGCGTGGAGGTGCACGTTGTGCCCGCGCTCTGCCGTGAGATTTCGCCGCTTAAGGATGTGCGCGCTGGCTGGGAGCTTTTTGGTCTGATCAGGCGAGGGGGATTTTCGGTAGTCCACACGCACACGTCGAAGGCAGGTATGCTGGGGAGGATTGCGGCGGCCGGGGCGGGCGTGCCGGTGATCGTCCATACGCCGCACGGCCACGTTTTTTACGGTTATTACGGCAGGATGAGAAGCCGGGCGTTCATCCAACTTGAGCGATGGGCATCAGCTCTGACGGACGCAATAATACCGCTCACGAGCCGCGGGAAGGAGGAGTACGTCCGGTTTTCGGTGGGCCGACGGGAGAAGCTGGTGCCGATCCACTCGGGCGTTCGGGTAGAGGAAGTCGCAGCGCTGAGGAATGAGAGAGCGCGCGTGCGGGCGGAGATGGGAGTGGACAACGAGGAGATACTGGCCGGGACTGTGGCAAGGCTGAGTCCTGTGAAAGGGGTGAGATATTTTCTGGAGGCGGCGGGACGGGTGGCAGAGAAGCGGGGCGAGTTCCGGTTTGTGATAGTGGGAGAAGGTGAGCTGCGAGGGGAGCTCGAGGAAAAGGTGAAGGCGCTCGGGTTAGGTGATAAGGTGAGGTTTTTAGGGTTTTGCGGAAGCGATGCCGCGCGTATAATGTCCGGCTTGGACGTGTTTGTGTTATCGTCACTCAACGAGGGAATGGGCAGGGTGATAGTGGAGGCGATGGCGCTGGGGATACCGGTGGTTGCGACGAGCGTGGGCGGCGTGCCGGAGCTGGTTCGAGATAGAGTGACGGGTCTGCTTGTTCCGCCGGCGAGAGCAGATGCTCTTGCGCTGGCGATCCTGGAAGCGGTTGACAAGAAGGGGGCGACGGCAGAGATGGTGGGCCGCGCGGCTGCTATGGCGAGGTCATATACCGTGCAGTCGATGGTGGATAAGATAGAGGAGCTATACCAGGAATTACTGCGGAGAAATGGAAAGAGGAAAAATGCGTTCTGCGACCGGAGATGAGGCGGCGGTGCGACGGCGGGTGATGGACGAATTTCTGTCGGGACAGAGACTGCTTGTAATAGCACCGCACGCGGATGACGAGACGTACGGATGCGCCGGTACGATCGCGAGGATGAAGTCGCTTGGTGGGGAGGTGTTGGTTGTGCTTGTTTCGGTGGGGGATCTAGTGCATTACAGCGCCGAGGGAGGCAGGCTTGTTACCGGGTCGGAGCGACGAAAGGAATTTGAGAAGGCGATGGCGTTTCTGGAGGTTGATGACTACGATGTGCTTTTTGAGGACGAACGTACGCACATGCGGCTGGAGAGTATCCCAAGGCGAGATCTGGTGGCTTTGCTGGAGCGCGACGGGAGGCTGGCGATTGACAAGGTGAAGCCGAGTATGATCGCGCTGCCGGCGGTTTCGTATAACCAGGATCACGAGGCTGTATTCAAGGCGGGATTTACGGCGTGCCGGCCGCACGTGCCGACGATAAAGCCTTTTCAACGCATTGTTCTCTCCTACGACAATCCGGCGATATCGTGGAGCCTGGAGAGGGAGAAGTTCCATCCAAACTTCTATGTGGATATAAGTCAGTTCCTGGAGACAAAGCTTAGGACCGTTTCGTTTCACGCTTCGCAACTTAAACCGGAGACGCACCACGCCAGCCTTCGAAACGTTGAGGAGTTGGCGAGGGTTCGGGGGAGAGAGATCTCGGTGGATGCGGCGGAAGCGTTCATGTGCTACAGGTTTGTCGTATAGGGGCTGGACATGATAGCGGCGTGCCACCAACTGCACTACCTCCCATGGCTCAGGTACGTCCACAAGCTGGCCAGATCGGACGTATTCGTGATTCTGGACGATGCGCAGTTCGTAAAGAACGAGTGGCACAATCGCAACAAGATAAAGGGACCCAGGGGTGCGATAACACTGACGGTGCCCGTGGTGCAGAAGCTGGGCCAGACAATCGCGGAGACGAGGATTGCGGAGGACGGCCGATGGCGCCGCAAGCACCTGCATTCGATCGAAACGCATTACAGGAAGGCGGCGTACTACGAGGCGCACTATCCGTTCCTGGAGAGGCTTTATTCGCGGGGGTGGGAGCGTCTGGCGGAGCTTAGCCGGGAGATCATTGATTACGTGCGAGGGGCGCTGGGGATAAAGGGCGAGGTGGTTTTGAGCTCGGCGCTGGGGGTTCAGGGGAAAGGGACAGAGCGGCTCGTTCGGATATGCAAGGCGCTGGGAGCAAGCTGCTATTTGAGCGGCGATTACGCGGCGCGGACTTATCTGGAGTTGGAGCTGTTTCGACGAGCGGGGATTGACGTGGCGCTGCAGAGGTGGAAATGCCCCAAGTACTCGCAGCTATATCCGCAGGCCGGGTTTGTTCCGGACCTGTCGGTGATGGACCTCCTTTTCAACGAGGGTGAAAGAAGCCTGGAGATACTGTTCGATGGGCAGGAGGCTGATAAGGCACTCTCGGCCGACGCTGGGCGATGAAGAGATAGCGGCGGTTGAGGCGGTGATTCGGAGCGGGATGCTTTCGGGGGGGGGGAAGAACAGGGAATTTGAAGGGGCGATGGCGGGCTTTCTGGGGCGAAGGGAAGGGATCGCGACGAGCTCAGGTACGGCTGCACTGCACGTTGCTCTAATTGTGCTGGGGATTGGAGGAGGAAAGGAGGGGATAGTGCCGAGCTACGTGTGCTCGGCGCTGCTGAACGCGGTTCGGTACGTGGGCGCGGTTCCGAGGGTGGTTGACGTATCGCCCGAGGATTTCAACATTGATCCGGTGCGTGCGCGGGAGGCGGTGACGCGGAGGACGGCGGCGATAGTTGTGCCTCACATGTTCGGCTTTCCGGCGGCGGCCGGAGAACTGAGGTCGCTCGGCGTGCCGGTGATTGAGGATTGTGCGCAGTCCGTGGGGGCGCTGTGCGAAGGGAAAAAGGCGGGCGGCATCGGTGACCTAGCGGTGCTGTCTTTCTACGCGACTAAAATGATCTGCACGGGCGAAGGCGGGATGCTGCTGACGGATGACGAGAAGGCGGCGGAGGCCGCAAGAGATCTGGTGGACTACGACGAACGCGAAAGCGACCGGGTTCGGTTCAACTATAAGATGAGCGAGATTGCGGCAGCGATCGGCCTGGTTCAACTCTCGAGACTCGAAGAGATGCTGATGCGGAGAAAGAAGATAGCGGCTGAGTATGGGGATGCGCTTGAGGAGGCCGCGGTCGGACTGCCGTTTGAGCGGGATGGGGCGACGCACGTTTACTACAGGTACGTGGTTCGTTCAGACGGTTCGGCTGAGAGCTGCTGCGAAGCTTTCGCGAGAGAAGCGATAGAGTGCAAGCGTCCGGTGTTTAAGCCGCTCCACGAGTATCTCTCGCTGCCTGGCGAGTCGTTTCCGGGAGCGACGGAAGCGGCAGAACGCGCGGTGTCGCTACCTATCTATCCTGCGTTGAGGGAAGATGAGATAGAGCGGGTGGCGCACACGGGCAGGAGGGTTTTTTCGGGGGCAGAGCGACATCTATGGAAGCTCTTTTCGTAGCTATAGTGGTAACGGGGGTGCTGACGCCCGTGATCGCAAAGGTCGCGGGGAGGGCGGGATTTGTTGACCGACCAGGTGGGCGAAAGGTACATACGAACGTGACCCCTTTGGGCGGAGGGATAGCCATCTTCGCCGGGTTCACTGTCGCCGCGGCGGGCACGGTCGGCGCAAACAGGGAAGTCATCGGAATAATGGCCGGGGCGGGATTGGTATTCGCCACAGGTCTGGCAGATGATGCGCTGGGGCTTAAGGCGTGGCTGAAGATTTCGATCCAGATAGTAGCGTCGCTGGTGCTGGTATCGTCGGGCGTGGTCATAAAAGTACTGCCCAGCTATTACGCGAATGTGGCGCTCACCATTTTCGGCGTCGTGGGGATAACGAACGCGATGAATTTTCTGGACAATATGGACGGTCTGGCGGCGGGGATAGCGGCCATCATCTGCGGATGTTTTATTGCGGTGGCGAAGCGGACGGGACAGATGGAGCTAGCAGCGCTGGCGATGGGTTTGGGGGGGGCTGCGGCAGGGTTCCTGGTTTTCAACTTTCTGCCGGCGAAGGTGTTCATGGGGGACGCGGGGAGCACTCTGCTTGGTTTTGGGTGCGCGGCGCTTGCGGTTTTGGGGAAATGGTCGGAGGATCTTTTTATCGCGTCGTCGGTGCCGACGTTGATACTGGGGATTCTGATTTTCGATACGGTCATGATAACGGTACTCAGGGTGAGGAACGGGAAGGTTCACAGCGTGAAGGAATGGCTTGAATACGCGGACGTGGACCACATCTCACACAGGCTTGCCAGGGTTGGGCTGGGAGAAGCGGGGGCCGTTGTGGCCATTTACGGGCTGACGCTGTTCTTTTCGGTGATCGGTGTGCTCGTGCAAAAGCTAAGCCGGTTTGAAGCGTCGGTGTTGGACGGGTTGGTGGTGGTGTGCGTGGTGATTGCTATCTGGGAACTGGACAGGCTAGCGAAGGTGCAAGCGGGGACTTCACGAGAGGCGGGGCGGTCTTTGTTGTAGGCGGCAGGGAGCAAGGGAGCGCTGAGAGGGCTGGAAAGTCGTGCGGTGAGAAGTCCGGGAATTCTCGGAAGAACGTGGGGTGCATTTGAGAGGGAAGCGGGCGATAAGCCGAGTTCTGTGCTTTGGGCGACCATTTGTCTAGGATGCGCGTTGCCGCGCACCTCAAGCGGCCTACCCGATGGTCAAGCGAGACGGGCCGCCTCATTCCATCCTACTTGGCCTTGCTCCGAACGGGGTTGCCTAGCCGACGGTGTCACCACCGCCGCTGGTGAGCTCTTGCCTCACCCTTTCACCCTTGCCCTTTCGGGCGGTCTGGTTTCTGTAGCATTGCCCCGGGATCACTCCCGGTGGGCGCTACCCACCGCTCTGCCCTTTGGAGCTCGGACTTTCCTCGGGGGTGCTCCCCGCGGCCGCCTCGCCCGCTTCCCTTGGAATGGTTTTTTCAACCTTGAAAGAAATCGCGCTGGTTGCCGGGCAGCGGTATAGCTTCCGCTGCGAGGGCGTCGGCGCGCACGTTCTGCTCCCGGGATACGTGAACTACGTCTACCTCTTCAAAGGCGGACATAAGGCGCTTGGCTCTTCTGAAGAGGAAGCGTAGGTTATCCTTCCTTATCTTATATTCTCTTTTGATCTGCTTGGCAAGGAGTTCGCTGTCTGTCCGGATGACCAAGCGGCTGGCGCCGCGAATTAGTGCCTCCTCGAGGGCTGTGACGAGGGCGAGATACTCAGCGACGTTGTTGGTTGCGACTCCGACGTACTCGGAGATTTCAAGAGCTGTGCCTGAATCAGTGGTCATGACGACGCCGATGCCCGAGGGTCCCGGGTTTCCTTTAGAGGAGCCATCGATCTGGATCTCAAGTTGATGGGAACGGGATTCTTTCAGCGTGCTGCCCTTCCTTTTCATCCCGACTCCGGCCCGTGAACTAGCTCCGAGATGGAATCCTCGGGCAGGTAGAGGATCCTGCTGCACCTTTCGCAGAAGACCATTTCTTTGCGGAGAATGAGCCTGTTGAGTGTCTGGTCGGTTACACCCATGGAGCAACCCTGACAAACCCCATTGATTACGGGAATTATCCCCCTTCCGCCACGGCCTTTTCGGATCCTCTCATATTTTCCCAGCGCGGCAGCGTCGGCGCGGCTGGCGAGGGCGTTTCTTTCTTTCACGAGCGATCCGCCCTCTTGGGCGATCTGGGCGGCCTCGGCATGAACTTCGGCTTTAACGCGGGCAAGTTCTTCGTCGAGGCGCTTTACTTCGCGTTGCCTTTCTTCGTACTCAGCGCGGTGGCCGTCTACCTCGGTGAGTAATTCGAGGGTTTCCTCCTCAAGACGGGAGGAGCGCTCTCTTTCGGCGCCGATGGTCTCAGTGAGAGCTTTGTACTCTTCGTTCTTGCGAACGTTTGTGCGCTGGAGTTCGAGTCTTCGAATGTGCTCCTCGCACACCTTTACCTCGAGCTCTTTCTTGTCGCTTCCTGTCTGCGCCTCTTGAAGTTGCTGATGTTTCCCGTCGGCTAAGGCTCTGGCAGCCTGGAGCTGGTCCTCAGTTCGCCTGAGCCTGGCCGGGCCGGCTTCCCTGCGTTCTTCAAGCGCGGCAAGTTTGTCGTCAAGCTGCTGCAAGGCTACGAGAAGCTGGATGGTCTCCGCCACCTTCTGTTCGACGTCTGGCGAAGAATCCATAAGGGTCACAGCTCAGTCACGCTTTCGATAAAGCCCTCGAGCTCCCGCCGACGGACGGGATGTTGCAGCTTTCGGACCGCTTTAGCTTCGATCTGCCGGACTCTTTCGCGGGTCACGTTAAAGATGCGGCCCACTTCCTCAAGAGTATAAGTATATCCGTCACCAATTCCATAGCGTAGTTTGATAATTTCTCTCTCGCGATAACTGAGAGTGCCCAGTACGCTTTGTATCTTCTCGCGAAGCATATCCTGAGTAGCGGTGGTTACCGGCGACTCGACGGCGCCATCTTCTATGAAGTCTCCGAAGGAGTTATCGTCGCCGTCGCCGACGGGCCGGTCAAGCGATACGGGGTGCTTTTCGATTTTCATAACGCGCTGCGCTTCCTGAACCGGGGTGTTTGCTGCGGCGGCTACTTCTTCTATAGAGGGTTCCCGTCCGAATTCTTGTGCGAGGCGCTTGCTGACGTTGCGGAGTTTGCTCATGGTCTCGATCATGTGAACGGGTATGCGTATTGTTCTGGCCTGGTCGGCGATGGAGCGAGTTATAGCCTGGCGTATCCACCACGTTGCATAAGTGCTGAATTTGTAACCGCGGCGATATTCATACTTTTCGACGGCCTTCATGAGGCCGGTATTTCCCTCCTGAATGAGATCAAGGAAGCTCAATCCGCGGTTTCGGTATTTTTTGGCTATGCTTACCACGAGTCTGAGATTGCCGCTGGAGAGTTTTCTTTTGGCGGACTCGTATTCTGCATAACGCCTTCGCATTACCTTAAGGCGCCTGCGAAGGGAGGAGAGGTCCTCGGTCGCGTGAACTTCGAGCTCTGCGAGCTGGTTTTTCAGTCTGCGCAGAGTGCCGTCGTGAGCTTTCTGGCGGCGGGCTTCTTCAATGCGGGTGTTGAATCGGCGCATTCGCTGAATCATTCGGTTGAGTTCCTGCTCGAGAGGCTCGACCTTTTTCATGCGAAGTTTGAGTTCCTCAAGGAGTATAACGGCTTTCTTTCGACGTCGGCGCACCTTCGACAACAGCTGTTCGCGCCTCCTGACGCTTCTTATCTTCAACAGTTTGGCATAGGCTTGGCGATTCGCCTCGAGGGTTTTGCGAAGGGTAGAAATGTTAACAGGCAGGCGCCTTTGTATTTCACTTTTCCCGACGTCAACGGCGGCGTCGGCCTTGAGGGCATTGTCGAAGGGGACATTGCCATCATCAACGCGCTGCAGGATTTCGAGAGCCATCTCGAGGCACAGTGGGGACTCCAGGACTTTCTTGCGATACTGTTTTCTAGCGAGTTCGATTTTCTTTGCCAGGCTTATTTCCTCTTCACGGGTGAGGAGAGGTATTTCGCCCATTTGCTGAAGGTACATCCGCACGGGGTCGTCCATCCGCTCGGGTTCGGGCTGTGCGACGCGGGATCGCACATCGGAGTCGGGTTCTTCATCTTGCGAATCATCTTGCTCACGAGAGGCGGCTTCGTCCTCGTCGAGAAGCTCGATGCCTTTGATGTCCAAGGCCATGAGTATGTCGTCGATTTCCTCAGGGGAGACGGTGTCCTCAGGGAGGATGTCATTCACTTCGTCGTAAGTGAGATAACCCTTCCCTTTTCCTTTGCTTACCAATTTGCGGATTTCAGCATCAACCTTAGCCATACGGTTCCTCCTGGGGAAAGGTCTCCTAAGTGGGGTGCTGCGCCTTTCTCGGGGATTCGGTTGCGGCCTGGCGGCGGCTCCTAGTAGGATGTTGTTGCCACCATTCCTTCCACTTGTTCCACTCTTCTGGGGATTCCGGAACAGAGGAGTCTGGCCTGAGCTTCCTCGCCTTTTCATGAGCAATGACGCTTCGCATGCAGCGTAGAGCGCCGTGGAACCCCTCGACCTGCTCGGGCTTTCGACTTTCAAGCTGCTCCAGCTTGACGGCCAGTTGTTTAGCGGCATCCGATCGAATTCGGGCAAGCACATAGCGGACCTCAGCGATTCCGACGTCTTCGACGGAGGCAAAGATGGCTCGAGCGATTTCCGTGCAGTCCGGGCAGGAGAACCATTCTTCCAAAACGCCTTCCTCGATCGCACGCGGGACGAGGAGCGGGTTAGCCAGCAGGGCTCCCACCAACTGGCGCTCTGCTGCGAGCCTTTTTCCGCGAAGCGGAGATTCTGTTTGTTGGCTGCCGGTTTTACGTCGGCGCTGCTTTCGCTCAGAAATCCGCGTCAGCGAGATGCGACTGGCGCCGAGCTTTTCAGCAACACGCCTTATGAACAGCTCCCGTGTGAGGGGGTTCGGGCAACATGTGACGAGCTGCATGAGGTCGTCAGTTATGCGCGCCTGGCCCGATACAGTGTGAGATTCGGGGTCGGCGGCTGCGATGTCAAGTTTGAAGTCTATCGGCTCCTTTGCGTCGGCAAGGAGTTCGAGGAACTTCTCCGCCCCGTTGGCGAGTATGAAGCTGCAGGGGTCTTCGCCTTCAGGTAGAAGAACGACGCGGGCTTCGACCTCCTCGGCGAGGAGTACTTCGAGGGCTCGCTCGGCGGCGTTTTTGCCCGGCTGGTCGGCGTCGTAGACGAGAGTGATCCGGTCGGCATACCTGCGGAGGGTTTTTGCATGCTCAGGTGTAAGTGCAGTGCCGAGGGTGGCAACCACGTTGCAGATCCCCGCCTGGTGCGCCGTTATGCAGTCGGTATATCCTTCGACAACAATTACGTGGCGGCTTTTGAGGGTATCGGTGCGCGCATTGTCGAGGCCGAAGAGACACTTACGTTTGGAGAAGAGGGGCGTTTCCGGGCTGTTCAAGTACTTAGGGGTTGCATCGGAGAGGGTCCTTCCGCCAAAGGCGACGATGCGGCCCTGGGCATCGGTGATCGGGAACATGAGCCTGTCCCTGAACAAGTCGCGGAGGCCTGCGGGTTCGTATGCGGTGGCAAGACCCGCCTTTACGAGCGACTGCGAAGGCACTCCGCGGGAGGAAGCCAATTCTGCGAGGGCTTTTCCTGTAGGAGGTGAATAACCGAGTTTGAATTTATCAACGGTCTGGGGCGATATTCCTCTTTCGGTGAGGAACGCGCGAGCGGCCTTTGCCTGGTCTGAGGCGAGCCATTTCTGATAGTTCCGGCACGCAGCCAAGTTAAGGCGACGAATTTCAGTTAGCTCATTGGTGTAGGCCTCTGCAGACGGGCTCTCCTGGATGGCTATGCCCGTGCGGTCCGCAAGGGTTCTCACGGCTTCGGGGAAAGTCAACCTGTCGTGAGCCACGAGAAACCTGAAGACGTCGCCGCCTTGGTGGCAGCCGAAGCAGTAGAATATTTGCTTATCAGGTATCACGAAAAACGATGGTTCTTTTTCTTCGTGGAAGGGGCAGAGGGCCGAATAGTCCCGTCCCGTACGCTTGAGAGGCACATACTGCGATATGAGGTCAACGATGTCGACCGCGTCGCGGACACGATCGATCAGGTCCGCGGAAAAATACCCGCCCATACTCCCCCTTGGACCGTCAGTGTTGTGGTTTCGGCGTAAGTCGTTTATCTATTTGCTCTTATGGCTCCGTCACTTAATTATACCACATTTAGGAAAAGTGTCAACGAAGGACGGTTGCGCGAGGGGTATTTTGCGCCGGTAGTTGACCGGCGACGAGGGGGGGCCTAGACTGGGACTACTCAACATGAAGGCCGTCTTAAGGAGAGGGAAGGAGCAGAGGAGCTATGACTGAGCTGAGGAATGGTTGCGAGGTTGCAGTTGTGGCAGGCAGTGATTCGGATGCGGCGCTGGTGAAGGAGGCTGTGGCGGTTCTGAGGGAGCTGGGTATTGCGGCGGATATGCGCGTCCTTTCCGCTCACAGGTCGCCCGAGGAGGCTGGAGAATTCGCGGCGAAGGCACGTAAGTCAGGCTACGGCGTGATAATCGCGGTCGCAGGCGGGGCGGCGCATCTGGCCGGGGCGCTCGCAGCGAGAACCACGCTGCCTGTAATCGGCGTGCCTGCACCAACGGACCTGCTGGGCGGACTGGATTCGCTGCTTTCGACGGTTCAGATGCCCGCGGGCGTACCGGTGGCTGCGGTGGGAGTGGGAAAGGCGGGTGCTCGCAATGCGGGGTTCCTGGCAGCGGAGATCCTCGCGTTGAAGGACAAAGGGATTGCAAAGAAGCTCGTGCAGCATAGGGAGAAGATGGCGGAGGAAGTTCATGCGAAGGAGGAAAGGCTGAAGGGGAAGCTGAGGGAGGAGAGCTAGAGGTCTGCGCGCGCGCAAGAATACTCGGCGTGCCGGTTAAGCCAGGCCAGGGTTGCATCGAAGCAGTAAGTCCGGATTAGAAGAAGGCCAGAGGGATGAACGTCTGGATAGTGTGCGCAGGAAGCGAGCTGACTTCGGGGCGCGTTACTAACACGAACGCGACGAGGTTGGCGAGTGTGCTGACGTCTCTGGGGCACCGGGTGAGTAGATGCGTGGCGGTGAGCGACGATAAGAGTGAGTTAGCGAGCGAGTTGGGCCGGGCGTTCGGGGAGGCGGACGTGGTGGTGGTGGCCGGTGGGCTGGGGCCGACGGCGGACGATGTTACAAGGGAATGCGTTGCGGAGGCGGCGGGAGTGGGTCTTGTATTGGACCAGGAAGTGATTGACAAGCTGAAGCGTCGGTTTGCCGGGCGCGGCGCGCACATGCCTGCGGCGAACCGGAGGCAGGCGTTGTTCCCGGAAGGTTCGGTGAGGCTGGAGAATCCGATCGGGACGGCGGACGGCTGGAGCATGAAGGCCGGTAAGGCGAGTGTTTTCGTCCTCCCGGGGGTACCGGGGGAGATGGAGGCGATGCTGCCACAGGTTGTTAATCAGCTACGGGAATCGGGATCGGCTGCCGGAGTTGAAAGCAAGCTGCGCATCTTCGGGTTGAGCGAGGCTGCGGTAGATGAGAAGCTCAGTAAGCTCATCAATGCGGACGGGAATCCGGAGGTCGGACTTCTGGCGGAAGAGGGGATCATCTCGGTGCGGATCCTGGCGCGAGGCAAGGATGAGAAAGAGGCGAGGAGGCTAACGGGGGAAATGGAAGGAGAGGTCAGGCGGCGGCTTGGCGAGCACATCTTCGGCGTGGACGATGAGGGCCTCCAGGACGCGGTAGCTCGCGAGCTCGAGCGTACGGGGAAGAAGTTAGCCGCGGCGGAATCGTGCACGGGCGGGCTGATATGCGACATGCTGACGGACGTGCCCGGGATATCTAGACATTTTCTCGAAGGGGTAGTGTGCTACAGCGACGCGGCCAAACGTGAGCTGCTCGGGGTGCCGGCAGAGCTGATCCGGGAGCACGGGGCGGTTAGTGAGGAGGTGGCTGTGGCGATGGCGAAAGGCGTGATGAAACGGGCTGGAAGCGACGTTGGGGTTTCGGTGACGGGTATTGCGGGACCGGGGGGAGGAAACGCGGAGAAACCGGTGGGGCTCTGCTACATTGGTCTGTCGGGTGAAAAAGCGACGGAATGCCGCCGTTACAATTTCGGCCAGGGGCGAAGGCGCGTGAAAGACAGGGCCGCGAAGACCGCGCTGTACCTGGTTTGGAAGAGGCTAAAGGGGAGCTAGAGCAGGCGACAGTCCACGCTGGGGACCCAGCCGCGGCGCTCCGGGTCGACGAATATTTTTATCCAGCCTTCAGCAGTTTCTTCGACCTTGACCTCGGCGCCGGAGTGGAGTCGGAATCTGGGTTGGGCGGCATCTGAGGGCGCTGAGACGACGTCAGAGGAATCGGCTACGATGACGGCTTCAGAGGACGGGCTTTGCGTCGTGAATTTGAGGCCGGCCGATGCGGCGAAGATGAGGGTGAACGCAGCAAAGACAAGGGCGACGTTCCTGATCGGGCGCAGTTTGAAGAAGGACCAGAGGGAAAGGACGGCGCACATAAGGTAATAGAGGACGGCGGCAGCCATGAATGTCTCGCGGAGACTCAGGCCGTAATACCAAAAGAGAAGCCCGCGGAAGAAGGAAGGAAGTTGACGCCCGGGGAGGACGTCGCGGGTCTGTTCTCTCACATAGCCCAGGTTTGCGATAAGGTCGGCGTCGCGGGGGGCAAGCCGGAGTGAGTTCCTGTAGCACCAGATGGCGTCCCCCCATCGCCGCAGCCTGGCGTACGTGTTGCCAAGATTGTAGTAAAGGGAAGGAGCCGCAAATCCTGCATCGAGAAGTTGCTCATAGATTCTGGCGGCGTCTTCGTAGCTCGCCGCGGCGCCCTCTTCGTCAGTCTTTTCAGTTAGTTTCTCTGCAGTCAGATAGGAACGATTCGCCTGTAGGAAGAGCTCAGCGGCGCTCGAGGTTTCGGCGGCTGGCCCGTCCGCTGCGTTCGCCGCCAGAGGCAGAGCCAAAAGGAGTATGAGCGCGGGTTTCAAGGTCATGTTTTGCGAATCGCCTTGTCGAGTTCGACGATGAGCTTGCGGGCCGCGGCGGGCAAGTTTTGAGTCTCCTTTGAGGTGGACGCTGCGCCGGAGAACCGCCCGCGGTCGCAGGCGCTGAGGACGGCGGATGTTTTTGCGACAAGCTCGCGCGAAACGCCGGCGGGTTCGAGGAGCCGGGCGAGGGAGGCGGCCGTGACGGCGGCGGGGCTGAGGTTGAGCCTGTCGGCGACGAAGCGGGAGAGTGCCCGGGCGACGGTGAAACAGGTTTCGATGTCGGATGCGCCAGGTTTCCTGAGCTCAAGAAGAGCTTTCTTGCGGGCGCGGCTGGCGCGCGCGTATGCGCTGTCAAACCGCAGGCGTTCGATGCGCCTGGAGATTACGAAGGCGAAAGACGCTCCGAGAGCAGGCAACGCGACGATGAATCCGAGAAGAAGGGGAGATGAATAGAGCGGTGGGTGCGGCTTTGCCAGCGAGGCGACGTCGGTTCGTATGCCAAATAGCCCCCGCGAGAGGAGGCGAACGCCGGCCTTGGGGAGGGTACCGGCGGCTATCCCGCCGGTTGGTCCTGGCGCTACGGCCACTGCTATGGGGAATGGACCCTTCGATACCGTCACGTAGTCTTCGAGGGCGGGGTCGAAGTACGAGAACGCGACGCCGGGGAGCTCTGCAATATCGTCGCGCTGAATAACGACCAGTTGCTTGAACGTTTTCTGGGAGTGGAAGCGGTCTACGGCGGGAAGGGTCTCGAAGGACACTTCGGGCGGAAAGGCTTTTAATGCTTCTGAGCTCCGGATCAAGGCGGCAGCGGCGGATTCGAGGTCGCCTTCGCCGCGGACGTTCATGGTAAGTGTAATCCCGTCGCCCACGCTCACCTCTGTGGGCGTGACGTCAACGGCGACCTCAAATTTCCCCACCGCGCCGCTGAAGCCTTCCGGCTTGCCGGTTTGAGGAAGGGGTTTTACGTCAAACGCCAGCGCGTCAGCGGATACCCTGACGGCTTTGCGCTGGTAGCCGCCGAAGAAAAAGTCGAAATCGTCGCTGAAGAAGTCCTGGAGTAACCGAGGAGAAGCGCTGCGCCCCTGGCGAGGGACGAGGAGGCCGCAGGTAACGCTGAAGGGGCCGATGGAGAGGTTGCCGGGCATCAGGGGGAAACATGCGTAGGTTACTTCCAGGACGTTGCAGTTGATGCCGTCTATGGGCTTGAAGGTCTGAGCAGGCTGGCCAAGCTGGATTATGCGGAAGCCGTCAGCTTCGATGTGGGAAAGGCTGGGGCTGTCTATCCTTACCCCCGCCCAGCAGAGCTGCAGGGTAAGGACGATGGGTTGGCCGACGTATGCGGACGCGGTGTCGGCCGACGCCCGGAGGAAGAGCTTCGTTCCGAGGTCGGCGGCGTCCGGCTGGCGGCCCGGCGTGGGCGGCGGAGTGGCTGCTTTGAGGACTTCCACGGTTAAGGGTTGGGTGCTGTAACGGTCGCCGGCGACGGCGACGGTGATGGGAGGGATCTCGAGCGAGCCGAGCTTTATGGGTTGAAGGGCGTAGACGAAACTGACTTCGCTCTGAAAGCCGGCAGTTCCGGTGACGAGTCTGGTGGAGGTGCTTGTGGAGAGGATCCGGAATCCTTCGAGGGAAGGAATCTGCGGCTGAGACGCTTGCGCGGAGCCGTGCACGGTGACGGTGAGGAGGAGAGTGTCTCCGAGGGCAACCTTCTCTTTGTTGACGTAGGCAGATACGGATACGTCTGCGGGGTATGCCGGGGAGCAGAGGCAAATGGCCAGCAGAACGAGTGAGGTAACAAGGTTGATCTTGAGCGCGTTGGCGATGCCCATTTACCAGTCTCGTTTGGGTTTGGGGTAATCCTTTAGCCGGCGCGGCGGACGGCGAGCTGCATTCTCTTTTCCAGCCAGATAGTTCAAGAGCTGCTCGAGCTGCTCTTTGGTTAACTCTTCAGGCTGCATTGGTTCAGCGGATGCCTGAGGGGACGCCGATGGGGCGGGAATCGGCGATGCCGCCGATGTTTGCCGTTCCTGGGTCTGGTCCTTCCCCTCTGACTGCTGAGGCTGGGGGGAGGGGCTTGGAGACGGCGATGCGGCCTGTTTTTCCTGACTCTCGCTTTCCTCTCCCTCCTGCTGCTCCTCGCTCCCCTCCCCTTTTTGCTGCTGGGATTGTTGTTCGAGGAGCCTTTGGGTGAGTTCGTAATTGAACTTCGGGTCGGGGTCGCGAGGGTCAAGCTCGATGGACCTTTTGTAATTCTGCAGGGCCTCCTCGAGCTGGTTGAGTTTGAACTTACAGTTGCCGAGGTTGTGGTAGGCGCGGGGGCGAAGAGTTGCCTGAGGGTTCTCGGCGATCTTCCGGAATGAGGCGGCGGCTTCCTCGTACTTTTCCTGCTTATATAGAGCGGCACCGATGTTGAGCTGGACTTGCGGCGATTGGGGGAGGTCCACCTGCGCTTCTATGTAACGGCTCAGAGCCTTCTCATAATCACCTTCGAGAAAGAAGCGGTTCCCTTCCTCGATGGAGCGACGGGCGGTCCCGCCGAAGGCCATGAGCGGGAGGAGCATCAAAGCGAGAAAAATGCAAAAGCGGGGGCTCATCGGACCTCTCCCGGCAAGTGACCGCGGCGGCCCCGCGGGAGCGCGGCCTCGGCCAATATAAGGAGGAACGCGACAAACAGGGGCAACTGGAATCGCTCGTGATAGTACCTGACCACCTTGGTCTTCGATTCGGGGGCGGGCCGTGAAGCGTCTGCGGAGATGATCCGGTCAAGGCTCCAGGACGAGGAGGAAACGTTCGAGTAGGTGCCGCCGGTTTGGGCGGCGATCTCTTGGAGCATCCGCTCGTTGAGCCTTGAGAGGTGAACGGTGCCGTCGGGCTCCTTGACGAAAGCGATGTTGCCGCGTTGATCCTGGAGGGGTATAGGCGCGCCTTCGGCGGAGCCCACGCCGATGGTGTGAATAGTAACGGCTTCCTTTGCAGCATGTTCGGCGGCCTGGAGGGCGTCTGTGCCGAGGTCCTCGCCGTCAGAAAAGAGGAGGACGACGGGGGTCGAGGAGCCTGTGCGGCGGAGGGCTTCGACAGATTTGCGTATGGCCGCGCCTATGGCGGTACCGCCGTGGGGAACGGATTGGACGGAGACTCCGTCAACGAACATGCTAAGAGCGGAGAGGTCCGAGGTGACGGGACATTGGATGAAGGCGGTACCGGCGAAGACGACGAGGCCGATCCTTCCGGCGGGGATTTTGGCTGCGGAGCTTTTGATCTCAAGCTTGGCGCGGGACAATCTGTCCGGTACGGTGTCCTGCGCAAGCATGCTGCGCGAGACGTCGAGGGCAACCATCACGTCCGGTCCGTGGACGGTCATCTCCTCTGCGCGATAGCCCCACTTGGGAGCGATGAGGGCGAGGGTGAGAAGTATAAGCGAGAGGGCGAGGAGGCCGGTCTTGAGCCGCTCTTTCGCGCTGCTCGTAAAGAGGGTGAGCCGAGGAGCAAGCTCGCGGCTGGAGAAAGTCCGAGCGGCCCTCCGGCTGAGCAAACGCCCGAGCCAGAAGAGGAGATAGACGGCGGGCACGGCCCACAGAAGGAAGAGGTAGTTGAGATTGCCGAACTTGAGGCCAGAACTCAAGGCGCTCTCCTCAACCAAGTGCTTGTGAGCCCGATCTCGAAAAGCAGCAGCGCTGCGGCGGGGAGGACGAAGAGGGGGAAGAGCTCTCTGTATCGTCCGTAGCGTTTGGCCGGGAGCTTGGTCTTTTCGAGGCGGTCGATCTCGCGATAGGTTTCTTCGAGGGATTCTGAATCGGTGGCTCGGAAATACCTGCCTCCTGTGACCTCGGCGATGCTCGTGAGGGAGGCATCGTCAACTTCCGCCGGCTGGTAGGAGTAAGTCTTTCTTCCGAAGATGTCGAGTACGGGATAGGGCGCGAGACCCTTGGTGCCGACGCCGACGGTGTAGACGCGAACGTTCGTGGCACGGGCAGCTTGCGCCGCGGCTTCGGGGCTGATCTCTCCCATATTGTTGCGGCCGTCGGTGAGGAGGACAACGATTCTGTTTTTCGCCTCGCTCTCGCGGAGCCGGTTTACGGCGGAGCCCAGTGCCATTCCGATGGCGGTGCCGTCTTCGAGCATGCCGGTTTCAACGTCGTCAAGAAGCTCGAGGATGACGTTGTGGTCGAGGGTCAGCGGGCACTGCGTGTACGGACGACCGGCGAATACGATCATTCCGACGCGATCGTCAGAGCGGCGGGAGATGAAGTCTCGAACGACCTCTTTGGCGGCCTGGAGCCTGTTCTTCCCGGGGGCGAGGTCTTCGGCCCGCATGCTGGTGGAGACGTCGAGCACGAGGATTATGTCAATGCCATAAACGCGCTGTCTGGATTCGGGAAGGAGGAGCTGGGGCCGTGCAAGTCCCAGGGCAAAGAGGACGAGGGCGAAGGAGCGGAGGCCGAAGGCGTATTTTGCTACGCGAAGCCTGAGGGAGGGTTTGATGCGTTTGAGGAAGGAAACGGCGGAGAAAGCGAGTACCGGGCGAGAACGCGACCCGAGGGCGAAATAGACCTGCAGCGGCACCGCCAACAACAACATCAATAGCCAGGGGTCTTGAAAGCTCATTTGGATGCCACCTCGAGGGCTGCTTCTTCGGGCTTCGGTGTGGTTTCATCCACGAATCGCCTGGCTGAGGCGAGGGCCGCGTCGGTCTCTCCCGAAAGGGGGTAGTGCCGGGCGAACTTGACGGCATCGCAGTGAGTCAGGAATTCCTTGAGGAGTTCGGCGTGGGGGCCGAGTGCGCTTTCAGAGGCGGCCAAGGCTGCGAGGAACTCCTGGGTGGTCTGGCTGGGGGCGCGAATGCCGAATCTCGCCTCTATGTAGCGGCGAACGCAGAGGGAAAGGCGATAGTAGAATTCGGCCATCTCCTCAATAGTCCCGGGAGAGATGGCGGCAAGCCGGTCGAGCTCGGCGTAGGCAATTTCGTGAGGGGGAATTGGAGGCGGCTCGGCCCGTTTTCTCCTTCGCCGGAGGATTATGAAAAGGGTGACTGCGGCGAGGGCTAGAACGGCAATGACAGCCGCAATCGCATACGGCCAGCGCGGAGCGGGCAGGTCAAGCGGGGGTTTGATGTCGCGAATTTCTGTAGCACCTTCGTCGAGAAGGCTGGAGACGCGGAGCACCAGAGGGGCACCAGGAAGCAGCCTGGGAGCTGCGTCCTCGACGCCCTTTTCCGCGTAAGAGATCTCCGGCCAAGGGACGACGTGCTCGCCGACGGAGTACGTTACGAGGTCGTACCAACGGGATTTGACGAGGCGGCCTTTGAGCAGCTTCCGGGCAACGGACTTGCCGGAATTCCTGATCTCGAAGTCTGAAAGCACGGGGGCAAGGTCAGGGATTTCGACCAGAAGTTCTTTTGAGTGCTCGACCCGGACTTCGCAGCGAATGGGGACGCCGATGGTGACGGCGGAGGGGGATAGAGATATTGAGGCGGAGATGTGGCCGGGATGCGAGTCGGCATCGTGGGCGAGGGCCGAAATCGCAGTCAAGAGGAGAGCGGCGGCGACTCCACTCCCCCACCCTATTCCGGCTGCCGGTGAGCCGCATTTCCCAGGGGAGCGATGGATCACTGTGACCTACCTGATTCTCATTCTTCTCATGAGGAAGAACCTTACTATCGGGTCGACGTAAGAGCGATCGGTTCGGACATGTATTGCGTCAACGCCGGCCTGGCGAAGGGTTTCGGTCCGGTGCTGTGAGAACTCACGCCAGGCCTGGTCGTAGGCAGCACGAATTCCGGGGTCTGAGCTATCCACGAGGGCGCGTTCTCCCGATTCCGGGTCCCGGAGCTCGAGGATGCCTGCACGAGGGAGGGAGAACTCTCTGGGGTCGGTTATGACGATGGCGACCACGTCGTGGCGCTTGTTGGCGATTGCGAGAGCGCGCCTGTATCCGTCGCCCATGAAGTCGGAGACGAGAAAGACGACGCAACTGCGACGGGTGATGCGGTTAAGGTAGTCGAGGGCGAGGTCTATTCGTGTGCTTACGCCGCGAGGCTGAAGCAGGGCGAGCTCGCGGATTACTCTGAGGACGTGGCGCGAGCCGCTGGCGGGAGGAACGTAGTTCTCGACGCGGTCGGTGAAGAGCACGAGGCCGACCTTGTCGTTGCTTTTTATGGCAGAGAAGGCGAGGAAGGCGCATACCTCGGTGGCGATTTCGACTTTAAGGCGGTCGGTGGAGCCGAAGAATCCCGAGCCGCTGGAATCGAAGAGGAAGAGGACGGTGAGCTGCCGCTCCTCGACGAAGCGCTTGACGTGAGGATAGTCCATGCGGGCTGTGACGTTCCAGTCTATGGTGGAGACGTCGTCGCCGGGCTGGTACTCGCGGACCTCATCGAACTCCATGCCGCGACCGCGGAAGACGCTTCTGTACTGGCCTGCGAGGACTTCGCTGACGCGGCGGCTGGTTCGTATCTCGATCCTGCGAACCTTTTTGATGATCTCGGCGGGAATCATATGAAGGCCCTTTCAGGGGACTTCGATGTGATCGAGGACACGCCCGATTATGCCTTCGGAGGTGAGGTCTTCGGCCTCGGCCTCGTAGCTGATGATTATGCGATGGCGGAGGATGTCCATGGCGATGGACTTTACGTCCTGGGGTATGACGTAGCCGCGTCCCTGGATGAAGGCGTACGCTTTTGAGGCGATGGTGAGATAGATGCTGGCGCGGGGGGAGGCGCCGTAGCGGATGTACTGGGCGAGTTCAAGGCCGTAGTCGGCGGGAGTGCGGGTCGCCAGAACGACGTCGAGGATGTAGTTCTTGATTTTGTCGTCGATGTAGATAGAGTCAACGAACTTTCGCGCCTGGAGGATGTCTTCGGGGCTGACGACGGGGCTGACGGAGAGGTCAACGGAAGTTGCAGCCATTCTGTCAACGATCTGGCGCTCTTCCTCCTTTGTGGGATAGGTGACGCTGAGCTTGAGCATGAAGCGGTCCACCTGTGCCTCCGGGAGGGGGTAAGTGCCTTCCTGCTCGATTGGATTCTGGGTGGCGAGGACGAGGAAGGGCTCGTCAAGCCTAAACGACTGGTCGCCGATGGTGACCTGACGTTCCTGCATCGCTTCGAGGAGAGCGCTCTGGACCTTGGCGGGGGCGCGGTTTATTTCGTCGGCGAGGATGAGATTGGCGAATATCGGTCCTTTTCTGACGGTGAATTCGCCGCTACGAGGATTGTAGATGAGCGTGCCGATGACGTCGGCAGGCAAGAGGTCGGGGGTGAACTGGATTCTCTGGAACTTGCACCCGACGGATGCGGCGAGGGTCATGACGGTCATCGTTTTGGCGAGCCCGGGGACGCCCTCGACGAGGATGTGACCGTTGGCGAGAAGGCCGACGAGCATTCGCTCGACCATGTAACGCTGGCCGACGATGATCTTGCCGATTTCTTGCTTGAGGAGTTCGACGAACGCCGCCTTCTTCCTTACCTGTTCGGTCACTTCTCTTACATCACCTGCTTCCATTGCTTTCCTCGCTGATTCTTACAGATGAAGTTAGGGTTCAATTGCCAGACGGGATTGCCGCGGCATTTGCGCGCCGCTTGCGGCTGAAGAGGACTGCGGGCGTGACAGCCAGGATAGCCGCCAAGGAGGCCAAGCCAACGGCAAGGGCGAAAGCCAGCCCAATCACGCGGATGGAGGCGGCGGGCACGGCGATTTTCTCCTGCTGGTCGCCGGTCGGGAACAGCACGGAGATCTCCCCCGGCCCCGTACTGACGCGTCCTTTTCCGATTGGTGTGAATGAGACCAGGAACGACTGGGTGAAGGCAAAGGATTCGGAGTCCTCAAGCAGGCGCGTTTCGGAAGTGGAGCCGACGTCCAGGAACTCCAGGCCGTCGGGTGCGGGAAAAGCAGGGGGAGACAATTTGAAGGCGTCCGGCTCGCCTTCCCAGTGCACGGCGCATTCAAGGGTAACAGGCACGCGGCCGATGGTGAAAGGACGCCGGAAGGAGGCGGTTACGAGCGGTGAAGTGCCGGCCGCATAGGCGGCGCAATACACAGCGGCGAGGAGGAAGACCAAAGTGGAGGTTTTCACAGGCTTCATTCGACCCTCACGAGGGCTTCAAGCAGGTATTCTCCTCGAAGGACTCCCATTTCGATGCGCCGTCCGCGCGGGATCTTTTCGAGCAATGAGGCCATTTGATCC